>PAAT01000136.1 GCA_002698965.1 Rhodopirellula sp. | reverse complement strand
TGGACAGTTACAAAACGGGGTCCGAAATTAATGTAGGCACTAGTACCAAAGCGGTGGTGGTTGAAGTATCGTCAACGAAACTAACGATTAAAGCTGCGGGAGTAACGAGATCATATCCTCGTGACCGACTGTCGACTGGAGTGGCGATGGGAATCGCGCAAACGAATTTCAACGATCCGGTAATGACACCTTTTATGAAAGCCGCCTATCTAGTCACGCTAAAGGGTGATCGCTATCAAAAACAGGCCCGTGAATTCTGGCAATCAGGCAATAGTCGTAGTGCCAAGATTGATGCCGATACTTTTGACGGATTTGTCGCCGATCGTTATGAATTCGAGTAACCATAAAACTCGCTTGATTCGACTTTCTTTCATATCGGGCTGCCTTCTATATGTAGTAGTTCTGGCTTATGATGGAGTCTTTCTAGATTCTTCTGCCCCCAAGAACTACGGTAAAGCAAAATGGTACGAAAAGGCACTGAATTCGCTGGACTTTCTGTCGCAATTACTACTCCGCTCGCCAACGGAGAAGTGGATTATGATGCATTGAAACGGCAGGTTGAATTCCATGTGGAAGCAGGAACAACTTGCCTTTGTCCCGTTGGTACAACTGGTGAATCGCCTACTTTGTCTCATGATGAACATGAGCGTGTAATCGCTGAAGTTGTGCAGGCTGCTGCCGGACGCATTAAGGTGATGGCGGGTACGGGGTCGAATAGCACCGCCGAAGCCCTTCGTTTAACAGCTTGGGCCGCAAAAGAAGGTGCAGATGCTGCTCTGATGGTTGCGCCTTATTACAACAAACCAATGCAGGAAGGTTTCTATGAGCACTACAAAGTGGTAGCTGAAGAGGTCGATCTGCCAATTTGTGTTTACAACATACCCGGACGATCGGCCAAGAATATCGAGCCGGACACTATTTGCCGATTGGGCGAATTAGAAAATATCACCATGGTGAAGGAAGCGACTGGTTCTTTGGATCAGGCTTCCCAGATTATTTGTGGATCCAATCTTACCGTGCTAAGTGGTGACGACAGCCTGACATTACCGCTCATGGCGATTGGAGGGTCTGGAGTTATTAGTGTTGTTGGAAATGTCGTCCCTAAAGATATGATCGCAATGGTGAATGCGTATGCCGCTGGTGATATAGCCCAAGCTTTGGAATGGCATATGAAATTGTTTCCGCTTTGCCGCGATATGCTTGGCTTAGCAACCAATCCTATTCCAGTTAAATCGGCGATGTCTTTGCTTGGGATGGATACCGGTGAGTTGCGTTTGCCAATGACTCCGTTGAATGAGTTACAGTTGGAGTCACTCCGTGGTACGCTTACTGCCTATGGACTTCTCTAATTGAATGCCATGAAGAAAGTGGCATATCTCTGTGAGTTTCCCTCCATCAACGGTGGTGAGAACTCGCTTCTTTCCTTTCTGCAATCAACAGGGTCGGTGATCGAGCCCATCTTTCTTTGCCCTTCAGACGGGCCATTAGCCAAACGCCTACGGGTATTGGGCTACGCGCAGCATGAGTTTTGCGTGTTTGCGGATGATTTTAATCGTAAATCAGCGGAGGTTGTCTCCGCTGAATTGTCCACGTTGATAAACAAGCTTGATGTAGATATTGTTCATGCGAATAGCCTTTCCATGAGTCGTGTGCTGGGGCGGATATCAAAACTGATAACCAAGCCGACGATTGGTCATATCCGTGACATCTTAAAAGTCAGTGGGAAGGTGCTGTTAGACCTTACACAACTCGATATGTGTCTTGCTGTATCGGATGCAACTCGCGTTTGTTATCTGCAACAAGGACTTTCGGAAAACAAAATAGCGACGGTATACAATGGTATCGATGCCGGACTCTTTTTGTCAGAAACTGCTTCGACGAACTCAGGTTTACGCCACTCTCTAAAACTTTCAGAAAAGAGTGTTCTGATTGGAGGAATAGGTCAGTTAGGTCTGCGTAAAGGCTGGGAGGTGCTGCTTGATGCAGTGGAATTACTGGATACAAGGTGTTTGGAGGATCTGAATGTACATGTTGTTCTCGCTGGACTGCGACACTCAGAAAAACAGGAAAGTATTGAGTTTGAACAACGTTTGTGCGGTAGGTCACAGAACGGAATATTGAAAGGTAGACTACACTTGGTGGGTTACTGGAGTCCCATATCTCAGTTTCTGGAAAGTATTGATCTACTTGCTCACCCAGCTTATCAGGAGCCATTAGGGCGTGTTTTGTTGGAGGCGGCAGCAAGTTCTACACCGGTGGTAGCTACAGACGTAGGCGGCACTCGGGAAATCTTTGGTGAGCAGGGAGCGGTCTTGGTGCCTGCAGGTAATGTCAAGGCAATGGCTGATGGATTACGTCAGGTGATTGAAAATAAACAGCTTGCGGAGAAGAGAGCGAAGCATGCGCGTCAACGTGTTGACTCGGTATTCAGCATCAAACGGCACAAAATACAAATTCTTCGATATTACGATGCTTTACTGGAAAGAGAAGAATCTGGCTAATGGGGTACTGCCTCAGCCATTGGGTACAGGGTGTAAAACATTCCTGCCACGCTCATGTAAATAATGATCCCCAGAATGTCGACGATGCCGGCAACAAACGGGTTGCTCATCAATGCCGGGTCTAAGCCCATGCGTCGGAAAAATAGCGGGAGTAACGAACCTGATAGTGTTCCACAGATGACTACACATAAAATAGTGATCGGAATAATGAGCGCATAAAGTGGTTTGGGGGCAAGGAAGAGTCCGGCACCCCATCCAAGTAGACCTAATAAGGCGCCCAGGATCAGGCCCATTGCGATTTCGCGACGAATCACTTTGAGCCAGTCGCTGAGTTGGATTTCGTCACGGGCCATTGATGAAATGATTAGTGTGGACGATTGACCACCGGAATTGCCTCCTGCAGAGATCACCAATGGAATAAACATGACTAACCAAACATGCTTTTCGATTCGTGATTCATAATGTTCTAAAGCAAAGGCTGTTAGCAGGGCTGCGAAGAACAGAATAATTAACCACATACCACGTTTCCAGCTAAGAGTGAGTAATGGAGTTTTGAGGTATGTTTCCTCAAGAGGATTCACAGCGCCAATACGCTGGACGTCTTCCTGAGCCTCTTCCATGACGACGTCGATGACATCGTCGTGGGTGATAATTCCGAGCATCCGGTTTTGCCGGTCAACGACTGGAATGGCAAGCAGGTCATAACGAGCGACCGTCTGTGCAACCGACTCCTGGTCCTCGAAGGCATCTACCTTGACGACATCTTCTTCCATTAATGCTTCCAACGTCTTATCTGGCTGGACGATAGAACGCACCAGTTGCTTTGCCGAAACAACGCCGCGTAAATGGTCTTTGTCATCGACAACATAAAGGTAGTAGATTGTTTCCAGCTCCTCAGCCTGATGCCCAAGTTCAGCTAGAGCCTGCGAAACTGTTAGGTGTTCTTCTAATTTAGCGACATCGGTTGTCATCACCGACCCGGCACTGGAATCCGGGTATTCCCGCAGACGCAAAACGTTACGACGTTCTTCATGCGACAGTAGCGAAAGTAATTCGTCGACGATGCCTTGGTCCATTTCGTCGAGGATGTCAACGCGATCGTCTGGTGACATAACCTCAATCAGCTGGGCTATCTCGTGACGATCCTCCTCGGCGAGAATCTCCAATTGTTTCTCTTCGCTGAAGAAGCCGAAAATTTCACAACGCCGAAATGGTTCCGCATGCTTTAAAATGGTCCATGCTTCAGAGCCGGTGAGGCCCTCCATGAAGTCCGCGGTCACACCGGGGTGCACTGCTATGCAGAATTCTTCCATCTCTTCCTTGCGATTTTCGGAAAGCATTTCTCTCAGTTCAGGTAAGTAAAGCGTATTGATCATGTCGCATTCCTTTCCGGAGTTCCAAAGAGAGAGTTACGGGGTAAATATGTCGGCAAGTAAGGATTCGTTTCGGTTGATTCTGTTATTGGAGTACTAATTCGTCAACATACGTAGTTCCCGCTTTTGGTTTCGCAACCCGCGGCTCGTTACATAGCCGCGCGGTTGTAGGGATTGTGAGGGATTTAGCTTCTCGCATGGGTCAAAAATTAAAACTCGGGAGAGAACAGTCTTGACCAAATCTCGGACGAGGTGATTCTAGATGAAAAGAGAATTGTTCTAAACGGTCCACTATTATTCACAGTTTCTTTCGTGGTTCGTTTTGAGTAATTCTTCTGAATCCAGATGCCGGCATTTGACGTTGTCGTCTGAGTTGTGTTGCATTGCCGACAATGCATGCCGTAGAGCTTCTTCAGGAGAATCATCATGAAACCAAAAAAGACGTTTTGGGACCAGTTTCGAGGCTGGTTCAGCGGGCACAAAGCCATCGATTCTCCGGATGTCGACGGGATCGAAGTATCTGAACAGGATTTGGTGAAACTGGCTTCCTGTGAGAAGGCGATAGGGTATCGATTTAGGGATTCTAAACTTCTGAAAGTTGCCCTGACGCATACGTCGGGTGCGAGTCATCGTCTGGCCTCCAATGAGCGTCTAGAGTTCTTGGGTGATGCCATTCTTGGGCAGGTCATTAGTGAGTGGTTGTTTTGCGAATACCCTCGGTATCTTGAGGGAGAACTAACTCGGATTAAGTCGGTCATTGTTAGCCGAAAGACATGTGCCCATGTTGCTGAACGCCTGGAGTTTCAGGATGTGGTGTTTGTTGGTAAAGGAATCGGAGCGAGGGAAACTATTCCTCGATCGATATTATCGAATGCATTCGAATCAATTGTCGCAGCGCTGTACCTGGATGGCGGCTATGAAGTTGCGCAGGCATTTGTATTAAGTTGCCTGGAAGATGAAATGTTGGCCATGGTTTCCGAGGGCCTTCCGATCAACTATAAGTCACTTTTCCAGCAGGTGGCTCAGCGAGAGTTTAAGTTGACCCCTGTCTACAAGTTGATCGGTGAGCGAGGTCCGGATCATGAAAAAGAATTCCATGTGTGTGCGGTAGTTGGCGAGGTCAAGTTCGAATCTGGATGGGGGAATAGCAAAAAAGATGCGGAACAACGAGCGGCCCTGAATGCTTTAATGGCTTTAGGGGAAATTGACGAAGAATCAATGTTGGTGCTTGATGCCATTTCAAACCACAACGAAGATATGAAGTAGACGCAGACTTGCTGGTTCAGTCTGGGAATAAATAGGGGACGAGAGAGATTGATATGACACGTTGTGTTGCACTACTTTCCGGCGGCTTAGACAGCATGCTTGCGATTCGCATTATGCAGACCCAGGGAATTGAAGTTGAAGCTTTGAATTTCAAGACGATGTTTACATGTTGTCAGGATACATCAGCGCAGGCTGCGCGGGCTTTGGGTACTAATATCACCGTGATTGGTCAGGAAGATGACTATCTTGATTTAATCCGTGACCCTCAATACGGTTATGGTAAAGGTGCTAATCCTTGTGTCGACTGTCGAATCTATATGTTCGAGCGTGCCTATAAACTCATGGAAGCTGTGGATGCTGAATTTATCATCAGTGGTGAAGTGGTTGGCCAACGTCCGATGAGCCAGAAACGATCCGATCTTAATATCATCTCGACAAATTCCGGGCTCGAAGATTTGCTTTTGCGTCCTTTGTCAGCAAAGTTACTACCCCCAACGAAGCCTGAACGTGAAGGTTTGGTTGATCGTGAAAAGTTGTATGGATTCCAAGGGCGGAGTCGCAAAGGTTTAATCCAACTGGCTCGTGATTTTGGATTCACCGAAGATATGATTCCAACGCCATCGACCGGATGTGCATTAACAGAGCCTGAATTCGGTAATAAAGTACATGACCTGATTCAGATCCAAATCGACGATAAACGGTGGGATTACGAAGCACTCAATGTAGGTCGCCACTTCCGCTTCAATGAGTGTGTTAAAGTCATCGTTGGACGTAATGAAAAAGAGAATACTCAGTTGGAATATATGCACCGCATGGAAGATGCCACCAGCACTTCATTACTCGAGCCAATAGGCTTCAAAGGACCTAACGCACTGATTACAGGGCCTTCTACAGATGAAGCGTTAGAGTATGCTGCCGGGTTGGTCTATCGTTACAGTAGCTCGATTGAAGGTGAAGACAATATGGTTCAGGTTGTTCAATCTGATCGTGAATTCAAACTGACAGCCTATCCAACGGAACGTGCAGAGACTGAGAAAACAATTGCAACGGTTAACCTGAGGGCTACTCATTAATAATAACAGGATCGCGTATTTCGACAGCACTAAGTTGGTTCCAGAAGGTCTGCAGGTCCTGAACGCAATTTTGATTCAGCAAGGAGGGCGCATATGCTGCCAAACTGTAAAGCCTGCCGAGTCGAAGTGTGGATTGGCCTAATGGCATGATATGCTCTGCCATTGCCTCACTGAATTCATTAGGAGTTTGGTCTTCATGTCGTTCGATGCCCAATTCGCAGCCTAAAGATTCTAAGGCGTTGAAGCTATATTCAACTAATTCCTGGAGCGACATTTGCGTCTTGGTGGCAAATGGATTCCGAAAACTGGCGAACGGTGGATACATCCGTGGTGCTTGCCGGGTGGCTTTTTCGCTGTCGATTTGTTCCGGTTCTGTTCCTGCAAAGACTCTGGCGAGCCAATTGAGAAATCCTTTGATCATCTCCTTGAGTGCTTGCCAGAGAGCTTTGCGGTTTTTGATCAGGTAGTAAAGCGTGGAACCACTCACGCCAATCCAGAAAAGGATTTGGATGATTAGTCCGACGGCTCCGAGAGGGGGTAGTAAGGGCAGCTGGAAAGAAGGTGGATTATTTTGATTCGTTTGCGACCCTTGTGAGGAAGTGTTGTTCCCCGGTTCCGATTTGCGTTGTTGATTTTGAAGGCCGGGGTCGTCAGCCTTATCTTTTTCCTGCGATTGACTTTCCTGTGAGTTGTTACGCTCGGAATCATTGTTTTGATTCGATTGGTTTCCTTCATTGCCTTGATTGATTTGTCCGTCACCGTCGCCCTGTTCGGATGGTGAGTCGTTGCTGTTGTTATTAGGGCTCTTTTGTTCGTTAGATTGATTAGACGAATCTCCGGATGGTGGTTTGTCACTTTGATTCTCCTGGTTGCCGGACTCGGCGGCCGAGTTCCCATTCCCTTGAGATTGTTCCTTTGATTCGCCGTCGGAGGCTGTGGAAGTTTGAGAGTCGCTTTGCTTTTCCTGATTCCCGTGCTCCCCCTGACGGTTCCCGTTTTGTGATGTGTTATCGGGTTCGGCCGGTGCGGGAGTCGGTTGTGGCTCATCACTGGATGGGCCCGGGTTGCCGTCGTTCTTGCCGTCTGGGCCTATTCCGTATTCTGAGGTTTCAAAGGCATCCTGACTTTGGTTAAACAAGTTATTTGCATGGGCGATTTGTTGAATATTATCTGGTCGGGGAAGTAAGAATGCGAACGCCATGAATCCAAGAATCATCACGACACCGATGGTTAGCCAAATGCCAGCCATTTCCCGAGGCATCTCGACGTCACGATGACGTAAGTATCGACGTAATCCAAGTAGACTGGTAGTTAGCAGGAGTCCCAGTCCGCTCCCAACGTAACAAAGGAGATACTTGAAACAGTTACTACTAACTTCAGTATCGGTAAATAGTTGCCCAAAGCCAAACAAGGGTAAGGCAGCTAAAGAATAGTAAATGACCCAGACGCCGGGCGTATGAGGTTTCTTGCGATTGGCTTTCCAATGCTCAAACCAACTCAGTTTTGCCTCTGTTTCCAACCAATCGCGATTAGCCCTGTCGTCGGCTTTATGCTTAGTGTTATCGCTTTGAGTGATTAGATGTTCGACTCCGATCTTTTGCAGCAAGCCCTGATTGCTAGAGTCATCATGATCTTCGATGACAGTGCAGTCCCAGGTCAGTTGATGGGCCGACCACCAGGTAATGGCTATCACGATCGCACAATAAATGAATTTCATTCCTCCAACAGCCTCCCTGTATTGCACCAATGAACTCATGGCGAACAGGGTTACGATTGCCAGGGGGATGCCAAACAGGATGGCGCGTTCTTTACCCTCGTCGATTGAGATGCGAGCAATAGCGACGGTCGCCATAGAGTACATCATTAGAATGAAATTAAAACGCCCGAGAAATGGGCTTGGGTTGAGTACCGTGGAAACAAACAGGGCAAGACTGGTGACCATGACGGCGACTAGCGCAGGGCTGATTCCGATTACCATGTAGTCAAACGTTGTTTTCTGTTTGCGATGCATTGGCTAGTTATTTATCGGAGTATTTGTTTGCGGCAGATGTGGAGAACCGAATCTTTGTTTTGTAAATGATGGGTATCAATCCCCGCGGCAATCAGGGGGCCGGAAATCTGGGCGTACTCGGCTGGATCAAAAACATTGATCATTGCTGACACCGCAAATCCCTGTCGAGCTAAATTTCCTAAAGCAATCGCGGATTGGGTGTTCTCTTTCGAGATGATTGCCAAGATGGTGGCATCACGGGGGACGCGTGATTGAGCTTCGAGCAGTAATGAGGCGAATTCCAAACCGTCCGAAATCTCGACACGCGCCAGGAGTTCCTGGATTCGGTGAAACTGCTCCGAGGATCTTTGCGTGGGAACCTGCAATGGTCGCAAACGATCATTTTCAGCCAGCATAGCACCTGCTTGCTGAGCTTGTTGCCGGTCATCTAACTCTACATCCCAACCCTGCTGGCGCATTCGTTCTGCCGCATCACGCCCGTTGGTTAGTAGACCGACTTGTTGGCCGAGGAGTTGCACTGTGTTAACAATGGAAATGGCTGCCGTGACGGCGAGTTCAGACCTCATTGGTTCGTGTTGACGTTGAAAACCGTTTTTATGGAAGTCTAAGATAACCGTCAGACCAGCCACTGTAGAAGACTCATAGATCTTACTTTGGAGCTTGCCTGTCCGCGCCGTAGCGCGCCAGTGGATTCGGTTGAGGGGATCCCCTTCCTGATATGCTCGCACGCCTGCAATACGGGTGGGATCCTCAAATAATCGATGGGTCATTTTGATCTCACCTATAGGCCGTCGGCTGGATAAATCATAACCATCAATAGGAAGGACTTTGGGGTAGACCGTCAGATATTGAGGCTCGGATCTGATTTGGAATCTTCGGTGTAATCCAAACAGGTCCCCCGTCTCAAGAACGGTCGGCCCCAGTTGATAGAATCCACGGCGATTACATTTGAAATGGTACCGTAGTTTTTTTGACTCATTTGCCTTTAACATCGTCAGTTTGATTCGGTTGGATTGTAATTCGAGGCTGGGAGGCGTATGCTCGAAAGCTTTTTTGGACAGCACATCTTCCAGAAGAATCCACGGAACGGGTAGCTTTCCGCTGTTCGTTACTTCAAGTTCGACCCCGACATGGTCATCGATTTCAGCTTTTAATTGTGAGCATTCCCGTATAGCAGAGAGTTGGGCAGACCAATGTTTTGAAAGCCACAGACTGGCGGCCATCAGTGTAAGTAGTGAGTACATTCCGTACGCAAGAAAGTCCGAACCAATGACAAACGAGAATCCCAGAACTAGCAGTATCACGACGACCCACTTCATAGGCTGCTCTCCGTTTAAGTGTTCAGCGTGGGAACAGCGATCTCAGATACGACGTCCTGCACAACCTGTTCTGCCGTGACTTTACGGAGTCGGCTTTCGGGGGACAGGATAAGTCGGTGGGCCAGAATTGGAGCCACAATGAATTTGACGTCATCAGGCAAAACGTAATCGCGACCACGTAATGCGGCCATCGCCTGGCTGCCGCGGAAGAGGGCAATGGAACCACGAGGACTTGCTCCCAAGGTCAGGTCTTCGTGATCCCGTGTGGCATGAATAATCTCCATGATGTACTGACGTACTTTATCATCCATGTGTATCGTGCGTACCGCATGCTGGCATTCGATAATTTCTTTGGCTGAAACAACTTCGCCGATGGATTCCAGCGGATGTTTGTGTTGTAGCATGGCGAGCATTTTCAATTCTTCCTCCATGCTCGGGTATCCTAATTGGAATTTCATTAGGAAACGGTCTAACTGGGCTTCTGGTAGTGGAAATGTACCTTCGTGATCGATTGGGTTTTGTGTGGCGACCACCAGGAAGGGTGGAGTTAAAGTATGAGAATGTCCGTCAACAGTAACCTTGGCTTCAGCCATGGCTTCCAGAAGAGCAGCTTGAGTACGTGGGGTGGCACGATTTATTTCATCAGCGAGGACCAGTTGCCCAAAAATAGGGCCTGGGCGAAATTCAAACTCAGTCGTTTTTGGGTTGAAAATGGACGCTCCGGTGACATCCGTAGGCAGGAGATCCGGCGTACATTGTACTCGCTTGAAATTACAGCCGACGCTGCGTGCCAAAGCTCGAGCCAAAATTGTCTTGGCAACGCCGGGAACATCTTCCAGGAGGATATGTCCCTCACATAGCCAGGAAACCAACGAGAGGATTAGTTGAGATCGCTTACCGACAATCACTTGTTCCACATTGGAAATAATCCGTTGGGCAATATTGGTTACATCTGCCACGTTAACATCCCGTTCGTCTCAAGGGGTTACACTACGTATGGAACTTCTAGTTTGTATTTTGGATTTGCAGCCAGGAAGGCCTGGATCCGTTCCTCGTTGTTCCAGGCGATGGGTAGAAAGTCGAGGGCTTCCTGAATTAGTTCCGGCGGCTCGGCAGTACTAAACCGTATAAAACCATGACCGGCATCTCCGAAGCACTCTCCACCAAGACAGGCGATTCCGAAGTCGTCATCGGCTCCTTTAAGCAGGTAAAGTGCCAGGCCGTGGGAAGTGATTTTGTGTCGATTGCAGATTTCAGCAACATTAGGGAAGACGTAGAATGTTCCGCCGGGAATCAGGCAGTTAACGCCATCTAGTTCATTGAGCCTGGTCGCCAGTGAAACGGTACGTTCTTTAAACTCCGCCATGTACTCATCGCGTTGAGCACGGTCTTTGTTTAATGCTGCTGCCCCGGCTAGTTGGACGAATGGTGGTATACATGACAAAGTACTGTTCGTTAGTTTGGCAATCATATTAATAATACGTTCACTGCTGACAGCGTACCCAAGCCGCCATCCGCTCATACTAAAGGACTTACTAAAGGTGTAGCAAGAAACACATTGATCAAGCATATCCGGCTGTGCCAATAGAGAATGGTGCTGGCCTTCCCAAGCCATTTGGTCATATGGTTCATCCGCGAAGACCACGATGTCTTTACCGCGAATTAAATCGGCAATTCCTTTGAGATCTTCTTCAGTGGCAATGCCTCCGGTGGGATTGTGCGGCGTATTGATGAAAATCGCTTTTGGATTGGGATCCTGATTCACAAATGTGGCGATGTCCTCCAGATTTGGACGAAAAGCGTTCTCCTGCTTTAGTTCCGAATAGACGATGCGTCCACCACGCCGATCGATGTTTGGTGGGTAAGTTGGGAAAAACGGACTAAAAACCAGTACTCCATCGTCTTCGTTGATAAAGGCTTCACAAAAGAGTGTTTCAAAAATTTTGGCGCCGGGCCCTGCCGTGACGTTGCTGGCAGCCACGTTAAGACCATATTCATCATTAACGTAATTGGCGACCGCTTCCCGAAACTCTGGGATGCCGATGGAAGGACCATAGTGACAATGGTCGTCCTCGATTGCTTTGATGCCAGCCTGCGCACCATTCGTAGTGGATGGAAAAGGACTATCACCAATCTCCAGTTCCACAACCTTTTTCCCTTCCGCCTTTAGTTGCTTGGCGATTACAAGCACATCAAAGGCGGTTTCGGTTGTTACTCCACGAGCAAAGTCGCTAAATGCAGGATGCATGTCACTCATTAGTATTCACTAACTCCAAAAGTGTTCCAGTTAATCATAGAAGTCTTAAGGCAATAAATCAGGGTTATTCCTTATGGTGATTATATCAAAATAGCATCGACTGCATGGATTCGCCCGGTCATCTCTAGATGAAATACCTTTGTGAAACGACGGCCTTAAGGGATGTGGATTGCTTATAATAAAGTAATGTTTGAGGAAAGTGGGGCACTGTGGCCCATCATCGATATTCTGCTAAAGCTCGTCGGCTGGATAGTCTGGTCACTTGCTTTGATCTGGGCGGTTGCTGGCATTACGTTTTTTCCAAAACTAAATGCAAAGTTGGGATTTGGTTTGGCGGTTGTTGCGGTAACGACTTTCTTAATGACCGCACTTCGCTATGATGATCGACATGTTCTGATATACGGTGTTTGGGGATTTGACCTGCTGGTGTTGCTGGCACTACTCTGTCTCCGCCCCCGGTCGGATCGGAACTGGGCCGAAGACATGCAGTATTCGGTACAAGTCGAGTTTGCTAAAGGTGTTGCCACTCTTCACAACGTACGTGATTTTCTATACCGGTCCGAAACCGACTACACACCGTCGTGGGTGACTCGCCGGATACCGTTGAGCGGCCTTCGTAAAGTTTGGTTGGGAGTCGAACAGATATCAGCCTGGGAAGGTGTCGCCCATATCTTTATCACGTTTCAATATCAGGATGAGTGTGGTGAGTTAGACGCGATTGCCGTCTCAGCTGAAGTTCACAGGGAAGTGGGAGAGGAGTTTAGTGTCCAAGAAGGGCTCTTCCGTAACTTTGAATTGGCTTACGTTGTGGGAACAGAAAGAGATTTGATTGGGTTGCGGACTCATGTAAGAATCGATCCGGTACGACTCTACCCGTTGATGATAGGGCGAAAAGCGGTACAACGGATGTTTGAGGATGTGATGCAACGAGCAACGGCTCTTCAGCAAAAGCCGGAATTTTATCATACGATTTCAAATAATTGTGCGAGTAATATGCTTTATCATCTAAATAAACTCGCGCCCACTCCAATTTCCAAGTGGGATAAGAGAATAATCTTTTCAGGGCTTGTCGACCGAATCGTCTTTGCCTTGAAAGTCGTTCCCGGAGTAAATTCCTTAAAGGAGCTCCGAGAACAGTACCTCGTTGATATTTCTGAATTCGACATTGACGAAAACTATTCGAAACGCCTTCGTAGTGAGGGCTTAAATCAGGTTTCTGGTTCAAAGGTAGATTAATGAAAACGCTTGGAAGAGGATTGTTGACGCTGTTTATACTTCTCGGGCTGAGTTCCTGGTTGGTGGGGCAGGATAATTTCAAAATTCGTGTTGGTGTTGTTACCTACGAGACCTTTCAGGACAAAGATGGTGAATTGAGGGCTCTCATTAGTCAACTGTCTGGTTCGCAAAACCCTCCCGTTCAGTTTCAGATTGCTTTCGGTTCCTATCGAGAGGTTTCTCATTGGTTACAGACTGGTGAGATTGATTTGGCGTTGCTAACAGCCGGAGGGTATGTCCGGGGGATATTGCAAAGTGGCTTGGTTGATCAATACGAATATCTGGCAACGATGGATGCCAGACCTGGACAGGGGCCGTGGGTTAACGAATTGCGAAAAGCGGATAACTTTCAACGCTATTATCATTCGGTTTGCCTTACTCATGTTGAAAACGGAGAGCTCACGATTGGAGACATTCAGCGGGCGGCTGACGAGGGAACGCTTGAAGTATTATTGGTTCATCCTCAGTCGGCTTCCGGGGCTTTGGTGCCGCGAAAGGTTATGAAAGATCTGGGAATTGAACTGCCTGAAGAAACAACGCGATTTATGCATTCGCACTCTCAAGTGTTGGAAGCGATTGCCAAAAGTCGAGCTGGAGTGACAACAATTGGATTTGTCTGGGATGATGCAATTTCAAAACAGCCGGAATTGCAGCCGAATATTGCTAAGATTGAAATCCCGGCTTTAGGCAGGGTGCAGATTCCTCATGATGTATTGGTATGTAGACGCGACTTTGCAAAACTGGCTGAATTAAAACGTATGCTGGCAGAGCAAGTGTTTTCGAAGCCGACACCTCTTTTTCGGCCCTCTGAAGATGGAAATCAAGATTACATCGCTTTACAGGAGAGCCTGGCTTTGGGGAGTGATGATGCAGAAGATTCCCTCGTCCGTCAGGACTTGCGAGGCGTGGGACAGCTATTGGCTCATGCTCAAAAAAATTCGTCGCTTGAAAAGCCATTTAGATTGGCAGTTGTTCTTTCCGGAGGGGGGGCACGCTGTGCATATCAGGTGGGCGCCATAGCGGAAGTGGAAAATTACCTGCAGGAACTCAATACGCAATATGGTTCACAATTGGATATTGATTTAGTCGTAGGTACCTCCGGTGGTGCATTAAATGCCGTGCCAGTATCCATGAATGTTGCCGGCTATGCTCAAGGTCAACAGGTATTGAGAGATGTTTGGCAATCGTTGGATCGTCGCGAAATCCTCTTGCCTTCGATTGCCGTACGGGTAAATGCGGGGATTTGGTTTGCATTCTTGCAAATGACTCTGGTTTATCTATTAGGTCGTTTGTTTCGGCGTCGTTATGATGCCAGACTTAAGTTTTTTTATCGATTGTGCCTCATGATAGGAGCCGTTGAATTGGCTCTTTATGCAGTTCCGTTTTCCCCCTGGGTCTTTCTCGGGCACAATCGTGTACTTCACCATCTGTGGTGGTGGTGTCGGATCGGGGCTGAATTTACGGCGATTACAATGCTCTTTGCGGGAGCCATCTATTATTTTATAGCGAGAGTGTCGGGAGATCCGAATAAACAGGAATTGAGAATTCGCCGGGGACGTATCCATTGGGTTCTAACGGTTGGTGTTTTAGGTTTACCACTACTGCAATTGATCACGATGTTGATCAATGAGAAGACGTTTTCAACGGGTGACGGAATTCGTACGGCATTAGTGCGAGGATATTCTACGATGTTGCAGCAACACGCAACGCATCATGAAATGGCTTACCCGATGGACGACCAGGAGACGGCAGAACAAAGATTAGAATCGATGGGCGAGTGGATTGTTAACAGTGATGTTGTTAAGCGAGACTTAGTGTTAACGACGACCGCGATTGATCGAAATCGCCCCGAAGTGCCGTCTGAATTGTATTTTTATCTACAATCAGATCAGAATGGCCCCAGGCCAGAATTTGGAAGTCGTGGAATCGATATGCATCAGTCCCCGAAGCAGTTTATGAAAGTTGTTTTGGGGTCTTCGGCTATTTACCCCGCTTTCCCGGGACAGGTTGTAGAGGGGATGCCTGAACTGGGAGATCGTCTGGAGTTAGTGGACGGTGGATTTGCTCACAATGCACCTGTAGAAGCGGCCGTGTTGTGGGGGGCGACACATGTTTTGCTAATTGATGTTAGTCCGGTAGCGACACGTGATGGGGTGAATCTTGCTGACAGTGTGATCCGAGGCTTTGGTCACTTGTTGCGTCAGAGTCAACTATCAGATCAACGTAGTCGAAGCGAAGTAGTGGTAGTTAACTTGCAATCTCGATTTGAGCCTCCACTCGGGATCATTGATTTCTCTTCAAATCTTATTAAGAGGGGAATAGATATTGGAGCCCAGGATGCAGTAGCTAGAGTGCGTAAGGAACGACATAACGGAGTCTTAATTGATTTGCCGCCATTTACCGTTAGTTATGGACGGCCGGACTTTGTGGAAGTCGTGTCGAAAGCACGTATGGAAGATTCCGCCGTGAGTGGAGTGACTGATGAAGCAGGGTTAAGTCAGCCGGAGTCATCCAACCCGTAGCCAAGAAAGTTGCATCGACATTTGCTACTTTCGTTCGATCATCATGACCGAGGTATCGTCATGCCGCCCGGTTCCTTCGGTAATGTCCGAGGAGCGTTGGAAGATAAGTTCTAATGCCTCGGGAAGCGTTAGGTTTTTGGAATCCTGCATGGCTTTGATGATGCCTTCGACACCGAATTGATCGACTAACGCGTCTCCGCTCGGAGGGAATGCCTCTTCCAGTCCATCGGTGTAAATAAGTAACCGACTATTGGGCGGGATGGCGGCCGAAATGCATTCATAATTCCACCCTTCCATGACGGCTAATGGCAAGCCAATTTGATCTTCGTGACCGAGGATCATGACTTTATTAGTTTTCAGGTCTTGAAGTAAAGGCAGAGGATGGCCTGCACAGGTCCATTCGATTTTGTTGGACTCAGTATCGAGAATGCAGTAAATGATCGTGATAAATCCACCTTCGTCTTGCACGATATCACTTTTGCAAAGTCTATCATTCACAGCATTTACAAAGTCTGCCGTGTTGGCATACCGGTTGTTGCGAATCATCCGGATCAGTGTATGCATTGTCATGATGGACATGCAGGCTTTCACTCCATGCCCCGAGGCATCTCCAACGAGCATTACAAGACGTGTATCATCTAAGGCGAAGGAATCGTAATAATCGCCTCCGGCCATGACGACCATATTCTGACCGTCAACTCGTATTTCAGATGGCTCGTATCTTCCGACAACCTTGTATCCATTAGTTTCCGGCAAATCATCAGGAATGACGGATTCCTGAAGTTTACGAACGGAATCAACTTCTTCACTTAATCGTTCAGCAACGACCTGAGCTCTTAAGGCACGCACATTCTCATGTGCTGCTTCCAGCATTGAGAGTAACAGCATAATAAAGTTGCCGTTCACATCTCGGATTACATGGGAATGAAGACCCTGTGAAACAAACTGAATCAGGTGAGTAATATCGTCCGATTTGGCAGCACCAACAACGGGGATCCCCGGGATCGCCGTCTTGGTCCGCTCAAATGTTCCAATAGACTCTTCCAAGGTTGGGAAACTCAGCGAGAGAAGCACGACATCCCAGCCAGTTTCCTTCAATTTTAAGTCAAACTGCCCCACCTCACTACAGATGGTCGCCTCATGGCCACCAACGTTGAGCATTAATTCGAGCGTTTCGGTTTCGGGGGAGGTTTCCCAGCCGACAAGGATATTCATGACAAGTGTTGCTTAGTCCGCGAATTGTTATAGGTAATTTAACAGATCAGAGCCGATTTGCCAGTCACTTAGTCCTGCTCAAGAATAGAGTCAATGGCTCCTTCTATTTCCAGTAAGCGGTGGGGGGATGACTGATCTATTCCGAGGAAGTAATTGATCATCGACTCTAGAAAATTCTGCTTATCATCCAGAGATTGCTCTTTTAGTGAATCACGAACTTCGGTGTATGAGGAATTTGACTTAAACATGCAATCCGTATCACTCCAAAACAAATGCCCCTGTTCTAAGTGTCCCCTATACTTAAAAAAACGGATCTAAGTGGCATAAGTACTCGGTGGGTTACCCTAAATACAAAAATTTAATCGGAAAATTATTGAGGCGGATAACCGTGTTCGTTCCAGTTTGGAGGTGTCAGACCATGTAGGTGGCGAACAAAATAGTCCCAACGTCGGCGTTGACCATATTCACCACCGGAAGAATGTCCCATACCAGGTACAACTAATAGATCAAATTCTTTTTTGGACTTAATTAAGGCGTTTACTAACTGGTAGGTGGACTCGGGAGGGACATTGGTGTCCATTTCACCGACCATGAGTAGCAGATTGCCCTTAAGTAGATTGGCGTTCGTGGTGTTGGATTGATTTTTGTAGTGTTCCTCAATTGGATAGCCCATCCATTGCTCGTTCCACCAATGTTTGTCAACTCGGTTGTCATGGCAACCACAGGATGACACAGCTACTCGATAAAAGTCACTGTGGTGTAGCAATGCGGCCGTACTACTCTGGCCTCCCGCACTTGTCCCGAAGATGCCGAGATTGGAAATGTCACAATGAGGATATTTTGCATTTAAGGCTTTTAGCCAGGTAATGTGATCGGGCAGTCCCGAGTCCTGTAAATTTTTCCAGCAGACATCGTGAAAGTCTTTGCCCCGATTGTCCGTCCCCATACCGTCAACCATGACGGTAATGAACCCGAGTTCAGCTAGGTGAAACATCCGCATACGGGTCATGAATGATTTAGGGACATGTGAGTCATGAGGTCCGGCATAGATATATTCAACCACAGGGTAGCTGAACTTTGGGTCAAAGATCCGTGGGCGATAAACCATGCCATAAATATTTGTTTTTCCGTCGCGTCCCTTCGCCACAAAACGTTCGGGTAAATTGAATCCTAATTCCACGAGTTGACTGATATCCGCAATTTCCAATCGACATATTACTTTGCCTGTCGTGGCATTTCGCAGTGTATGGATAGGCGGTTGGTCAATTCGTGAGTATTCGTCGATAAGGAAACGCCTAGTTGGCGATAACTGGATTTTATGAGTTCCGTCTCCGTCGGTTAGCTTGGTCAGATTACTACCGTCCAGATTTACACGGAAGTAATGTTCATGATAGGGGTCTTCGTCGCTTTCGGTTCCCACGGCACTAAAAATGAGATACCCCTCTTTCTCGTGAACTGAATGGACTTTCTTTACGGCCCACTCGCCACTGGTGATGGGGATAATACGCTGGCCGGAATGCAGGTCGTAGAGGTAAAGATGATTCCAGTCGCTACGCTCGCTTGCCCAGACCAAACGCTTCCCATCTTTCGTGTAGTGTCGGAAAAATTTGATCTGGTTTATGAAGGTGTCGGTTTTTTCATCAATGATTGTGCGGGTGGTACCGTCGGCGGCCGACACCGCGATAACTCGAACACGCTGATGTCCCCGATCATCTTTCTGGTAGGTGAAAAAGTCATTGTTTTCGTGCCACTGAAGGCGCGGTGGTCCGTGGTAGTCAATGATATCGGCGTCCACGGCATAGCTTTTTTGTGTTTCGGTACTTGCGATGAAGAGTTTGAAACTGTCGAAGCGATCACCTGGCTGGGCATAAGTGCGAGTGTGGAGCTTCGCCTTGATAGAATCCTTGGGAGAGGATTCTAGAAGGTGGACCTGACTTAGGTCTCCCGGTTGAACCTTCATGAATGCGACGTGTTTACGCGTCGGGGACCATTTATTGAATTGGTAGGGGGTCTCCACCGTGCCATCGGTCGTAAGAAGGTATTCCTGTTTATTCTCATTGTCAACCAACACGGCATTGTGATCTTTAATGGCAAAGTCCCATCGGGGTATCTCGGCTTCCTTTTGAGTGATCAATGTGGAAGTGGTGACAATGTTCGGCGGGGTTAGAAACTGAGCCAGTTTTTCCAGTTGTTTGTCTTTATATTTGAATCGATAACGGCTGTTTTCGAATTTGAATTCGCAGTAAGTGAGGTCTTTGTCAAACTGAAGATCGCTGATATTGAGTTTGCTTCCATCGACATCTTTTTGGAGTAATTCTGAAAGTTGTTTACCCACTGCAGTATGGTCAAAAGCCAGTTGTCGTGTTCCGGCAAGACAATCGACAACTACCCACTCCCGTTTGTTACCGTGCAGGTCAAGCTTGTACCAAAACTTGTTGTCTCCTTCGATCCAGTTGGGACGTACGCGATGGCGAATCATCTTGTTGTTTACATCGTTAATTGAAGCATGTGCTTGACGATAGTGTTCTAACAAATCGGAGGGTTGGTATGGTTTTAGCTTTTTGGCGATAGCGTATTGGGGATGTAGCGTCAAAAAAACCGTGAGAAACAGGAAAGTGATCGAAGCGGAGCGAACCATATTAGAATGTTGTTTTTAAGGGGGTGAAGAGTTTCGGGGATTTACAAGTCAGTTTACCAGTTACCAAGAGCGGTGGGAGGTAACCGCTTACCATAAAAAAGAAGACGCATGATGAGATACCATGCGTCTTCACGATTGGAGCAATGTGAATGAAGAAAGTTCACACTACTTGTTTATTAATCCCGCAGGACTATTTCTTTGCTTTCACAGCGGCAAATCCTTTAGTGAATGCCGCATCATTGAATGCGAAAGCAACTTTATCTTTAGCAGCTTTCAGCTTGCCAAGACATCCGCCACAGCAAACGCCAACTTTAACGCCAGCAGCGTCAACAGTCTTCGTAGCGTCTACAGGACGACCGGCCAGAAAACATTTAACCTGTTTGTACTGACCAGTTTGAACCAACTGGTGGTTCCCTTTGTTGCCATGCTTCTTCGCATCAAATGCTTTTGGGCAGTTGGCACAGCAGAAGAAGACTTTACCACCTTTGTAGTCGACGGTTTTGTCGGCTGCGACAGGTTTGCCACTCAATGGGCATTTGACGCCCTCAAGCTTAGGTGCAGCGGTTGCTGCAAGAGATACTGCTGTGAACATGATCACAGCAAAAATTGCTAAAAAACGTTTCATAATGAAACTCCTTGAAAAAATGAGGTATACCTCGGTGATCTAATTACGAATCCACGTGATTCGATTTGTTTTGATTTATTGCAGCCGAGAAAGTACTCTAGCTGAACGGAATTCAGCGGATGACAACAGTTACCGCCGAATGAATGCTTCTTAGTGAACTAAGCCTAGCAGAGCCAGCAGCAAATAATGGACTGGCTTGTCTGAGAATGCTTTCGAACCGGCAATGGAGGGCCGGAGCGAAGCGGTTGAATATTTGAGTGATCCGCAACAAGATCCAAGACGGCGATGTCATGAATAGGAGCATCATATTTTAGTGGCAACTCAATTTGAACCGTTGCTTTGGTTGTGGTGATGAGCTGTTTGGCCATCCCAGCCTTGCAAGGGCACTCATGCGAGTTGTCCGTTCCAGAGATTTGGTTGAAGACGCCGTCATCGGCCTGATGCGAAATACAATTGGAACAGGCTTTTGAAGTTTCCGTATCAGCACTGGCTGTCTCGCCAAGGATGGTCGAGATTCCGCAACAACAAAACGCAGGCAGGATCACCTGTGCTGATAGAAACAGCAACAGAATGAAAGAGCCAGTTTTTGGGTTGCTAAGGCGATTCATCGATTTAGGCGCATTGTTTTGGTTATTAGTACTACTTGAATTATCATCTATTCTACGGTCAAACATGAATTAAGTTCAATATAAAAGAATACTATTATTGCTCTTCGATTATCTTTATTTTATGGATTTGTGTTCTAATGAGTTCCACACAGCGAATATCTGAGCAGTGCTGTTCGGGGAAGTTCTATTGAAAGGCCTAATTGTGGTTCGTGTAAACGCTTCTGTTACCTTGATGAGTAGGTTCAGTGCATTCCTCGTTTTAACGGCTTTTTCTGCATTTGTACTGACTGATACTTCAGTTTATGCCCAGCAGGGGCTAGCAAACCGTACGTTGGTGCCGGCAGATAGTAGTCAAACCGGACTGATTTCTGATGTCGTCGATGATCGTGCAATCAAGCAATTGATTAGTTCTAAGGCAGATTTACTATTGCCTGACCCGGAAGTGTCTTTACTTAAGGGGTTTGAAGAACAGATCAAACGCTCCGAAACTAAATTGAAACTTCCCAAACTCAAGAGTGCGGCACTCGCATCGCATGAAGTATACCCGGCTGTCGCGCCTTCAGTGCTCGTTTTATCAAAGGTCTATAAATGTGGGCGTTGTACGCGTTGGCATGACCGGAGTGCTGGAGCATTCGCAATTACAGCTGACGGAGCGATTGTTACAAATCATCATGTCGTTGAAGGTGTTCAACCGGATGAACGAGCATTAGTTGCCACGGCTGCTAACGGTAAAGTTTATGTTGTCAAAGAGATTTTGGCAGCTGATGAACTCAACGACATCGCTATTCTTCAATTGGAATTACCAGCCGGCGAAAAGCTGACGCCAGCGAAAATCGCGGAGCGCGCCATTCCTGGTGAGGATGTTTACGCGATTAGTCATCCGGTTAGTCGGTTTTATACTCTGACGAAGGGGGTCGTATCTCGTAATGCCATGATGCATACTCCTAAGGGCTCGGCTAAACGGCTGTATATTACGGCTGAGTTTGCCAAAGGTTCCAGCGGGTCACCGATCTTCAATAGTCGAGGCGAAGTGGTTGGTATTGTTTCCAGCACGCAGTCAATTTATTACACAGAAACTCAGGATCAGCAAAAGAACTTGCAAATGGTCTTTCGCAACTGTGTGCCCGCTTCTTCGGTTCATCTATTGCTTAAATAAAACCAAAGAATGGAAGAGTTTCAGATACCAGCGCCTTCCGTCGCTCATCAAGATCAGCTCGACAAGCATGGCTATGTTGTATTGTCGGAATGTATCCCTGAGGTCGTTCTTGAACAATTGATCCGAGAGGTCGAATTTTTGTGGGAGATTGAAGGAGAACTGGCAGGTTGCGAGTTTAAACAGGAAAAAAATGCTCGTCGACTCGCCAATCTTGTCGAAAAGTCGAGGCGGTTCGATCAGGTTGTAACGCACCGCGATTCTCTGGCGCTGGTGGGGCATGTTCTGGGGACATTTAAGCTCAGTAGTTTGAATGCGCGAAGTGCAAATCCCATGTCAGCAAGCGGACAACCCCTTCATTGTGATGGTGGTTATCTGCCTGACAAAAAGGGGCCGAAAGTGGCCAATGTTGTTTGGTGCCTGGATGACTTTACGCTGGATAATGGAACGATTCGAGTGATTCCGGGGACCCACCTTGCAGGTAAATTGCCACAGGACGTTTTGGACCATCCTGAAAAACAGCATCCTGACGAAGAATTGATTAAGGCGAAAGCTGGTAGTTTGATTGTGATGAACGCTCATTTGTGGCATTCTGGAGTAAAGAATCGGACGCATCGTCCTCGTCGTGCATTGCACGCATACTATTGTCGGCGGGATCAGCCACAACAGCAGTTTCAACAAGCTTTGTTGTCGGCTGAAACACGGCAAGTAGCGAAAGGGCTTTTACGCTACGTTTTGGCCCTCGAGGAGGCACCCCTAGAAGGGGAGCGTCAGGGGGCTAGCAGCGTTAGCGGCTTTCTTCAATAAGAAAATATTCGAAAGGCAAATCGTAATGCGAGCATTTTCCCTCCTAGTTACCATGCTAGTCGCCGGACTCCTAAACGCAGGAGAATCCACGCCCACTAAAATTGGTGCAGAACGCCCCTCTTGGTTGAAAGGCAATATTCATACGCACTCCTTTTGGAGTGATGGCAATCAGTTTCCGGAGATGATCGCGAGTTGGTATAAGCAGCAGGGGTATGACTTCCTGGCACTGTCCGATCACAATATTCTCAGTAAGGGCGAAAAATGGATGCCCATCAGCACCCTTAAATCACGGGGGGGGAATGATATTTTAGATAAGTATTTGGACGCCTATGGCAAAGATTGGGTACTTACACGAGGCGAAGGAGATAAGCTTGAGGTGCGGCTCCGAACGCTGGAAGAGTTTCGAGTCGGCTTGGAAAAAGACGGTGACTTCCTGATGGTTCAAAGTGAAGAAATCTCTGACAGAAGTCAGGGTGTGCCGGTTCATATGAATGCGACGAACATTCAGGAATTGATTGCTCCGGTGGGAGGCCCTACTGTGCGGGAAGCAATGGCAAATAATTTACGAGCTGTGGCTGAACAGGCCCGTAAGACGGGCAAGCCGATTGTCCTGCATTTAAATCATCCAAATTTTGGATATGCGGTAACCGCCGAAGATTTGGCAGCCGTTGTGCAGGAACGGTTTGTCGAGATATATAACGGTCATCCGGGTGTTAATGTTCTGGGGGATGACGAGCATGCCTCCGTCGAGAAAATCTGGGATATCGTCAATACCATTCGGCTTGCCCAACTTTTTGCTCCGCCTTTGTTTGGGGTTGGAACGGATGATTCTCATCATTACCACGGCCGAGGAACCAGTCGTCCCGGTCGAAGCTGGATTATGGTTCGAGGTGACGAACTCGATGCGGACGTGATTACAGAAAAGATCACTCGCGGAGATTTCTACAGTTCCAGTGGTGTTAAGCTCATAGATGTCGTCTACAACAGCAAGAAACAAAAGTTGGAGTTGTTGATTGATGAGCAAGTGGGGGTGACTTATACCACAAAGTTTATCGGAACGACCACCTCTGCAGATTTGTCATCCAAAGAGAAGAAAACAGCAAACGGAAAAACGGTGACGC
Source organism: Rhodopirellula sp. (assembly GCA_002698965.1). GTDB lineage: Bacteria > Planctomycetota > Planctomycetia > Pirellulales > Pirellulaceae > UBA721. Next base: position 43,135 of record PAAT01000136.1, on the reverse strand, counting down.
GTATTTATAGTGAAGATGTAGGCGCCGTCCTGGCAACGGTCCCGGGGATTCAGCCAACCTATCAATTCAAGGGCGATGAGTTGTACGTGCGTGCAGTGGTCACATCAACAAAGCCCCATGTGGATCCAACGCTTCCCAAGCAAACCGAGCAGGCTTGGACACAGCCTGTCGGTTGGTCTGTTAGCCAGCGGCGTAGCCGTTAAGATACTATTAATACCAGCTGGGTAGCAGGTAGCCGGCAGTGTTGTCGTTTGTTCGGCTTATTACCCCGAATTATTAAAGAGCTCAACTAAGGAATGCATCAAATGACTCGTCGTGTTTTTTGTTCTGTCATTGCTGTTTTGTTGTCAGCAAATATTGCTGTTGGTCAAAATCTGGAGGCTCAGTTGTTGGAGACTCCGATCGAACAGCTGGTGCAGGAAGCCAAGGACCGGGGGGATGCAAAACGTGGTGGGATCGCATTTTTTCAGGTTTACCTGTCGTGCTCAAAATGTCACAGCCTGGGCGATAAAGAAAACCCACTTGGGCCTGATCTGACCCAGTTAGGTCCTAAGGCAAGTAACCAGCATTTGGTTGAATCCGTCTTGAAACCGTCGAAAGAAATCAAGAAGGGATTTGAGGCCGTTACGGTCTTTACGGTGGATGGCAAACAATTTACGGGCCTTATCCAAAGTCAAAAAGATGGCGAACTGGTTTTGAATGATGTCAGTCGCCCGGGAGTGGAACTGAGGTTTCCAGAGAACGATGTAGATGAAGTTGTTGTTTCAAAAGCTTCGATTATGCCGAAAGGTCAGGTGAATCAACTCACCGGCAAACAACAGTTTCTTGACCTGGTTAAGTATTTGATGGAGGTTCGTGACGGTGGGAAAGAGCGAGCGGCTGAATTGCAGCCCCCCCCGTCTCTCTATGCTGCACGACCTTTACCTGAATACGAAAAGAATCTGGATCATCTGGGATTGCTGACCTCCTTGAACCAGGAGAGCTACAAACGTGGAGAGGCAATTTACAATCGCCTCTGCATTAATTGTCATGGCACACATGATCGACCGGGTTCATTGCCAACTTCAAGAAAGTTCGCTGTAGATGTCATGAAAAATGGTGCCGATCCATTTGCGATGTATCAGACTCTTACGCGTGGATTTGGCCTGATGGTCCCGCAGGCATGGATGGTGCCTCAGCAAAAATATGATGTGATTCATTACATCAGGGAAGCGTACTTTAAGCGTGACAATCCGTCTCAATACTTCCCGGTTACCCAGGGTTATCTGGCTGATTTGCCAAAAGGAGATACGAAGGGGCCAGCCCCATCAAACATCGTTCCCTGGGAGCAAAATAATTATGGTCATCAACTGATTGCTACTTATGAAATTGGTGAAGATGCATCTAATTTTGCCTATAAGGGAATAGCGCAGCGTCTTGATGCCGGTCAGGGGGGGATCTCCAAAGGAAACGGTTGGATGATCTTTGATCATGATACGATGCGTATCGCTGCCGGTTGGCAGGGAAAAGGGTTTATCGACTGGAATGGTATTAACTTCAATGGTCGCCACAATATTCACCCGCGTGTCGTAGGAGATCTCCACTTCGAAAATCCGACAGGTCCTGGCTGGGCAAACCCCGAAGATAATTCTTGGGATGACCCCCGCTTAGTCGGGCGAGATGACAGGATTTATGGCCCGCTTCCCCGCCCCTGGGCGCATTACAAAGGTCTTTATCACCACGGCAATCAGACGGTGATTTCCTATTCAGTAGGTAAGGCCGATGTTTTGGAGACTGCAGCCTGGGAGGAAACCGATAATGGGCCGGTGTTCAAACGGATCTTTCAGATGAGCCGCCGAGCTCAGGACTATTATGTGCAGATTGCACAGCACCCCGATACGAATGCCCCGCTGCAAATGTTACAGAAAGAAGCGGACGGCCGCAGCGTAGTTGGATTAGGGCACTTTGCAGTCCCCAAAGAACCTGCTCAGGACCGGGGTGTGTCGTTTAATGGTGCGACCTATCTACAGGTTCCCCTAGGTGAGCGAATAAATATGTTCTCCGAAGACTTCACTATCGCAGCCACCATCTCAACGAAAGTAGATGGAGCGATTTTTACGAAAACTCACACAAAGGGGCCCTGGGTGGATGGCGGCAAGTCCTTGTTTGTTCGAGGTGGCAAGTTGGCTTACGACATTGGCTGGGTAGGTGCCCTGAATGGGAATATCCCCGTGGCGGATGGTAAGCCGCATGATGTTGCTTTGACATTTAATGCGGAATCTGGCCAATTGACGTTTTATGTGGATGGCAAGGTGAACGCGGCAAAAGTGATGCGGGCGAAGCGTGTCGAAAATGCTCATGTGCTGAAGATTGGATTCTGTTCGGATAACTTCCCCAATAATAAAACACACTTTGAGGGAATGCTCAGCCGGGTGCAGGTGTTCCAGCGTCTGGTCGTGCCGGCCGAGGTGGAAACAGCCAAAGGGGCAGTGCTCGATTTGAGAATGCAAGACGGAGTCGCGAGAGATCACTCGGAGGCTAAATTGGAGGTGAAGGTCATGGCCGGAATGCCTTCGGCAGGTTCTAGCGATGCCCCATTGATCGCTGGTGTTAATGCGGAGCTTGATGGCTGGGAATGGCTCAGGGGAGACGATGGCCAGTTGCGTCTTAAAGTGCCGGCAGGAGATAAAACGCAGTTTACAGTCTGGGTGCGACGTGTCGATGATTCAGCCATCGCCTTGGAAGCCAGCCAGTTTATCCCGGTGCCTCATGTCGACTTGTCAGAACTCATAAGTGGTGGACCGGCTCGATTTCCCGATAAATTGACGACTTTGCTAGATCATGGTGAGCAAGAAGGGGCGTTCCAGGTGGATGTGTTGACGCATCCTGTCGAAAACCCATGGTTTGCGCAGGTGCGTATGACCGGGCTGGATTTCTACCCCGATGGAGACAGCCTGGTTGTTAGCTGTTGGGATGGTGATGTCTGGAAGGTGTCCGGCGTACTTAGTGACGATGGAAAGCTTACCTGGCACCGCATAGCCAGTGGCCTGTTTCAACCTTTAGGGGTCAAAATCGTTGACGACCTGATCTACGTGGGTTGTCGCGATCAGATTTGTATTTTGCATGATCTTAATGGGGATGGCGAAACTGACTTCTATGAATCGTTTAACAGTGATCACCAGGTTACCGACCATTTTCACGAGTTTGCCATGGGCTTACAGGTGGATGCTCAGAATAATTTCTATTATGCGAAATCGGCTCGGCATGCACTGCCGGCATTAGTTCCTCATCATGGCACACTACTGCGTGTGAGTGCTGATGGGAAAAAAACAGATATTCTTGCCACCGGTTTTCGAGCTGCTAACGGAGTTTGTCTAAATGAAGACGGGTCCTTTATCGTTACCGATCAGGAAGGGCATTGGAATCCGAAGAACAGGATTAACTGGGTGCGTGAAGGCGGTTTCTATGGCAATATGATGGGCTATCACGATATCACGGATGAATCGGATGAAGCGATGGAACAGCCGTTAGTTTGGATTACTAATTCGTTCGATCGCTCTCCGTCTGAGTTGCTATGGGTGGATTCAGAGAAATGGGGACCGCTCAATGGTCGTTTACTCAATTTGTCCTATGGTTACGGGAAAGTCTATGTCGTTCCGCACGAGGAAGTTGAGGGGCAGATGCAGGGAGGGATGATTCAATTTCCAATTGCACAATTCCCAACCGGGGTGATGCGAGGGAGGTTTCATCCGGAAGATGGTCAGCTTTATGCGTGTGGTATGTTTGCCTGGGCTGGGAATCAAACTCAGCCTGGTGGCATGTACCGTTTACGTTATACCGGCGAACCGGTGTATTTGCCGGTAGAACTCAAGGCTCGTAAAGGCGGCGTTGAACTGACGTTTTCCGAACCCGTCGACGTCGAGACCGCCGTTGAGATTGCAAATTACAAATTGAAAACCTGGACGTTAAAGCGGACTCGCAGTTATGGCTCGAAACACTATGATGAAAAGCCAGTTGTGGTCACTTCGGTAAAACTTTCAAACGATGGAAAACGCGTCTTTATGACGATTCCAGACTTGAAGCCAACATGGTGTATGGAAATTAAATACAACCTTAAAGGAGCCAACGGAAGATCCTTTAATGGGACAATTCACAACACAATCCATATCCTTAAATAGTGGAGCGCCTTTGGAAGGCAGAATAAGTAAATGATCAGTCAACAAAAAATGCGAATGGGATGGTCGTTTTGGATTGTGTTGTTGTTGGTGACTGGTGTATCCGCTCAGGACACACAGTTACGTCAGTCATACACCAGCGAGGAGATTAATGACGATCTTGATCGCATGGAGCAAATCCTGACATCGATGCATCCCGGGTTGCATCTCTATATCACACCAGAGGATCTTAACAAAGAGTTCGCTTCAATTCGTCTCGGTAGTAGTGAAACTCAGTCATTACGTAATGCTTTTCTCAAATTCGCGGCACTTGTTGACAAGGTTCGTTGTGGGCATACGTACGCATCAATCCCGACATCGGCACAAGAAGAATTGAATCGGGATGCCGTCTTCTTTCCGATTCCACTTAAATTTTTAGAAGGCAGAGCTTATGTAAACCACAAACGAGTGGACTTGCCCTGCGGCGTGGAAGTGCTGTCGGTGAATGGTATTGCGATAAGTAAGTTAGTACCCCAATTAATGCCGTTTGTAACAGGCGATGGCTATGTAGATGAGTATCGATACGAGTTGTTGAGTGACTTGTTTTCAATGTCCTTAGCGACTGCGTTTCCTCAAAAAGGACAGTTTTTGGTTGAATTTCGAAAGCGTAGCGGGGAGGTAGCCATGAAGACAGTGCAGGGTATCGGGGGCCGCGGTATTGAAGCCCGGATGCGGAATGTTGCGTTTGGCAAACCATCCGTTCTCCCCTATCGTTTCGAGAAAGTCCTGTCGGATACCGTTGTTATGGCGATTGATACCTTTGATAACGATTACGGAGCTCCGCCGTTCCGGATTTATCGGGGCTTTGTAACTAAAGCTTTTAAGACGCTGGAGAAATCTCCGGAGATTAAGAACCTGGTCTTGGATCTTCGCCTCAATGAGGGAGGTTATACCCGTAATGAGATGTTGTTGTATTCTTATTTAAGTGAGAAGCCTTTCCGGGAAATGCAGGACGGAGCAGCAGTAGCTAATACGATCGAGTATAAGGAAGACCTGAGCCGCCTCTACCAAACTCGAGGTATGATCCGAAGCTATGAGCGTAGGTTGGGCCGGGAACTGGAGCTGGCAGACAATGATAGCTTTAGCTTGTCAGAAGACTGGATTCCAAGACTTCAGCCGGCGGAAAGGCGGTTCCAGGGTAATATTTTTGTGTTGACAAGCGGTCGAACGCATTCAGCGGGAGCTTGTATCTGCAGTCGACTGAGGGAGGCCGATAAAGCGATCTTTATCGGAGAAGAAACTGGTGGAGTGCATGGGGCTTTTACGGCAGGCACCACCCTGGTTTATACGTTGCCTAATACCGGGATTGAACTAGCAGTGCCGATTCTTAAGTATAATATGCTGAGAGCGAAACCAGCCGAGATTGGAAGAGGTGTGAAGCCGGATCATTTGGTTCGGGTTCGCCCTGAGGATCTAGTGTCGGGAGAAGATCGGGTTCTGAAATTCGCGATGGAACTGGTGCGGCGGCAAAATAAAGGTGACTAATTGTGTTCTTTGCTAGCTTTGAAGTATTGTTCTAACTCAAGGATTGTCCGCATGACGACGGTGAGATTACCGATGACCACATAGTTGTCAAAATAATAATCTCCGGCAGGTACACCATCCTTGTCTCGAATGCGAAAGACACTGTTCCACTTTGTTACTTTGGCGGCTTGAAATCGGAATCTTCCGTAGCCAGCATTTTCATACCCCTTGCTGGGCTGTTGAGGGGAGTAGACACCCATTGCGAATGTTCGGTCTTTAAAGGAGAGGATAACCGGGTGTCGCTGCTCTCCCGGACCATCACTCAGAGGGACAAGTTGTTGCCGACTTAAATTGACTCCCCAGAATGTATCGAATCGCTCAGGCATATACCCGGTTACGGCTTCAAATTGAGCATATCGATGAAATTCTCCGATAGGGGTGTTGAACGTAGCTTCATATCGAATCACATGATCCCATTGCTTAAATCCCAGTGTAATTCGTTTGGTTAATAGGTGGTTGGATAATAAAGTTTTGTTCTTTGCCGGGTTTCCAGAAGACGTTTGGCCAGGTGCCAGCCAGAATGCCATTTGCGAGGTTGTTTGCAATTGGTTTTTTGTGTGGGTTAGTTGCAGCAGTTTGCTGGTGCTGGAAGTGCCGATTCCGTCATTGCGTGATCCCGCTTCTGTTGGATTGAACGTCTCGCCGCTGAAGTCTGTGCCGCGATCGAAATTACTTGCTGATTGCATCTGGCGACCATGATCATGGCTATTAATAAATTCCTGCCCTTTCCATTGAATGCTGTGGACGGCACCAGCCAGTCGAGGTGTGACGGTAAGTTTGAGCGTACTACCCTGGAGGTTTTTAGAGAGATAGATAGGGTCGGTAAAGTCCGCTGGCTTCACCGTTATCTGCCCCTGGCAGACGCTAAGGCTCGCAATGGTGAGGCAGAGGGTGAGTAATGTGTTTCGCATGATAAAAAATCGGGAAACTACTGATAACGTAGTTTCCCGATTAGTTAATAGGGGTGTTGATCAGGGGGTTATTTAAGCTCTTTGAGCTTAATGTTTTTCCAGGAAACCTCGTATGGACCAGTTCCCTTTCTGATGCCATGTACCTGAAGACCGATAAAACCTTTGGCGTGAGTCTTGTAAATTGCTTCGTCGACCAATGTCTCAATGTGCTGGCCATTGATCCAAGTTTCAATTTTTGGACCTTTGGCAACAATTCGGAATTGATTCCACTCACCATCTTTGAAGTGCTTGTGAGGCTTTAACCGTTCAGGCGTCGTGAGCCAACCACGACCCGTAGCTTCACCATACACGTAACCAGCTTCTGCCCCTTTGGCACCACTCGCTTCGATTTCTACCTGAGGTCCGTTCACACGACCAAATTTGATTTTGCTTCCTTCAGGGACTTCTTTTGTTTGACTGCGAATCTGAACACCACTATTGAGTTCATTGGCTACTTTGACTTCGAATTCCAATTCGAAATCGCCATAAAGCTTTTTAGTGCAAAGGAAACTGTTGGGGCTCCCTTCGTTGGTCTTGCCTGTGATGGCATCACCATCAATTCGATAAGTGGCGGTCCCATTTTTTTGGATCCAGTTGTCGAGGTTCTTGCCGTTAAATAGATTTACCCACTCGTCTGCTGAGAGGGATGCAGAAACGGTAAAAGCCAGAACTATGCTTAATGCAAATCGTTTCATAAAAAAATCCTGTGTTTGTGATTTGGAAATTGTCTTTTGTAGGTGATGATTTATCACGACGTTTGATTATACATCAATAGTATGAGCAGGGTAGTAATCTGAAACGCAGCTTTGTAGGTTTGATAAAGCAGAGGATTACGTTGCCGTTGGCCGATAGTATTGGTATGGATTGTTACGATTACCCACAATACTGGGATCTCGCATTCCGGGATTCAACCCGGGAAGAAGCTGATTTTGTGGAAGCAGTTTCTCAAAGGTTGATGCGAGGTCGAGCAAAACGTATTTATGAACCCGGTTGTGGGGGCGGGCGATTAGTCGTGGAGTTGGCTCGTCGAGGTTTTGACGTGACAGCGATCGACTTAAGTCAGCCGGCCATAACGTATCTCAAGAAACGTCTCAGGAGAAATCGACTGAAGGCAGATGTGAGCGTGGCCGATATGCTCGCATTCACCTGTCAACCGAAGGTTGATATTGCGATTAATACAGTCAACACATTCCGCCATCTATTGTCCGAGCGTGATGCCCTGCAACATCTTGAACTTGTGGCTTCAAGCTTAAAGAAAGGTGGATACTATATTTTGGGATTTCATCTACTGCCACCGGATGCTGCTTTAGAAGATCGTGAATATTGGATAGCCAGGCATGCAGGCATTTCTGTCCATATGACGCTCGATGCATACAATGCTAGTCGAAGAAAACGTACCGAAACGTTGCGGTTCCGGATGCAGGTGAAGGGGGGTAGAGAGGTTAAAGAGTTTACGACTGAATATCAAATGAGAATTTATACAGCCGCTCAAGCGAAAAGCCTTTTTTCGAAGACACAACAGTTTGAATTGGCGGAAGTTTATGACTTCTATTACGAAATGGATGAACCCCAACCGTTAGACAACCAATTGGGAGACGCGGTTTTTCTATTAAGGCGTGTCTAGGGGCTATTGCCACATGGTCCAAATGGTACCGTCACCGACATCGTATTCTTTCAATCGTCTTAACTCGCCACTCTCAGTGTCAATCCGATAGGTCACGATGGTGCCACTTTTCTGTCCCGCTACGACAAGATAGTTCCCGGTGCCGTCGATCGAGATGCTGCGTGGAAACCAGACGGTGGGGAATGTGCCGATCCGAGTTAGTTTTCCTTTGCTGTCGATCTTGAAGGCAGCAATCGAATCCTGATGACGGTCTCGTGTTTCAGTATCTCGATTGGAGACGTACGCGAAATTCCCATTGGGCGTGATCTTTATGTCCGCCGCAGCACTACTTCCGGTATATCCTTCCGGAAGGCTGGAAAGTGTTTGGGAGAGTGTAAGCATGCCGTTGCGAGTGTTAAGCTTGTAGCCACTTATCCCTCCCCCCCGCTCATTGGAGGTATACGCCATATCTAGTGTGGGGTGAAAGGCGATATGGCGAGGCTGATGATATTGATGGTCTTCGTCCGGCCCGACCACCCAGGGCTGTTTTAAGGGAGTGAGTCTGCCCGTCTCGAGATTGAGACGATATTGGTACACTTTGTTCGGACTGGTATGAGGCACATATACGAATTTTCCAGTTCGATCAAATTCGATGCAGTGAGCTGTTCTTTCAGTTTTGTGATGATCAATGTTTTCCCCAGTGATGAGTTGATCTTTGATTTTGTAGACGTTGACTTCACCAGTCGCGTAGTGCGCGGTCATGGCAAAATTGCCTGTGGGGTCCACTTGAATATAAGGGGCACGTATGTCGATTTTCGCATAGGTTACCAGTTCGAGTTTCCCGTTGTTACCGATTTTAAGTGAGGCAATTGCACTGACAGTCTCATTCTTGGAGTCTTTGCCGGCCATCGCAGCATATAGGTACTTTCCACACGGAGAGAAACACATAGGACCAGGGGAAATAGGAAGCGTCGTGGTGTTAACGGCTGTTAACTCCCCCGTCTTTTCATTGAGTTGATAGGAAACAATGTTTTTGTCGCTGATCGATGCCAGATACATGATCTGAGCACCGTTGGCTCGAGTAATATGGCTGCTTATCATGACCGCCAAAAAAGAGATGCAAAGAGATTTCATGGTTCTATTTCCTGATTTGTAATTGATCAAATAGTCGGTCATTGAGTGTGTAAGATTTGAGTTCCAATGTTCCGCCATTGATATGTACCATCACATAGTGATGTCCTCGGCGAACGTTGTTTTGGAAAAATGGCCGGGTGGGAGCTGGTGTTTCCAGTCCGCCTCCACCTCCACCGGTAATCATGTAAAACGGTGCATTTGATTCTACAGCTTTCCCCTTTCGGATTCTCCACGTCCTTTCATATGAGTGGATGTGTCCATTCCATACAATGTCGACCCCGTGTTCTTCATATAAGGGCACCAATTGCCTTGCTCTCAAGTCTCCCTGAGTACCCTTGTTCGTTTTCCATAAATTACCGTAATCATTTTCGTCCGATGAATAAGGAGGGTGGTGATGACAAACGAATTTCCATTTGGTGTTCGATTCAGCAAGGGATGTTTTTAGCCATTCATACTGCTCGCTTCCCGGTTCCACTTTTTGATTCGTGTCGATCATGAAGAACTGACAGTTTCCATAGGTGAAGGTATAGAAATACTCTGGTGACGGAAGTGACACATAGTTGTAATAGTGTTCTGCGTTTTGCTCATGATTACCTAAAACAGGGTAAAAAGGGACATGATTGATTAGGGGACGCATCCCCGGGAAGAAATGTTCCAGCCAATGGTTATGGTCACTGCCAGTGGACACTAGATCGCCCGAGTGTAATACAAAACTTGGACGTTGTTCCCATGCAAGCTGAGCGATCTGGCCAGATACCGTGGGATTGCCCTGGGTGTCACTGATGACAGCAAATGCATAGGGGGTGTCAGAATCAACAGCAGTACGAAAGGTTGCCGGCTCACTTTTATATTGCTTGCCGCCGGGAGTGGTAGATTCCACTCGGTAAAAGTATTGTGTATTAGGTTTTAAATCTTTAAGTACGACCTCATGGATGCGGCTGGGATTTAGTTCGACTGAATTACTGCAGTCAATTGTTTCTCCGTAATGAACAACGGATGTTGCTGTGGCACTCGTATGCCACATCACCGTCATGGATGTTTGAGTAGCAAATTGCAGGTATGGAGCAACTAATAATTCAAAGTGTGGTTCCTGAGGATTCGGGCCTTCTTGAGCAAGCATCCGATGGTGAGCGAACTCTTGAGCAACCCATTCCGGTTGAGCTGCATTGTCATACACCTTCACCTCACGGATTCGACCGTGGTGGGGATAACGTTCATTTGAGTCCAGGTAAATTCCGAGGCTGTATACCGCGGATTCCGGATAATCAATATCGCCATGTTGTTCTTCGCTGCTAAGTTCCTTTACTCCATTGACATAGAGTTCAGTCGTTTTACCGTCAAAAACTGCCGCAACGTGGTACAACTTGCCAAGTTCGTACTTTGTGGTGGCTTTGAAATAGTTCATTTTTCCGTCACCATCGTCAACACCGGTCGTAGCCAATGCGAAGTAAAACGTTTCCTGATCGTATCCCAGAACCCACCCCTTTTCATGCTCAGCGTTGTCCTGAATAAAACCCAAGATGCCTCCCCAGCTTTGCCGTGTATCGATACTGCACCATGCCGAAATAGTAAGTTCTCTTTTTGGAAGGTAGGCCTGGGCTGTTTTAAGGTCTTTGGCCAGGATGCAACCCGCGTTACGCCCTTCAAAAATCAATGCGTCTCCTCCTGAGTCGGCTACAAATCGAGGTTTCATAAGGAGTTGGCCATTGGGGCCGAGACGTGACTCTAAGCGACCATCTTTGATGTGTTTCGATTGGAGATACCAGTGCGAAAGAGGGTCGGGACCTTGATGGGCCAAAGATAAGGTGGAAAGTGTGATGGTCGTAAGCAATGCTAAGCTGAGTCGGTAATACATAGTTCTGGAACCTGTGTGCTGAAGGTTAGTTGCCATTATCATCGCCGATTGTGCAATAAATGCAACTGTTGGTATCCGTTTTGGATTAACAGACAGTTTCTCAAAACAGCTACAATAAAGTTTTGTTTGATTGAATACGAAACTCGAACTCGTTGGGAGAATCGTCATGCTAGATCGTCGTGGTTTCTTGCAAGTGGGAGCCGCAGGGATACCTGCTGTTCTATTAACGTCATCTGAGACTTTGGCTAAACGTCCTGCCAAAAAGAAACGTATGGCGATTGTGACGACGACCTGGTGGTATGGTTCGCATGCCTGGCATATGGCGACCCGATTTTTGGTCGGCTATCCAGTCAACGGAAAATGGCACCATCCGGAAATTGAAGTGGTTTCTGCGTATGTGGACCAAATTAAAGATAATGACCTGAGTAAACGCCGAGCCAAAGAATTCGGATTTACGGTGTACCCAACGATCGCAGAGGCCTTAAGAAATGGCACAGACAAACTTGATGTGGATTGCGTCCTGTTGATCGGTGAACATGGTGATTATGAAGTAAACGAAATCGGGCAGAAACTTTATCCTCGGTATCGTTTGTTTAATGGAATCACGGATGTCTTTCGGGAAGAAGGGAAATCTTTACCGATCTTTAATGATAAACATCTCAGTTGGAACTTTGAGTGGGCAGCCGATATGGTGGCTCAGAGTAAGGAGCTTAAGTTCCCGTTTCTTGCAGGCAGTTCACTTCCCGTGACCTGGAGAATGCCATCAGTGGAATTGCCTTTCGGTGCCGAAATTGAGGAAGCGATGGTGGTGGCTTATGGTCCGAAGGATATCTATGACTTCCATGCTTTAGAAACCCTCCAGTGTATGATGGAGCGACGTAGCGGAGGGGAAACCGGTGTGAAAAGTATTCATGCTCTGGAGGGAGACACTGTGTGGAAACATCTGGCAGACAAAAGGTGGTCGCCAGTGTTGTTTGAGGCCTGTCTCTCACGTAGCCAAACCCTTAGTCAGACTGAGGACTTTAGCCATCGCTATCCGTCTTTGGCACTTATGAAAGAACTGGTGGAAAACCCGGTTTGCTACCAGTTGGAATACAATGATGGGACGCGAGCAACCATGATGCTGATGAATGGGCTTGTCAGGGACTTTAATTTTGCGGCCAAGCTTAAAGGGCAAGTGGAGCCATTGTCGACCTGCTTTTATTTGCCACCTAATCCTAACGTCGTTTACTCGGCCGCTTTGATGAACAACGCGGAGAAGATGTTTATGACCCATAAGGTGCCGTATCGTATCGAGAGAACTCTGTTGACCTCGGGGATGGTTCAATCCGCTCTGCAATCTCTTCACCTGGGGCAGCGTAAACTTGACACGCCTCACTTGGATGTCACTTATAAGGCTTCGAAAGAGAGTTCCTTCTATCGAAGGTAGTGGATTGTCATTTTGGTGAACGAGTCCCATAATGAGCGGCTAAGAAATCCATGAGTTAAGCGTAGAGGAATGGTAAAGTGAAATATCGAGTTGTGTTTGCCATCTTGGGCACCATGCTAGCCAGTTTGTTATCGGCTGCCGAGAGACCGAATATCGTTTGGTTGTTGTCGGAAGACAATTCAATTCACTATATGCAGCACTATGGTGGCCCTAACGGACCGACACCTGCCATTAGTCAGTTAGCTCAGCAAGGCGTTACGTTCAACCACGCGTTTTCCAATAGTCCGGTTTGTTCAGTAGCTCGTACCACACTCATGACCGGGATTCTTGGCCCGCGGGCAGGTTTTCATTATCACCGTAAAATGGTGCCTGCTAATCTTCCCGCCGGCGTCAAGATGGTGCCGGTTTATTTGCGTGAAGCGGGCTATTATTGCACAAACAATAACAAGCAGGACTATAACATCGTCACAGACAAAGTGTGGGATGAAAGTTCGCGAACGGCAAGTTGGCGCAAACGCCCCGACAAGACGCAACCGTTCTTCCATATGCAAAGTTTTGGGATGTCCCATGAAAGCTCGCTTCATTTCAAGTGGGGGCAGATAGACAGGGAAGCATTAAAGACAGATCCGGCTACAGTCGAGTTGCCTCCGTACTTCCCGGATACGCCGCTCTTTCGTTATACGCAGGCGTTTTACCACGATCGTATGACAGTGATTGACAATCAGATTGGGAAAGTTGTCGAACAATTGAAACAAGATGGCTTATTCGAAAACACGATTATCTTTTATTTTGGGGATCATGGAGGTGTTTTGCCACGCAGTAAAGGTTATATCTACGAGGCTGGTTTGCATGTTCCATTGGTTATCCGATTTCCTGAAAAGTACAAGCATTTATTCGCAACAGCACAGGGTGTCCGTGAAGACGGCTTTGTATCCTTTATCGACTTCAGCCCAACGGTCTTGAACCTGGCCGGGTTGGATGTTCCCGAGAGTATGGATGGTAAGCCATTTGCCGGTGAAGGAGTCACGCCCGAATCGCTGGCTGCACGAGACGAAGCATTTGGTTATGCGGATCGATTTGATGAACGCTATGAATTTGCCAGAAGCTTGAGAAAAGGTAAGTACAAGTACATAAGAGCGTATGAACACTTTTACCCTGACTCGCTGCAGAATAATTATCGCTATCGAATGCTGGCATTTTCTCAGTGGCGGGAACTGAATAGTAAAGGGGAATTAAATGAGGCACAGTCTCATTTCTTCCATGCCAAACCGGTGGAATTGCTTTTTGATGTTGAAGCCGACCCCCATGAGGTAGTTAATCTCGCAGGCATGGCAGCCCACCAATCGGTGCTGATGGATTTGCGAGGTAGACTGCGGGATAAGATGAAACAGATTAACGATTTAAGTTTGTTCCCGGAAAATCAGATGATTGACCTCGCTTTGCAGAACGGTATCGGGTTTGGGCAGGAACGAAGTGCTGAGATCGAGGATCTGCTGGATGTTGTGGATTTGGCGTTATTGCCCTGGGAACAGGCTCGCAAGAAATTGCAACGAGCATTAAAGTCGAATAACCCACGTGTGCGTTACTGGGGGGTCACGGCATGTGCCGCCTTTGGCGATAAGATTGAATCATTGTTGACCGCATTGAAGCCCTTACTCGCAGATTCAGACCTTCAGGTTCAAATTCGAACAGCAGAGGTGTTGGGGAGTCTGCATGCTGTCGAGCCGCAACAGACAATTTATCGGGTGTTAGCAAAGTCTGACTCCAATGCCGTGGCTGTCGCTGCGATGAATGCCATCGTGTTTTTGCGGGATCATCATGGCTACGAATTCAAAGTGGATGCATCGATGATCAAAGCCTCTGATGAACCACTGGTGCAACGCCGATTAGAGTATCTCAATGCTGTAAACTAAGTTCCGGACTTTGGTGGTAATTGAACACCCCGAGAGAAAAAGTGAAACGATGATAGGTAGGTTTAATGAAGTTTTCTTGACGCCTGAGAGACCAACTTAGTGGTATGGCCGATCGCCGCGTTTTAAGGACCGACAGACTTATCGAGTTAAGTGAAGAGGATAGTCATGTGTAGAATTTTTACAGTATTAACGCCCGTCTTGGGACTGGTTCTGGCCCTCGCCGATGGTGCTTTGGCTGAACGTCCTAATGTGGTTGTCATTATGACCGATGATCAGGGGGTCGGTGACTTCGGGTTTGCAGGAAACCAACTGATAGATACTCCTCATCTGGATGCTTTGCATGCCGGGGGAGTCCATTTAGAAGAATTTTATGTCAGCCCCGTTTGTTCGCCGACACGAGCCTGTCTGATGACCGGTCGGTATAATTATCGCACTCGTTGTATTGATACTTATCTCGGGCGAAGCATGATGGAGCCACAGGAGATTACGGTGGCGGAAGTTTTGCATGCAGTTGGCTACCGAACGGGGATCTTTGGTAAATGGCATCTTGGCGATAATTATCCGATGCGCGCAATTGATCAGGGTTTCGACGAGGCTTTGATACACAAAGGGGGAGGGCTGGCACAGCCGTCCGAGCCGCGTGAGAACGGTCGTCGTTACACTGATGCCATTCTTTTTCGCAATGGAAAGCAGGTGCAGACCAAAGGGTATTGCACAGACGTATATTTTGACGCTGCCATTGACTTTGTGAAGACGACGACTGCCAACGACGATAATTTCTTTGTTTATATCCCAACGAACGCGCCCCATGGCCCATTCCATGATGTTCCACAGGCGTTGTATGACGACTACAGGCAAAAAGATCTTTCGCCCATTATGGTTCGACAGTTAAAGGATGGGGCACGAAAATCTGAAAACGATAAGTTAGCTCGAATCTTTGCAATGATTACGAATGTCGATCAGAATATTGGGCGTCTTGTGCAAACCCTAAAAGATTTAGGGCAGTTGGATAATACAATCCTCATCTACCTCAATGATAACGGCCCCAATAGTGCTCGCTATGTGAACAGGCATCGCGGAGTTAAATCAAACGTACTCGAGGGGGGGATTCGTTCACCACTTATTGTTCACTGGCCCGCCCGGATTAAAGCCGGGAGTTCAAGTGCTCAGGTCGGTGCCCATATCGATTTATTGCCAACGATTGCTGAAGCCTGTGGCGTGAAGTTAAAGAAGAAGCATCATGTCGACGGGATGAGCCTGTTGAGGGCTTTGCAAGACGCGGATTCGAAACCTAAAAACAGGACATTGGTTATTCAGTCTCATCGTGGTAACCAACCAACGCTCTATCACAATTTCATGATTCGTAAAGGGGATTACAAGTTGGTTCATCCTTCCGGGTTTGGGAAAGAAAGCTTTGAGGGGGATCCTAAGTTTGAACTTTATAACCTGGCGGAAGATCCAGGGGAAACCAAAAACTTGATTACGCGGGAAACCCGGATAGCGTCACAATTGCAATCGTTGTATGAAGATTGGTTTGCCGATGTCTCGTCGACCCGCAAAAATAATTATGACCCGCCGAGAATTGTTTTGGGTAGCGAGCATGATCCTATCGGTGTCCTGACTCGGCAGGATTGGCGTAATGGTACGTGGGCACCTAACGCCAATGGCCATTGGCTTGTGGATGTGGAGTCTTCTGGAGCCTATGACATTAAGCTCGTGTTTGATGCAGCTAAGGAAAATGAGAAGGTCAAAGTGGAGTTTGGCAATGCTGTGCTGGGAAGTGATTCTCCAGCTGGTTCTCAGGAAATTGTGATCCGGAGGGCTCAGTTAGTAGCCGGTCCACAAAAAGTACAGGCATCGTTGATTGCGGGAGCCCAAACTCGCGGTCCGTACCAGATGATTGTCACGAAGGCTAAATAGATGGCATTTATTGATCAGGTTGCGGAAGAAGACGCTCAAGGAACGCTGGCTCGGATTTACGAGTCGGCGCGTGGACGCGCGGACCGCGTTGCTAATATTATTCGCTTAATGAGTCTTGATCCAGCGTCACTGGAAGCATCGATGCAGTTTTATCTTAAGTTGATGAAGACCAACAATGCACTGTCTGCGGCTCGTAAAGAAATGCTGGCGACGGTAGTGAGTTGCGCAAACGACTGTTTTTACTGAACGTTAGCGCATGCCAGGGACTTCGGTCTGGAGTCGCAAAATCCTGCAGTCGCTGACCAGATTCAGTATGACTATCGGGAAGCCGGGTTAACGCCGGCCGATAGGGCACTCTGTGATTATGCCATTAAGCTCACAACAGAGCCCCAGAATATGTTGGAAGACGATGTTGTTTACTTGCGGGATGTTGGGTTTGACGACGAGCAGATTACGATCGCTGCTCAGGTGATCGGGTATTTCAATTATATCAACCGTATTGCGGATGGATTAGGTGTTGACCTTGAAGGTCAGATGACCACTCCAGTTGAGGAGTGGTTAAATCGCAAGGCTGATTTCCGTTAGTGTAGTTGGCTTTATCATTCGCAGTGGTTGGCCCACTCTTCTACAATAACAACTTGGGTTGCATCGTTTTTAGTACAGTGAAAAGGCTACATTATGAAAGACGCTTCCAGACGTAAATTTCTTACCACTCAGGCGCCGCTGGCAACGGTGGCTGCGGCTTCGTTGACGACGGTTCATTCGGAAGCACAGCAGCCGAAAACAAAACTGATTTTTGGAATCGTCGGTTGCGGCGGGATCATGAGTCTGCATGTGCAGGGCTTAGTCAACCGTCATGATGATGTGGAAATTGCTTGGTTGTGTGACGTAGACGATGCACAGACCGAACGTATGAGTCGGTTTGTCAGGCAGGAGTTCCAGCCGAAATCTCCTAAACGAACTCGTCGGTATGAAGAGGTTATTCAGGACAAGAATGTGGATGCCATTGTCATCGCCACGCCTCATCATTGGCACGCGCCGATTGCACTGGCCGCCATGCGGGAAGGAAAGCATGTCTATATCGAAAAGCCGATTTCTCACGTGTACAACGAAGGGCATGCCATTATTAAAGCGGCCAGACAGTATGGCTGTGTAGTTCAGCAGGGAAGTCAGATGCGCAACAGTCCTGTGACCGCGAAAGCCGAGAAACTTTTGAAGGAAGGTATTATTGGTGAAGTGAAAGTTGCTCGGGCATGGACCGCTGAAACTCGAAATGTAGCTAAGCCTGTCCCCGACACCGCAACTCCGTTAAATGTGGATTACGATCGGTGGTTGGGGCCGGCACCCAGAAGGGACTTTAACCGACAGCGGTTTCATGGCAGTTGGAGAATGTTCCAGGATTATGGCAACGGTGAAATTGGTGACGATGGGATTCATGATTTGGATATGGCAGCCTGGGGCCTCGGAGTTGACAGACTGCCGAAACAGATTACCGCTCGCGGCAGTCGTATGATGTTACATGGGCACGCCAGTGAGTATCCGGACAACATGAATGTGGCTTATGAATATGATGATGGCCGGCTTTTGATTTATGAGAACTATCCGTTTACAGCTTATGGTTTGCATGGTTTTGATAATGGGAATGTCTTTTATGGCACAGAAGGCTATATGATTTTCTCACGGCGTGGTGCCTTTAGCGTATTTCTGGGCCCTAAAAATAAACCCGGACCAACGGAAGGGCAGGAGATCCGCGGTTCACGCGGCTATGCTGAACACATGCATGAGTTCCAGCAGGCTATTCGAACCGGTTCGGCAACCAAAGCAAACGCTCAGACAGCACACTACAGTTGTGCGTTGGTTCATCTTGGAGAGATTGCGTATCGCACGGAAGGTCGTTTAGATTTCGATCCGGCGAAAGAGGAATTCGTTAATAATGATGAAGCGAATGCGTTGCTTACCAAGAAATATCGGGAACCTTACACACTAGGGTAGAGGTGCCGCCACTATGGATTCTGGCAGCAATGGCCAGTCGTGCCACGACCAACCCGTTTTTCCGTATGTCTGCGATCTGGCGCCTGATTCTTCGCATGCCAGTCTAGCAGACTCGCTGCGGCAACTGACGGGTGAGCGACAAACCTATACAGAGCAGGCGCGTCGGCATGGTGCCGTCCTGTTTCGTAATACGGGTGGCCGGACAGCTAAAGATTTTGATGCCATGGTTAGATGTTTTGGTTTGCCAAACTTTCCGTATGAGAAATCGCTCTCGAACGCAGTGAGAGTGGAAAAGACCGAACGGGTGTTCACCGCAAACGAAGCACCATCCGACGTCCGGATCTACCTGCATCACGAGATGGCGCAGACACCGGTCTTCCCCAGTAAGCTGTTCTTCTTTTGTGAGCAACCAGCTGAAAGTGGAGGTGCCACACCGATTTGCCGTTCAGATTGTTTGGTTGCCAGGTTAGAGCATGAGTTGCCATCTTTCGTTGAGGCCTGTGCCGGGAAAGGTCTGCGTTACACTCATACCATGCCCGCCGATGATGACCCCGGGTCAGGGATGGGGCGAAGTTGGCGAAGTACGTTTCGCGCTGACAGTCGAGCTGGATGTGAAGTGAGAATGGCAGAGCTGGGCTATAGCGCCGTCTGGAATTCAGACGGCAGTTTGACGGCTACCACTCCCGTATTATCAGGAGTGAAGAACCTGGGAGACGGTCGTCGGGTGTTTTTTAATCAGTTGATTGCCGCTTATTCAGGATTTGGTCCTGCCGGAGAATCACCGGATGATTCGATTACCTTTGGCGATGGGGGAAAACTACCGGCGGATATGGTTTGGAAAGCCTGCCAGATAGCAGAAGAATTAACGTTTGATATTCAATGGCAAACGGGGGAAATGGCAATCGTAGATAATCATATCACGATGCATGGAAGACGTACGTTTAGTGGTGTTCGTAAAATCCTGGCATCTTTGATTGCCTGAAAGTTAGTAAAAGCAAGGTAATAACAGGTTGATGAAATCCAGTATTGAAACCGATGAGAAGCTGAAATGGTACGAGGGTATAACGCGGTATCAGTGGACAGTTCTGATAATTGCGTCGCTCGGCTGGATCTTTGATGTATTTGAAGGTCAGATTTTTGTTGCCAGCATGAATGAAGCGATGCCGTCGCTTGTTAGTCAGGAAAATGCTGCCAATATTCCCACCTACAACAATATCGCGTTGGCAGCCTTTTTGCTGGGCGGTGCTGTGGGTGGTATTTTCTTTGGCATGTTGAGTGATCGAATTGGTCGCACCAGAACCATGTCGATCACAATTCTCTTTTATTCCCTGTTTACCTGTATTTCCGCTTTCTCTCAGCAGTGGTGGCATATGGCAGGCTTTCGCTTTTTAGTGGCGATGGGAGTTGGAGGTGAATGGGCCATTGCCAGCGCCATGGTAAACGAGGTTTTTCCCAAACGATCACGAGCGCACGTCGGTGGTATATTTCATGCGTCCAGTGTTTTTGGTACCTATCTGGCGGTGATGGCGGGAATCTTTCTTATTGGAAACGAATCGATCCAGCACTGGGCCGCTGGACTGGATGTTGATTTTATTGACAAGTCTACGATTCCCTGGCGACTGGGGTTTGTTCTTGGTGTCGTTCCAGCGCTTTTAATAATTTGGATCCGTATGAGCCTGAAGGAGCCGGATAGCTGGCAGCAGGCTCGTCAGCAGGCTACGTCACAGAATGCTCAACCGTTAGGAAGAATTGGTGACCTTTTTAGTCAACAGTTTAGATCTCGGACGATTGTAGGAGTGCTGCTGGCAGCCATTGGGCTTGCGACATTTTGGGGCGTGCATATCTATGGAAAGAATGTAATGAAAAATGCTGCTCAGGCTGAACAAATCGAAGAGGCTGATCAACGGGCTCCTGAAAACGAATTGAAGTATTACGAGATGATCGGTATGCTTTGTGCGACAACGGGTGCCGGCTTAGGGCTACTGGCGTTTGGTCCGATCTGTCAACGTTACGGAAGACGTCCGGCTTTCGCTTTTTACCATGTCATAGCGGTTATTATTTCGCTGGTGGTATTTCTCGGGAATTTCTCAACGACGGCGCTATATCCGTTGCTGGTTATATTTGGTTTTTTTACCGTCGGGATGCATGCTGGTTATGCAATCTATTTTCCAGAGCTCTATCCAACAAGAATGCGGGGGACAGGTACTGGATTTTGCTTTAATGCCGGGCGTATCATTGCCGCCCCAATCCTTGTCCTCACCGGAACCATGCAGAGTAGGTGGGAGTTATCTCAAATACAAGTGGGAGCATATTTATCCGGCTTGTTTCTGTTAGCCCTGATCGTTCTGGCGTTCGCTCCGGAAACGAAGGATGTTGTCGAAGGAGAGTTGATATGAGATTCCTGACCTGCCTAATTGCGCTTGTGTTAACCGTCGATTCGGTGAATTCAATGGAACCGATTGTTGAGTTCCCGCCATCGATGTATCAAGCCGGATCAGACGGGGTCACCCCGGCGGTGAACAAACTCCCAAGTCGACTGGATTACGTTTACCGTGCGCGAGAGGGAAAGTACAAGTTTTGCCATCACCCCTGTCTCATTGAATTCAAGGGCTTGCTGTATTGTGCCTGGTCAAACGGGGAAATTGGTGAAGACGAGCCCGGTCAAAGACTTGTTATTTCTTCCAGTGGAGATGCTCGGAATTGGACTGAGGCCAGGACCCTGCTTGCGGAGCAGCAGGTAAAGACGTATGAAAAATGTGTGTTTGTAGCTTCGGGGTTTCTGGTTTGGCAGGAGAAATTGGTTGCGTTCTACACGATTACACCGGGTAAGAATTTTCATGAAGATACAGCCTTGTACTTTAGTGAATCGTCCGATGGGAAAGTCTGGTCGGACCCTCATCGCATCACTTCAGGATTTTATATCAATCCACCGGTAGTTCTGAGTAACAGACGGCTGATGATGGGGGGGGAATATGTATCGGAACGAGAGCGAAAGCAGATGCGGAGTAAACTGATCTATCATGATGGAGGATCGCTGGCTACCGGATGGACGGTAACAAAGATTGATGAGGGCGACTTGACGAGGATTGGCTATGCAGAACCAAACTTTATCCAGCGGGAACACGATGTCCTTGGCTTATTTAGAAATTATACAGGTCGTTTACTTGTTTCTCGAAGTACTGATTTGGGACAGAACTGGAGTGCCTTGATGGATTCAGGAATTCCGGATAGTACAGCGCGGTTTGCCACAGGTAATCTGCCGGGGGGCCAACGGTACCTGATAGGGAATTCACTACACAAAAAGTTTGATCGCCGTGCCTTAATTGTTTCGGTTAGTAGTAACGGAGGGAAGTCGTTTGAGAATTGCTGGATCCTTCGCGACGAGCCTGCCAACAAAAGGTTCGAGGGGCAACACAAAATGGATGGTTGGCAATATCCGCATGGTTACGTATGGAAAGAACTGCTTTTGGTGGTCCATAGTGTCAATAAAGAGGATGTTGCGATTTCCGCAGTGAAATTGGAAGATCTGCAGACAGTGAGAAAGGACTAGTATTAACGATGAGTGATTCAGATCTGAGATTTGGGATTGTTGGCTTTGGAGCTTGGGGTAATTGTCATGCTGAAGCAATTTCTGCGACGGAGGGTGCCGTCGTTCAAGCTATCGCAGCAAAGTCGGAATCTACTTGTGATGCGGCCCGACGAAAATATCCACAGGCTGTAACGACGATGGACTATCGCCAGTTAATCGGACTAGACGAGATCGATGTTGTCGACATTGTAGTTCCTAGTCATCTTCATCGCGAGGTCGCGGTGGCAGCACTCGAAGCAGGTAAGCATGTCTTGCTGGAAAAGCCGATGGCCATCACGATTGAGGATTGTAATGCGATTTTAGATGCGGCCAGAGTCAATAACTGTTTGCTGGCAGTCGGACATGAATTGCGGTTATCGTCCATGTGGAAAAAGGTCAAGGACCTTGTAGAGGAGGGTTATATTGGAGAACCTCAATATTGCCTCGTCGAATTGTCCCGTAAGCCATATCGGCATGGTGCGGAAGGATGGCGATTTGATATTGAACGTGTGGGGAACTGGATTCTTGAAGAACCAATTCACTTTTTTGATTTGGCTCGCTGGTATTTAGCAAAGGCGGGGAATCCGAAGAGTATATTTGCCCGTGCGAATTCGCGTCAGAACGGCCATCCTGAATTGCAGGATAACTTTAGCGCGTTAATGAATTTTGAAAGGGGAGCCTATGCGGTGATCACTCAGACTTTGAGTGCATTTGAACATCACCAAATGGTCAAATGCACTGGCACAGAGGGTGCGATTTGGGCGAGTTGGAGCGGTGCTCAGGATAGAACCTTGCACCCTGATTTCACCTTAAAGGCTTATAACACCAAAAACGACGAAGTACTCGACCTTACACCAGACAGAATGACTGGGGAGGTGTTCGAATTGCAGGATCAGATGGCAATGATGGTAAATGCCGTTCGTAATGGTGGCGAATTACATGCCACGGGCGATGATGGTCGCTGGTCGGTTGCCATGTGCGTCGCTGCTCAAGAGTCTGTTGATACGGGTATTCCGGTGGAAATTGAGGAACAACGGTCATGATGATTCGAAAGACTTTGTACAGCTTCCTACTAATGGTAATTCTTCTATCCGCTTTGAAAGCGGAAGATCCCTCTTCGCTGCGAGTGATGACACTTAATCTTTACCATGGCGGTACTCGGTTAGGACAGCCTCTGTCGCAAACGGTGAAGGCAATTCAAGCAGCTAAGGCGGATATTGTTGGATTGCAGGAAACAGAGAATCAAGATGGGGATAGCTCCGTTGAATTAGCTAGGGTGCTAAAGTGGCATCATTTCGCGCAGGGAGGTCGGACGTCGGTGATTTCGAGGTATCCGATTGTGGGGCATACGCCAAAGAAGTGGGGGGTGCATGTCAAACTGCCCGCTGGAATCGTCGTTCACGCATACAACGTTCACTTTCACTATATCCCGTATCAGCCTTACCAGCTTGCGAGAATTCCGTACGGAGACTTTCCCTTTATTAAGACTGAAAAAGAGGCGGTTCACTGGGCCAATGAAGCTCGAGGAGATCAGGTGTTACGGATGTTATCCGAGTTGAAAATGAGCTTGAAAGCAGGGAAGGTTTGTTTTTTAACCGGTGATTTTAATGAACCCTCTCATCAGGACTGGACCGAGGCAGTGGCAGAGCGAGGGCGAATACCGATCAAGGTTGCTTATCCGACGACGCTGCGTATTACCGGGGCGGGAATGAAGGATGGATTTCGTGCTGTTCGTAAAGATCCGATCAAAGAGCCGGGGTGGACTTGGACTCCCACGACAAAATCCACAGATCCTGCGGATCGTCACGATCGAATTGACTTTGTTTTCAGTAGTTTGCCAGATTCTACAGTCAAACAGGCTGCAGTCGTTGGTGAGTCAAAGGTTAATGCTCATGTTGTC
Source organism: Rhodopirellula sp. (assembly GCA_002698965.1). Taxonomy (GTDB): domain Bacteria; phylum Planctomycetota; class Planctomycetia; order Pirellulales; family Pirellulaceae; genus UBA721. The sequence continues at coordinate 19,154 of PAAT01000136.1, read as the reverse complement.
GTCGCACCATGGCCGACCGATCATCGTGGAGTCGTGGTAGAATACCGAATAAAATTTAGCCCTTAATTTTCGAACTCAAATCTATGCAAACTTCTCCAATAACAAAACAAGATCTGGCTGGCAGCGTTATTTCAGTCCCCCCCTTGGCTCGCCAAGCTGATTTGTCATTAGCTGAAGCCGAGAACCGTAAAATGGTCCAACATTTGGAAGCGGGAGGGGTTTCCACTTTGCTGTACGGTGGGAATGCGTTGTTGTATCACGTAGCTCCCAGTCAGTATGGAGAATTGTTGGCAATGCTGGAGAGAGTCGTCGCCGAAGACTCGTTAGTGATACCCTCCGTTGGCTCGTCTTACGGCATGATGATGGATCAAGCCAGTGAGCTTAGCCGTACGGCTTTTCCGACGGCGATGGTGCTGCCGCAGCCAAATGTTGTGACGTATGCCGGGGTCGAAAGAGCGATTGGAGATTTCGTACAGGCTGCTGGAAAACCTGCGGTCGTTTATATCAAACAACTGGGCTATCTTGAAGTTGAAAATGTGAAACGTCTGGTTGATAATGGCTCAGTTTCATGGATCAAGTATGCCATAGTACGAGAGCAACCTGCGCAAGATGAATATCTTTCCAGACTGAAGGATGCGATCGGTGCGGAGATGATTGTGAGTGGTATTGGTGAGCAACCAGCCCTTCCGCATATGCAGAAATTCGATGTGACGGCCTTTACGTCTGGATGTGTTTGTGTAGCTCCGGCCCTTTCTATGCATATGCTGCGATTGATTCAAACTGGAGATTACGTGGCCGCTGAGCAAGTCCGGCGTATCTTTAAGCCTTTGGAAGATTTGCGAAACGGTATTAACCCGGTGCGAGTTTTGCATTCGGCAGTAGCGGGCGCCGGCATAGCAGATACCGGTCCCCTGCTGCCAATGATGTCACCTGTCAATGAATCTGAGGCAGAAGAAATCGCTGGGGTTGCAACGAATCTGCTGGAAACAGAAATGAAGTTCCGCGAGGGCATAAAATAAGGCTGCGTGAGGTGGGGGATGCCGAATGTGGTTCTGCGATAGGCACTGCCAATAAAGACACGCCGGGGGCATCGGAAGAAACATCTCAAATTTGAGTGTGGGTGATAGAATAGAGCGATGTTGAATTGCTTATATAAAAATATGATATTGTTTTCGGCTTTGTTCTTTGTGCCGTTAGTACAAGGTGTGGAACCGGACCTCAAAACGTTTCGTTCTAAGGTAGAGCCTGTTCTCAAGCAGTATTGCTATGAATGTCATGGGCCGGATGGTGAAGCGAGTCCACGTATGACGTTGCTGGATCCGGATTTGTATAACGGTGTTGATGGCGAGACATGGCATGATGCGCTGAACCGTATCAATCAGGGAAAGATGCCACCTAAAGGTGCCATGGCATTACCGGAGAGAGAGCGGAAAATACTTGTGAATTGGCTCACGGATGAAATAGCCCGTGCCACGGAAGCCAAACAGAGTACTGGTGGAAAAGTTGTGTTTCGACGTTTAACGAATTACGAATACAACAATACACTTCGTGATCTGCTGGGAATCGAATTTGATTACGCGGAAAACCTACCTCCGGAGTCTAAGTCGGTAGATGGTTTTCTCAATAACGGGCAGGTGCTGGGAATCTCGCCGATTCAAATGGAGTATTATTTGGCAGCAGCTCGTCAGGCCATGTCTAAGGTGATTGTATCCGGAGAACAACCCGAAGTTCATACGCAAATGGTCGAGAAGAGTATTAAGGGGGGGCGGGATAATAATACGAATGGTGAGATGCTGGATGGGCGTAATCAATTCATTGCCGGAATTAATCAATTTCCCAGGACCGGTAAATTCCGGGTCACGATTCAGGCCTACTCTAAGATTCCGAAGGGGAAATCTGTCCCGGAGTTAGAAGTTAATATTGGTATTCGCAGTGACACACTTTCACCAAGTCGAAGGCTGGTTGTCCAGGAGGTTGTCGGAACCGAAGAGCAACCGGAGACACTTGTTTTCGAGGGGCGGATTGAATCCTTTCCTTTGCCGGGGAAGAATCCCAAGTATCCCGGCATTCAGGTGCGTTTGAAAAATTTGACCGCGCTTCCGGAGGCGGTGCCTAAAAAAGGTGAGCCACGTCCGCCTTCGACAGAGCCATGTGTTTTCGTGCAGAGTGTTACCTTTGAAGGGCCTCTCTATGATTCTTGGCCGCCAAGGCATCATAGGACGATTCTTCCAGCTGAAGGTGTCGGCGAAGACGAATATGTCGAAAAAGTGGTTCGTCAATTTATGCGGCGGGCGTTTCGCCGGCCTGTCACGAAAGAAGAGGTGAAAAAGGTAGTGGGTTTTTATGAGACCATTGCTCCCGATAGTGAAACCTTTGAAGAGGCAATACGTGAAACTCTGGCACTCGTACTCATCTCGCCGGAATTCCTGTATTTAGCAGAGCCGGTGGAATCAGGTGGAAAGACGCAGCCATTGACCGATCATGAATTGGCAACCCGGTTGTCGTACTTTCTTTGGAGTTCGATGCCTGACCAAGAACTGTTTGAGCTGGCCGAAAGAAAAGAGCTTTCACAACCAGATGTGCTTGAGAAGCAGATTCGACGCATGACAGAAGACCAGCGTAGTTGGCAGTTCGTTCGTAATTTTACTTCGCAATGGCTAGACTTGTCCGGGCTAAACCGGATTGCCGTTAATCCACAGTACTATAAAGGATTCGACGAACGATTAAAGTCCCAAATGGCGGAAGAGACGATTCAATTTGTGGGCCATGTACTGTATCACGATTTGAGTGCGCTCAGTTTTCTGAAGAGTGATTTTGTCGTGATTAATCAAAGTTTGGCGAAACACTATGGTCTCCCTGATCCCGGTAGTAGTCAATTTGCTCGCGTTGCCTTGCGAGGGAATGAAAATCGAGGCGGATTGATGACTCAGGGGAGTTTCCTCCTGATCAATTCCAATGGGGAGGATTCGCATCCGATTAAACGAGCCGTCTGGATTCTGGACCGCCTGCTAGACGATCCTCCGGCGCCCCCTCCCCCGGATGTGCCGGCCTTGGAATCAGAAAAAGCTGATTTGGCATCACTCACGATGAAGCGGCAGTTGGAATTACACCGACAAAAGGCCAGTTGTAATAGTTGTCATCGAGGCATTGATGGCTGGGGTATTCCCTTTGAAAATTATGACGCCATTGGGCGTTGGCGGGAATTTGGTTTGCGGATGGTTAAAGGGAAGTCGGTGCAGGCAGAATTAGATTCTCATGCCCAGTTGCCGTCTGGGGTGGAAGTGACCGGCGTGGCAGGCTTTCAGGAATATTTGATGGAGCACGAATCTGAACGATTTGCGAGAGCTTTTGTAAGGAAAGTCACCACGTATGCATTGGGACGTAGTTTAGAGTTTACGGACGAAGCGGAAGTTTTAAACTTGACCAGACAGTTTATTGCCGATGATTATAATATGAGAAAACTGCTGGTTGAGATTGTGCAGTCGCCGATGTTTCAATCAAAATAGTGGTGTTAGCCGCAGGTATTTGTACCAGATCGAGAATTAAACATGAACAAATCATGGCACTTAGATAGACGGACTTTTCTAAAGGGAACAGGCGTAGCGTTCGCATTACCATGGATGGAAAGTATGGGACAGGCCACTCCGGCAAAGCAGGCTCCTAAACGTCTGGCCTCTGTCTACTTCCCGTTTGGCGTCAGCTTGCCTAATGACAAGTCCGAATATTCCGAATGGAATTGGTTTCCTGAAGAGAAAGATGATTCGTTCCGGTTTCGTAAATCTCTTGAGTCTCTTGAGCCATTACGTGAGCAGGTTACCGTGTTAGGGTCGCTGGCGCATCCAGCGGGTCGTAAAATGGGCGGGCATGATACGGGAGATATCTTTCTGACAGGAGCTAGCTTCCGAGGGGCTGATTACAGGAACGGTATTTCACTGGATCAGCATATTGCGGGATATGTAGGTGAAGAAACAAGATTCGGTTCCTTGGTACTGTCCAGCGATGGTGGCGTAGGTGAACCGACACGAGCAACTACGCTTTCATTTACATCGCAAGGACGGCCAATTCCGGCGTTATCCAGTCCGCGTCAAATCTTCGATCGGCTATTTGGTGCGGGTGATGCATCCACTAAAGTACAACGACGACGTTTGCAGAATACAAGTTCCATGCTTGATTTGGTGTTAGAGAATAGTCGTTCGATGAAGAACCGATTGGGACGTCAGGATCAACGCAAGCTTGAAGATTATCTCGCAAGTGTTCGTGATATCGAACAGCGAGTCAATCGATCTACGGCATGGTTGGATATTCCTAAGCCCGAGGTTTCAGAAGATGAAGTCAGTCTTTCTGTTGATCAAAGCCTGCCCGTCGAATATATGCAAGCTATGTACGATTTGATCTTTCTCGCATTCCAAACGGATTCCACACGTGTTGCGACCTATATGCTGGGGCAGGTTGCCGGAGCAACGACAATTGCCAATGCATTTCCGGCGTGCCTGGGACTGCAAGGGAATTGGCATGGTCTGGCTCATGGGGCGGGTAAAGGTGACGGTGCGGAAAAGCTAGGACGATTTGATCAATTGTTGGCCAATCAGCTAAGTCGCTTTATTCAACGTCTGAGTGATAGTCAGGAATACGACGGCTCGTTGCTGGACAACACGTTGGTCTTTTATGGCAGCAGCAATAGTAAGACGCATAACAATTCGAACTACCCGCTAATTCTGGCCGGAGGTAAAGCGATGGGCTTTAAGCACAATCAATTCCTCAAGCCCGGAGCCAATATGCCACTTAGTAATGTGTTCGTCACAATGCTGGACGCCATGGGCATCCCGCATGACGGCTTCGCTGACAGTACCGGTGAACTGGCCGCGTTGCGGGCGTAGGGTTGGCGATCTCGTTGCAGAGCCGAATGTTAGGAAAATGCTTTTCTGAGAAGATTGAGACTCTTGGGAATGGCAGTCTCGTGTGATTCCTCTCCTTCGAATTCGAGCGAAATGTAGCCCTGATAATTGGCGTTTTTGAGGATCTTTGCAACGCGGTTGTAATCAATGTTTAGCGTATACCAGGTACCACCACCAAAGTAGGTTTTGGCTTGTACATAGACGGTTTTGGGAGCCATCATTTCGAACTGTTCGTACTGGCGTTCAAAGAAGTTGCCGGTGTCTGCGGTAACCTGTAGCCACGGTGAATCAATGGCATTCACAATTTTCAATACTCCCTCAGCAGTCCGCCCTAACCCCCAGTGGTTCTCCAGACCAAGGGTTACCCCACATTCTTCCGCTTTCGGAAGGCATTTTTCCAGACTGTCTATGACCCACTCGAAACCCTGTTCGTCAGTGTAGCCTTCCAGACGAGGTTCGATCCCTTTGGCTTTCATTAAATCGTCGAAGCTTTTAATGGTGCCCCAGCGACCGGTATTGACCCGAATGGTTGGGATACCAAGCTTATAGGCCATTTCGATGCATTTTAAAGTGTGTTCAATATTTCGTTTGCGGTACTCCGGATCAGGAGATACGAATCCCTGATGTGTTGAGAATCCACAAAGGTCTAAGCCATTGACGAAAGCACGTTGCTTAAGCATCTGTAGGTACGCATTGTCCTCACGTGTCATTTGAACATGAAGGATTTCGACTGCATCAAAACCGGCTTCAGCAGCTAGGTCGATGCAGTCCTCGATGGGAAGCTTTGTGTCCTTTCGATAACGCCAGTAGGAATAGGTGCTGACGGCGATTGGATTGGGCTTCACCTTGGAATTTCCTTTGGCAGCCGATGCCGCCGAGGGTAGGGAACTTAGGCCAGCGGCAGTGGTTACCAGCGATGATTGAATGAAAGTGCGACGATCTAAGCTCACAGTAATTTCCTCACGAAGGAAAGTGGAAAGAGATGGTTGGTTTTATTTGTCTGTAATTCTACACCGTTTCTGATAAAGAAGGAGGTAGGTGCGTTGCGTCCGGCGTAATAAGACGTTAGAAAACAATGCTAACCACACAACTTATAAGTGAACAAAAATATGCCGGCAAAAAACGTTCTTGGAACTGATCTTAAGTCCTGCTCTACGGATCCTCTGACTGGATTTTATCGGGACGGTTGTTGTAATACGGGTGCTGACGATGTTGGTTTGCACCTGGTTTGTATCGAGGCAACGGCTGAGTTTCTAGCCTTTTCGAAAGCAGTGGGGAACGACCTTTCGACTGCCGTGCCAGCCTGGGGGTTTCCGGGGGTTAAGCCCGGGGATAGGTGGTGCTTGTGTGTTGAACGTTGGAAAGAAGCATTGTTTCACAACGCAGCTCCGAAAGTGAATTTGGAAGCAACGCATATTTCCACTTTGGAATTTGTTGATTTGGAACAACTGCAGGATTATGCCGTGGATACAGAAGGCTAAATAGATTGGGAGTGACGGTGTTAGTTATCCGATCCCTGCGGTTCCGGTGGATCGTATTCAAATCCCTTAGGTAAAACCTGAATTTCTGTAGCAATGTTATAAAAGAAGGTTCCTGCACCAGGGAACTCTAAATCGATAAAGAAGGCGTTGTAACCTGATGAAGGTACTTCAAGTAAGTTCTTTGTGGAATTCGTAATGTCTTCCAAGCGGGTGCTTTCCCATTTTGCTTCACGAAAGTCCCGTGTTGCACTATGGGCTTTCCAGAGATGGACGTTGCGAGGTTTGCCGGTCCATTTTACGTGGAAGTAATTCTTACTGTCCAACTCCCATTTCATCTTTTCCAAGGTGTGGTTATTGAGAGTCTTTTTGAAGAATGTTGCCATGGTTGGAAGCACCTGAATGCCAAGACCATGTCCGCCATTGGGCAGGTAGTAAAGGTTTTTGGGTCCCACCAAATCGGGGAAGTAGATGCTGCTTGCATCCACTGTCCAGTAAGGATCATTGGTTCCAAGCACGATTAGTTTTGGAATCTGGATCTTTTCGCGATAGGAGAAAGGATCAACTAACTCCGTTAGTTTCTTTCCTTCGCCTTTGAGCATTCGTTCGGGGAAATTGTATTTGAGATATGGCGTAATCATATGACTGTAGCGACCATAGGATTGGAATTGTTGCCTCATTTGAACAGGCATGTTTAGAACATCGATGACCATAGGGGCAATCGAAACGACTCGTGGGTCGACGGCACTTGTCAACCAGGTTGTCCAGCCTCGTTTAGAGGCTCCGGCGACCGAAAATCGTGTAATATTTGTTCCGCTTTGTTCTTTGAGAATTGCGGCCGTGGTGTCCATGGCGCGGACGGCACTTTCGACCATCGGCAGCAGCAAGGGCCAGTCTTCCCCCAGTCCGTTCATATATTTGTCGAACGTATAAGCAATCAGATCGTCTTCATATTTTTTACCCTGAAGCGGCTGGTTAGGTACTTGGTTTAAGATGGCGACAGGAACTTGACATATTGCAGCGATGAGTGCAAATTGCTTGACTTCTCCGTTGCCGGCGTCGGGCTGCCCGCTTTGGGAAGACCCGCCGGAAATAAACAAAATAGCGGCATCCTCGAGACTGGTATTGTCTGGTTTCAGGATCGTTAACCAGTGTTGCCATGGTTTGCCCTGCCAGGTTTGTGAAGTCAGACGTACAACCTGAGCCTTGCAGACACCGATCCGAAATTCATCTTTGATTTCGTAGGCATAGCTGTCGTCGACGGGGAGTACGTCGGTTAATTGCTGAGCCTTGGCTGTCGAAGATAGTGCAAGCAACGAAGCGAGAAGTAATGGCAGGAGTTGTTTGTGCATGGTTTGTTTCGGTGGTAATCGTCAATCATGAAACCGTATATTGAATATTATAGAACTCTATTTACGGGGAAGGGCGCGTTCCTTCGGGTAGAAAAGAAAATGCGGGATTAGTTTTCAGAAAGCTTTTTAATATGAGTCAGGACTCGCTCGTGAATCATGTGGATGCTGAGATCGCTCCATAGTGTCCAGTAGCCCTGTGGGTACATTTTGAATTCATACCAGGTACTTCCTTCCAAAAGCGTTCGGTTGTCAGGCAGGCGTTTAAGTCGAAATTCACCACGTCGGCAGTTCAAATAACCATCTAGGTGAGGTGGGTGCACATGGCGGTAAGGACTCAATTCGTTCATAGCTCGCGGTTGTTCGATGACGTCAAATGCGAGTCGATTAGGTTTGTCCCAGACTGTGACGGGTTCCACGAACGGACCGGTGGAGAATTCGCAATGTCGGATGGCCCCCACTCCTTCACCGTCAATCGTTGCCCGTAGTGGATAGGCAATGCCGAGTTCAAAGTACCAGGCTGGAGGTGCATCCAGTTCGGAAAATCCAATCACGTTTGGCCAGACTTCTTCAGGGGGAGCATTCACAATCACGGAAGAAATCACTTCGTACACAGGCGTGTCGTTATCTGCAATGTCGGCACCTGCAAGTAAAGGAAGTAAGCACAGCAGGGACATGGTGACATGGCCCCCCGAGGCGTTCGTGGCTGCCATGCTGCGCCCAATAATAGCGCCCAGGATCGTAATCACAGCAGCTAAGGGGTAGAGCATTGCGATACAGATGAAGCCTTCGAAAGCCAGGAGCAGCAGAGTGCCGGAACATAGAATAATCCCCAATTCGGCAACAATGACAGACTGCCCAACGGATTGTAAAGAATGTCGGTTGAACATGTAGCTTGTCACGACGCCGATAAGAACCGGCATACCGAAAAAGATTAAAATCCCATAACTCCTGAAGACAGTGATAGAAAGCGCATAAAGGACCAAAGAACTGGCAATACTTATGAACATGCCACCAATAGCACTACGCACCCGCTTGCTTGGCAGGGTCACGCTTGTCAGAGTGTGATCTGTTTTCGGAGAAGGCGATTTGCTGTCCGGCAGTATGCAGAGGATCAGCATCATTAAGAAATTGAGAAACGGTACGAGAATTAACAAACCCAGCGAGGATGACCCCGTTGCGGCAACACTACGGCGCACGCTCATCGAGATGCTGATCCAGAGGAAGGGGAATGTGAAAATAAAGAGGACCCATGGGACGAAATGGGTCATCGTGGTGATCACGTTCATCCGCTCTTTAAGCAGAGGATTAAGAAAAGCTGTGATCGGATAGGTGTTTCCTGTCGTGGAATAGATAATGAGGTATTCGCCAAGGTACTTTAGTAGCATCAGCGAAAAACCAGTTGCAATATATTGCCTCCGTGTCACCGGGGCTGAGAGGGAGAACCAGAGAGTGAGATACTTCTGGATGACCGAAGGTTTTGAATCAGCGATTCCGGTCATCGGTCAGAATTTTCTTCCAATCCATCGTCTGTAAACGGCTCATAGGGATCGGGGGAAAAATAACTTAGTTCAAGAGTGTATTGACCGCTGAAGTTATTATCGATCCCACCGTTAACTTCGATGAAGTAAGTGTCCCCTTCGGTGACAGGGTACATACCACCCGGCCAGAACCAACATATCACCAGTTCCGGATCTTCCGGATCGTAAGATCCGTCCTCATCGAGTGAGTCACTTAGCTCGTATTCATCTTGATATTCGTCCCATTCCCAGTCAAAGACATCCTGATCACGCACATAGAGTTCGTCGGACGGATCAAAAAGGTCTTCGTACTCTGAGGATAGTACAGGCTCCATCTCTATGCCTATTGCGTCATACACAGTGACTCCCGGGAAGTTTTGCTCTTCCCAGTTGTTCGCGTAGACACTGACAGATGCAAACGAGTCTCCTGCTACAAATTGGTAGACATCCAGATCACCTTCAAAATCTAGGTGGCTGACATTCTGTGTATAGTCGTACTCCATGTTCTCCAGATACGTGGCGTCCGGACCGATTTCATCGGGGTGTATATCGATTCCCATCTCGCTGTCGGCATCAAGTTTCCACGGTTCATCGTTCCATTGAGAGACGTCTAATGTGTAACTCGATATGTCCGAATCGAGTGATTCGATGGCCACGTAATAGGTTCCATCCTCAACGCTTAGCTCAATCCAGGCTCCTTCGGCGTCACCTTGCGTTAGCCCTATCAGGTTCCCATCGGCGTCAGTCACGCTAATTCGTAGCAGTTCATCGGAGTCACCCTGATAGACGGAAACCGATAACTGACCTTGATCGGCCTGAACGGAGAACTGATCGATATCTCCGGCCTGATCGATGTAGCTATTGATCGTAGTAAAGCCCCCGTCCAGCGTGAGCGTCGAGGCTGCTTCGGTTGTATCCCCATGAATGTCGTCACCCAGTTCGGAATCATGGGCGGGTTCCCACCAGTCGTCTTCATACTGGAAAACGTCAAGAACGTAATGTCCTGTATCCTCGGCATCATAGGCAGAGACCATGACGAAGTAAGTTGTCTCGACTTCGACGGGAACGTCGATGTTCCCTTCACACCATTGATAGTCGTCCCCGCTTTCTGCCCGAGCGACCAACTCCATGTCCTGGTTGAGCAGTTCCACCACGACACCATGAGGGATTCCTTCGTTAAAGATGTCAATGGCGACACGATCATCTGAGGCGATAAACTGAAAGGCATCCACGTCATAGGCATTGTTGATTTCCGATTCGATAAACGCGTAGCCCCAGTCCAGATCAAGTTGAGCTGCATTGTCGGGCGAGTCGGGGAAGGTGTCATGGGTCTCTAACGGGAGTTGCTGGCCCCAATCCTGCATGTATTCGCCTTCAGCTAATAGGTTGATGACCCCGAGAGCATCGGCTGGTGACAGGTAGCCATCCCCGTTCGCATCCATGTAGTAGCTTTCCACCTCTGCCATCATGTCGGCCAGAATCGGAGGAGCACCCACGTCACGCATTTGTTCAGAACCCGATTCGTTCATCATGTTGATCGGCAGTAATGCGTCGATTGGGGAGATGAAACTATCGTGGTTAACATCCATCGCCTCGATAGGGTTTTGCCAGGGGCTAGCAGATAAAACGATTCGTTTCTCTAGTTTGTCTACGGAGAGTTTGCGACGTCTTTTCATGGTTTGGAAATTCCGGAAGTTGAAGTGCATCTAATTCAAATTTTACGGGTATCGAAGTAGGTATGACAAGTCGTTTTGTAGAGATGCTTATTTACGGGGGGTTTTGTACACTAAAGAGGACGGGTCACGCATATTTCGGTTCAAGGAAGCTCATGTTGGAAATTTTCGAATCCCTGTACTTCTTCGCTGATGAAGAATCCGAAGAGGTGATGCGCATCATCGGAGGAATCGCGCCTACATTACTGGCGATCCTCAGTATTTTTTTCTACGCACGAGGAACGAAGCGAAAGCGACTTATCGAAGATACGCCTACCTCTACGGTTAAAGGCGTATTTATCGGGCTCAATGAGATGAAAGGGGCGGCCGTTCTCGTCGCTGATATGTTCGGTTACCTTAGCGAAAAACCGTGCTGTTATTATTCGTACTCAATTGAAGAGCACTATACCCGAACGAGAACGGTCACAGACAAAGATGGGAATACACGTACGCAAACCTATTCAGGGTGGGAAACCGTTGCATCCGGGAGTAACCGAATTGAATTTGATTTGGTTGACGAGACGGGAGAGGTACGCGTCATTCCTCAAGAGGCGGAAATGGAAGGGAACGTTGTCTTTGAAGCTACCTGCGGTACAGGTAATTCGCTTTATTACGGCAAAGGCCCTGCCTATTCAGTTAGCGGCTCAAATTATAGAAGGCGTTTCAAAGAAAGGGCGATTGTTCACGGAGATGTATTGTATGTTCTTGGGTCAGCACGATTGGCGGATGAGACTGCACGTGTTGAAATCGCAAAGGAAGACGAGATTTATCTCATTAGCGTAAAGTCTGAAGAACAGTTGGTCAGTCGTTATCGATGGATGGTACTGGGAGGCTGGATTGGGGTCGTCGCGGGATGTGCCATTAGTCCGGCGTCGATCGGTTGCCTCTTAATGGGGAATAATTATGACGATATTTGGATCTGGATGATCCCGTCCGGCTTGCTCGGAGTACTCATTACTTCCTTGATGTATGTTGTGTATGTATTTAATGGCTTAGTGTCCACGAAGGTCAGGTTGGCACGGGCGTGGAGTCTGATCGATATTCAGCTTAAACGACGATATGATCTGATAGGGAATCTGGTTGAAATCTGTAAGTCTTTTTTGAAACATGAAAAGGAAACACAGGAACTCGTTGCGAATGCTCGCAGTGGGAAGATTCAACAGGGAGAAGCTCCAAGTGATCAACTGGTGGGTTCCACCGGGAATGTTACCACGGCGCAGAATAAGGTTATTAATCAGTTGTTCGCATTGCGGGAAGACTATCCCGAACTAAAAGCGGATGGGCAGTTGTTGCAGTTGCATGGCCATCTTGTTGAGTGTGAAGAACGTCTTGCCATTGCACGTACCTTTTATAACGAAGGGGCAGGTAACTATAACGAACGCATTCGACGAGTGCCTGAAGTCCTGTTCGCCAGAATGATGGGATATGAAGTGGCATCCTATTATGAAGTGTCCGCTGAGCATACCCAACTTCCGGATGTGAATGCGTTACTGGCCGATGGAAAATCTAAGACGCAGGAAATTCGTCCGCCGGAATTGATGGGTGAGGATGAAGAAATTGTTATCCTTGCGTTGGTGTGCATGATGTCGGCTGACGGCAATATTGATGCTGCAGAGTATGCGGCATTTGAAAAGTTCGTGGCTGATGCTACAGGTAATGAAGATATCAGCGTTGCGCGTCGAAAAGCCCAGATTGCTCTGGATCGGCTGAAGGCTGAATCTCTGGAAGCGATGACGGCTGAGTGTGTTGAGAAACTGGTGAAGATTAAAAATAAGCCAATAGCAGCTAGTTTTATCGAAGCTTTGGATGCCATTGCTGAAGCAAATAATTCGGAAGCCTGGGCAGAGGCGGAGATGTTTGCAAAGTTTAAAAGGGTGTTGCAGGATGAATGATCTTATTAAAAAGTTTGCGAAGTTTGTTCTAGCATGTTGGGTGCTACCCGTTGTCGCTGTTGTGGCCTCCGAACCTCTTCAGGTGATGTCGTTTAATATTCGGTACGATAATCCCCGCGATGGTCTCGATAATTGGAAGCTGAGGGCGACGAAGGTAGCCAGTGTCTTTGAAAAACATGAGGTTCAGATTGCTGGTCTGCAGGAAGTACAGAATCATCAGCTTGTTTGGTTAAAGCAGGCATTGCCAAAGTATGGTTTTGTTGGCGTTGGTAGAGACGATGGAAAAACGAAAGGGGAGTATGCACCGGTTGTGTTTCGTAAGTCAGACTTCAGGTTAGTGAAGACTGAGACCGTATGGCTAAGTGAAAACCCTCGTGAAGTAGGAAGCAAGGGTTGGGATGCGGCCTTGCCTAGAATCGCTACGTTTGCCATTCTTGAACATCGTGTTTCCGGCGATTCTCTGCTTGCCGGCAGCGTGCATTATGATCATGTGGGCACGCTAGCCAGAAAAAACAGTGGCAAGGTTATTCGTGCATTTGTCGCTCAAATGATGGAAAAGAATGATTTGGATGGAGTGATGCTGATTGGGGACTTTAATTGCCTTCCGGAATCTGAACCTTATAAGGCAATTGAATTCGGAGGACATTTGCTAGACTCGTATCGGTTGACCGAAAAACGAACAGGGCCAAATTCGACGTGGAGCGGTTTTCGTGCAGTCGTGCCGAACAGGCGGATTGACTACATCTTTGTAAATAAAACGCTGTCGGTAAACAGCCACTTGATCGATCCTCAAAAGATCGATGGGCGCTTTCCATCGGATCATTTACCCGTGATCGTAAATCTCAGTGTGAGGGATTAGTTCTGATGCGAATTGTAAGTGGTGGAATACAACACGAAACGAATACGTTTGCGGTGACTCCCACCACGGTGGATGACTTTGAGCGGGATAGCCATTTTGGTGCAGATTTTGGAGAGGCAGAACAAATTCGGCAACGGTTTGATGGTACTAACACGATTCATGGTGGCTACCTGAAGGGAGCGGAAGAGAGTGGGGTCGAGTTGGTTCCGGTACTCAATTTACGAGCGTATCCCTCCGGTATGGTGACTCGCCAGACTTTTGAAACCCTGGTTAATGAATTAGTGTGTCGTATTGAGGCCGCCTTGCCGGCCGACGGTGTGTTGCTTGACCTGCATGGCGCGATGGTGACCGAAGAGTTTGAAGATGCTGAGGCTGAAATTGTACGCCGGGTGCGTCTGCTAGTTGGTGAAGCAATGCCGATTGTGGTGACATTGGATTTGCATGCGAATATATCCCCGGCTTTACCCGTAGTGGCTGATGCGGTGATCGGCTTTGATACCTATCCTCACGTTGATATGGGAGATCGAGGCTACGAGGCGGTACTCTTAATAAAGCAGATCGTCGATGGTGATGTGAAGCCTTGTATGGCGTATCGCCAGTTACCGCTTCTTACGTTGCCGCCGATGCAGTGTACGTTACGCGAACCGATGGACGGCTTTTTGCGTTATTTACGTCAGTTGGAATCTCAGGATGGTATGTTAACGGCTACCGTCGCAATGGGGTTTCCCTTTGCCGATATCGATTGCATGGGGGTAACCGTTGTAGCGGTGGCTAATGGTGACCAGGGATTGGCAGAGTCCGTGGTTGATGAACTGTCACAGCACCTGTGGAAGTTAAAAGAGCAATTGCAGCCACAACTCGTTACGATCGAAGAGGCGATGGTTCAGAGTCGTTCTACGGACGGTCTCGTGATTTTTGCAGACGGGTCAGATAATCCGGGGGGAGGTGCGCCCTGTGATGGCACGGTTGCCTTAGCGGCTTTAATAGAAGCGGAGTTTGAGGGAGCTGTTGTGGCAACTCTTTGTGATCCGCAAGCAGTTCGGGTGGCAAACCAGGCGGGCGAAGGCGCATGCGTGCCATTGTCGCTCGGGGCGAAAGTGGATGACCTACATGGAGAGACATTAGAGGTTGACGCGCAGGTTGTGAAATTAGGAGATGGTCAGTTTGTGTTTGGAGGCCCTATGGCACAAGGGCTTTCTGACACGATGGGTGACACAGCCTTGTTAGATATAAAGGGAGTGCGAGTGGTTGTCACTTCGGTGAGAAAGCAATGTATCGACCGTAACATGCTCAAGGTTGCCGGCGTGGAGCTGGATTCAGTAAGGCTTTTGGTTCTTAAAAGTGCCGTTCATTATCGGGCTGATTATGGGCCCTATGCTGCCTTGATGCTGGATGCGGATACGCCGGGCGTACATCGCCCCGATTTTAATTGTTTTAACTATCAAAACCCACGCTCGCAGGAATGTTACCCGCTTAATCCGCTGGCGAAGCTTTAGGAATATTTGTATCTGGAGTGATTCATGGTAGTTAGCAAGGGTTCCCGTTCGGCTAGTCAATGGTTGGTAATCGCATTTTGGGTGATACCTTTCCTGATGGATTCAGTTTCTCACGGTCAGAACGATCCCTTGAAGCAGGCACTGGCAACGCCTTTGATGCCGATTGAACAGGTAGATGAACAGTTTAAAGACTTCATTCAAAAACGCATTAAAAAGTTGGAGTTGCCACAAAGTTCTGAGGTCTGGGCTAAACAAGCGGAAGAGATTCGTAGGCAGGTTCTTGAGGAAGTTGTGTTTAAGGGGGCCCCACAAAAGTGGCGTCAGATGAGTGTTAATGTACGGAAGTTCGAGACACTAGAGACGGCAAATGGCTATACCATCGAGCGGATGCTGATTGAAGCACTGCCGGGTATGTGGATTCCTGCTTTGATATATATTCCCGACGGTACGGTTGGGGTACGAGTCCCGGCGGTATTGAATGTCAATGGGCATGCTCCTGAAGGGAAGGCTTATAAGGAGAAGCAGTATCGCTGTATTCAGCAGGTAAAGTCCGGTATGGTTGCAATGAATATTGAATGGTTAGGGATGGGCCAATTGCGAACCGACGGTTACCAGCATAATCACCTTGGTAAACTCGATATATTAGGCATGTCAGGGCTTTCCGTTTTTTATCGGGCTATGCAGTGCGGACTCGACGTTTTGGAAAAACACGATCGTGTTGATTCGGAGTCTCTGGCGGTAACAGGATTGTCAGGCGGGGGCTGGCAAACCATTATTCTCAGTGCTTTGGACAAACGGGTAAAACTTTGTGTGCCGGTCGCCGGGCATAGCGCACTGGCACAGCGTTTAGATCACCCGGGAAGTATTGGTGATTTGGAGCAGGTCCCAACAGATCTTGCTGTTTATGCTGACTATACGCACCTGAACGCTCTCATGGTGCCGCGGCCTATGCTGATGATTTATAACGCCAAGGATAACTGCTGCTTTGTGGCCAGTACGGTAAAAGCAAATACCTATGATCCGACTGTGCCGTTTTATGAACTGGCAGGTCTTAGCAAACACCTTGCTTATTATGAAAATCAGGAACCAGGTGATCACAACTATGGTTTAGATAATCGACTGCAGTTATACCAATTTCTCGATCTTCATTTTCANCCGTTCGGTAAAAGTNAAATCNAAGAAGANGTGAAGGCGGAGGAAATNTTGACCGCTGAACAGCTGGGGATTCCTGTCCCGGAGAAGAACCAGGACTTTGACNCTCTCGCAGCAGGAGTCGCTCGTGATTTGCCATTGGTGGCTAATCGAACATTCCCACAGCTTCGCGAGCAACTACGCGAGACGTTGAAATATCCGGAATGGTCCGCGTTTGCAGAGCGATTTACAGGGCCTCGTGGAGTAGGTGAATACATTATTCGTTATTTGAAAGTAAAGACCGGTGACGAATTGTCGATCAATGTTTCTGTTATCGAAGGGGCGGATTCTAAGAAGGCGATTGTCCTGTTAGCTGACAGTGGTGTAGTACAGCAGACAGCCAGGGTTCGTGAATTGGTTCAGCAGGGATATCGTGTCATTGCCATGGACCCGTTGTTGATCGGATTGAATAAACCTTCGATACGTTTGTATCAGACCAATTTGTTTGTGCACACTGTGGGTGAGCGAACCTTAGGTTTGCAGGCTGCGCAGATCAATACGACGACTGAGATGTTGCGGAGGGTTTTAGATCTGGGCAAAGTGGACGTGATGGCGATTGGTCCGCGTATGAGTCTTGCTGTCCGATGTGCTGTCGCCTTGTCAGGTCCGGAAAACTATGACAAGGTTGCGACCGAAGGGGAACTGAAGTCTCTGGATGAGTTGATTGTCCCGACCGCAACCTATGCAGTATTCCCGGAAGCCTATTGTTTTGGATTAATGCGGCACTTTGACCTGCCAGTCCTCAAATTGCTGGGAACGGCACAACGGTGAGCCGGTAAGCCTTAGATCACTTCGAATCCCTGGCGTTGCTCACGACTCATTAAAGCGGTTGCTTCAGCGTCGTTAGGGAAGGACTCCGTTTCCGGATCCCATTGAATGGGTCTGCCGAGTCGTTGAGCAATATTTCCCAGGTGACAGGTGGTGACGCTGCGATGTTGACTTTCCACATCGGAAATAGGTTGTCTTCGAGACTGAATGCAATCAAAGAAATTCCCCATGTGATTGATGATTGCATCCAGTTTGCCGGCTCGCAATGGTCGGTCATGATTGTCGAAGTCGTATTCCTGCCATTCTTTACGGGGTAAAGGGTTGGTTGCAAGATCTTCAACAGGTGTCCCGCTGAGCGTTCCGCGGTTTACGAAGATGCGTCCTTCGGTTCCAGTGAAAAGGATACCGTTACGGCCATTGTCTTTGACGTTCATGGTGACGCCGTTGGCATATTTGTAGCTGCAGTTCCAGTCAATGGCGACATTGTAGGAGTTGGATTTCACGTCGGGGTACTTGGCCGTGCCGGTAATTTCGACGGGGTTCGAGTTGATGCCCCATTGGGCGATGTCCAGATGGTGAGCCCCCCAGTCCGTCATTTGACCGCCGGAATATTCATACCACCAGCGGAAATAGTAATGAGCACGTTCCGGGATGTAGGTTGTTTCAGGAGTTTGTCCCTGCCAGAGATTCCAATTGAATGTCTTGGGGATTTTGTATGGTTCAAATGGGCCGCCCTGAACATTTTTGCCAAGGACGACGTCGACTTGCGCTAGTTTTCCCAGACGTCCGGCACGAATCAGTTCGATAGCCTGTCGGAAACGTGAGTCACTTCGCTGCCACGAGCCGACCTGCAGCACTTGGCCAGTTTCTTCGACGACCTGACGGAGGAACTTCCCTTCGTTGATGGTGAGAGACAATGGCTTTTCCACATAAACGTCTTTGCCGGCACGGCAGGCGTCGGCAGCCATTTTTACATGCCAGTGATCAGGGGCTCCGATTAAGACGACATCCAGATTGGCTTGTTCGAGCATGTCTTCATAGTTTTCGTAGATTTTGGGTGTACTACCAAAGCTACTTCGGGCTTGTTCACGGACATTACGATCGACATCGGCAAAGGCAACGATGTCAGCATAATGGTTAGCCTTTTCTGTAATGACAGTCCCTTGATAACGAAGTCCGATGGATCCTACGCGCAGCCTCTCATTAGGACTTTTAGGTTTGGCTGCCGGTTGAGCTACCGCTTGTTGGTGAAAGCCCGCACTTGCTGCCATAAGCAGTCCAGCATTGGTTTTTAGGAAAGATCGTCTTGAGCTATCGATCGGAAGCAATGAAGGCATTCACCCACCTCTGTTTATTTGTTAACGGATCTGTATCTGTTTGCAATTTAAACGTTTCCTGAATGTAAATCTATAGTTTCACGATTGCTTGCGATTTGAAACAGCGAGTAATCACGGGCTTGTTAGGGAGTTTTACATAGCGTGGCTCTATTTGGTGGAATGCCTGTGGAAATATCTGAATTTGCGGGTCTGTAAACGGTTGCAGGTACCTATTTTGCTGGGTTACCATAGACTACCTATTCTATCTATACCCCCGAATCGGGGGTGGAATTCGAAAAACGGATAAATCAGTAATGTTTGACTTTTTCTCAAAACGCCGCCGTCAATTAAGTTCGAAGAATCAGCTATCGAGTAATCGATCACCTCGCTTGCAAAAGCGGTCACTGTTCTTGGAATCTCTGGAAGATCGTCGGCTTCTCGCTCAGGATATTACGTTAACGAATCTCGAGATTGTCTCAGGTGGATCTTCCACCCCGGTGGATTCGGGCGACGTGTTAAATATTGCTGAAGGCGATATCCTGCGTTTCACCGGCCTGACCGTCGACGACGGAGTTAGCGCTGATGAGAATATTGTTGTTGAGTTAGAAATTTCTAATTCTGGTACTACTGAGCCAATCTCAACTGATTTTGTTGTTGATTTAGCATCGGACTATGCTG
>PAAT01000135.1 GCA_002698965.1 Rhodopirellula sp. | reverse complement strand
ACCGATTATGTAACCTCGCTCCGACCAATGACGGGTCGCCCGCTGCAAATGCAGCAAGCATCGGGGCAATCCCCTCTGTGTCGTCAAATCCATATTCTGCCAAACGACTGAATACAGCTGGTGTCGAGAGTCCCTGTTCGGGCTTGACCAACACAACTGGTAAACTCTGCCCACTCGAAACCGGCATGACGATTTCACCACGTCCCTGACAGCGAGCCGGCCGGCGATAAAGAAAGAAAGGCACGTCGCTACCAGTCTGGACAGCAATGTCGAACAATTGATCAAACGACAACAAGTTGTCGAGCAATTGATTTGCTGCGACTAAAGCTGCTGCCGCATCACTGGATGCTCCCCCTAATCCTGCCGCCATAGGAATCCGTTTGACGAGCTTAACACATATTCCGGGACGATCTTGATGCAACTGCTGCACAACATCCTGAAACATCGAGAGAATATGATAAACCAGATTCTCTTCCGGCGATGGTAGCTCGGGTTGCGATTGCAATCCCAAAGCCCAACTTGTGGAAAGATGGATATCCGAGTCCTCAGATAGAGCGAGAGTCAACCTATCAAAGAGAGCGACAGGTACCATCAACATGTCGAGTTCGTGGAACCCGTCACTACGTTTACCTGTAACCTCAAGGAATAGGTTAATCTTGGCCGGAGCCAAGACCTCTAAATTCGGGCCATCCTGCCTGACAAACATGACGCGTCAACTTTATTTAAAGAAACAACACCTTGGGTCTTTATCCCCAATAAGGTGAAGCCAATCAACTGCGAAATTAAAGGTTTAACCGCAACTACTGACATACTAAAATTGTATCGCTCACCTCTAACTCGTCAAAAAAATTATCCCCTACCTATCAATTAATGCCGATGAATGAATAGTACAATTGGTCGAAACCCCTTAAAAAAGAGGGGTATTAACAATGCTAATGCTAGCAAAAAAACTCACCGCAAAACTGTCAACTAAGAGCCCAAGCGTGCCAAAGCAGGAACATCTGGTCAAAATCCGAACTCCTCTGGATTTCACCATGAATCTACTCAAAGGAGTATTCATGGGGATCGCTGATGTCGTTCCCGGAGTCTCGGGCGGAACCATCGCATTGGTCATGGGCATCTACGACCAACTCATTACAACAATCACTCGAGTTGACATGGAACTCTTAACATTGGTGCGCAAGCGTCAAATCTCCAATGCTGCTCATCACCTAAATCTGCTGTTTATCCTTTCACTTGGACCTGGGGTGCTCGCAGGTATTCTCCTAATGTCGTTGCTTGCCTCTTCTTTACTGGAAGGCGAGACAAGCAGCCAATTTACTTTTGCAGCCTTCTTTGGAATGATTACCGCCTCCGCCTATCTGGTTCTCGAGATGATCGAAGCTAAGTCTGTGAAAGCAAAAATCGTTGCGTTCACCTTGATCATTCTTGGATTAGTGGGAGCGCTAGCTATTAATCAACTGCAGGTCGGCGAAATAACCAAAGCGGCCACGGCGCCGTCTCAACTTTCTATCTTTATCTGCGCTGCCATTGCCATAAGTGCCATGATCTTGCCTGGAATCAGCGGCTCTCTAATTTTGATGATTCTGGGAATCTATCACCATATTGTCAGGCTCCCCAAGAATCTGTTCGACGCCGACGAGCGGGTATCAGCCATCATCGAACTCGGAATTTTTGCCTGCGGCGCCTTGGTGGGACTGATCCTCTTTAGTCGCGTCTTAAAGTGGTTGTTAACTCACTATCGGCATCAATTGCTGGCAACACTTACAGGTGTAATGCTTGGTGCCCTTCCAACCCTGTTTAAAGCAGCATTTGAGAAAAAAACTTGGGCCGATACCTCAGGGTCAGGACGGATCGAACTCGCGGGAGCGGTCATCGCAGCAGCTGTGATCATGATGGTAATCACACGGAAAGCTGAAGACCTCACTAAAGGCACATCGGCCGAGTCAAACCAATAAAAAAGGCCATTCCAATCAGGAACAGCCTTTTATCTATATCAACAACAATGCTGAAAACCTAGCCTAGCCGAGATTTTTGAGCTCGGCGTTCAGCCCGCAGTCGAGCCCGTCGTTTAATATCACTTGGCTTTTCGTAGAACTTACGGCGACGCATCTCTTTCTTGAGACCACTTCGCATTACCAACTTACCAAAACGACGTACAGCTTCCTGAATCGTCTCTTTGTCGCGAACGATTACTTTGACCACGGTTTTCGTGCCTACCTTTCAACATCAATTAAATTGCATCGATTACAGCGAGCATTAACACCCGCTCTGTAAACTCAAATTCTACACCGAGGGTCTGCCTCTTCGCCACCCCCAATTTAACTCATTTTATGCCTGTTATTCTTCGGCTGCTAAGCTCGCACAGACCAGATATTTATCACTTCGGGCAAAGACATGCTTGTTGGCATAGGCAGGGTGACTCCAACAGACGCCATTACGTTGACGTAACTGGTCTTCTGTCGGATCAATCAATTTAGCTCTACTAATCTCAGTCAAACCTTTCGGCGACAGTCTACCAATGATCAGCTCGCCTCGTTCGTTAAACATCCAAACATTTTTACCATTTTTAACAAAGTGGATGGTACTCCAGCGAGCTCGTGGTGTAGCTGTCTGATCTTCCCAAACCCGCGATCCATCTTTGAGGTCCAGACACCGCAGTTCACCATAGCTATCGACTCCGTAAACATGACCACCGAGGATAATCGGAGTACTAATAATTGAGTGAATGCCTTCCGTATGACGTTCATCTTCCCCTGTCTTCTGCCATCGTTTTTTAATGGCCAATGCATCCTGATTTAGATCGATCAGCATGCATCCATCATAAAAACTGGTCAGGAACAATTGGTTACCGGATTTGACTGGCGTTGCTACACCAATCGGCATACGGCTTGGCGGCCACAAATGCTGCCAATGGACTTCCCCTGTTTTCGGAGATAGGCCGGCCACAGAATCACCTGTCCAAACAACAACGACCTGCTTACCAGCCTGTTCAATCAGTAAAGGCGAGGCATAACAGGCCCGTTCTTTGAGGGCCGTCCAGCGTTCCTTACCACTCTCAATATCAAACCCGGCAATCGTTGCCTCTTTGCCTCCAAGTTGCACAATCACAATGTCATCCACGATTAACGGAGAACCGGCAATCCCCCAGATTGGCATTTGAATCTCGTATTCAATATTCAAGTCATGTTGCCACAACACTTTACCCGTTTCGGCTTCGAAACAATGGAAATGACCCATCGCCCCCAAAGCATACGCTTTCCCGTCAATTACCGTAACTGCAGCGCGAGGCCCCGCGGTATAGCCAATCTTGTAGGCACACTCATAGGTGTATTCCCAAACGGTTTCGCCCGTTTGCTCGTTAAAACACAAAACACGTTCGATCTGAACAGGTTCTGCTATTCGGTCTGTGAGAAATACCAATCCACCAGCCACTGTCGGAGCACTATAGCCAGAACCTACAGGTACTCGCCATTTCAGTGGAATCTCATCTGATTTAAATTTTGAAATAATCCCTGTCTCGTGCCAAACCCCGTCTCGAGTTGGACCTCTCCATTGCGGCCAATCTTCCGCCATCGACAAATTGACATGAAAAACACCAACTAGCAGAACAATTAAGAAACGAACAGACTGCATGACAATTACCTAGTGAAACGAATAAAGAGTTCATAAAGCCAATAAACTATACTGCCCTCCTTCAGAGCAGCAAAGACATTGTACCAGATTAACTCTAAAGCTCATCTCTCTGGACTTTCCTCTTCCTTGCTTTTCTCTACAGAACCATTCAAATTCGCGGTGGTTCATATTGGAGCAATTGACCAATTTCGCTAGATTATTCTTCAGCTTGAACTTCCTATCTTTAAAAGAGCAAAGGATTCCGCAAAGGATGACAAGGCAAGAAATAACGCTGGGACAAATCGGGGAAATACTGTCGGCAAAACTCGACGGCGATCCCGACTTTGTCATTGCCGATGTGGGGCCCATTCGGGAATGCAAATCAGATTGGCTTACATTTGTCAGTGACGAAACACATTTCCGGGAATTCGAGGACTCAGACGTTCAAGCTGCCATTGTCAGTCAGGACCTACCTGAATCAGACAAGATGACTATTCGAGTTGAAAATGCTGTTTCTGCTTTCGCTCAAACCGTTCGACTCTTCCGGAAAATGATGAAGCCGCCGACCAAAGGGATTCACCCGTCCGCTACGGTGAGCCCCACTGCAACACTCGGGAAGGACATCACCATTGCTGCCGGAGTTATTGTCGGGGACAACGTAACTGTAGGTGACGAGAGTTGCATTCTCGAAAACAGTGTCGTCATGGATGGCACAACGATTGGCGATCAGGTCATTATCTTCCCAAATGTGACCATTTACGATAATACGCAAATCGGCAACCGCTGTATCTTACATGCTGGTTGTAAACTTGGGCCCTATGGCTTCGGGTACGACTCCTCATCAGGAAAACACCTGCTATCAAATCAACTTGGATTTGTTGTCCTTGAAGACGAAGTAGAAATAGGTGCTAACAGCTGTATCGACCGCGGAACATTCGGCAGCACTAGAATCGGCTATGGAACCAAGATCGATAATCTGGTTCAGATTGCACACAACTGCCAAATTGGGAAACACAATCTCATCTGTTCCCAGGTAGGTATTGCTGGAAGCTCAATCACCGGCGACTATGTCGTGATGGGTGGTCAGGTCGGAATTGCTGACCACGTAGTAGTTAGCCCTCAAACAATGATTGGCGCACAAAGCGGCGTTATTAGCGATGTTAAACAAGACAATTACTTTGGCACGCCAGCTCGCAATGCCGCCAAATTCATGCGAGAAACGGCAGCACTGGGTAAACTTCCTGATATGCTCAAACGCGTACGGGAGCTTGAAAAGCAGCTGAATGCCCTCACCGAATCATCCGATTCTACACAGCAGGATGCAGCCTAACCGTGAACAGTATCCCAGCATTAACATCAGAAGCCCCGTTAGACGCTGAAGCTGTTGGATTAATGGCCGGCTGGGGAGAATACCCTGTCATCGTAGCCCGCAGCCTCAAGAAACAGGGGTACCGTGTTATCGGGGTCGGAATTAAGGGACATGTGGACCCGGAACTGGCGAAAGAGTGTGATGAATTCACGATGGGTCCGATTGGCAAAGTTGGTATGGCGATTCGTTTCTTCAAACAACACAATGTCCAACATATCACCTTCGCCGGCAAAATCCACAAGGTCAAGTTCTTTCGGAAATTTGCCTGGCTCGACTACATCCCGGACAGGGCCTCATTACGGATGTTCTACGACTTTGTAATCACCAAGAAAAAAGACCGTAAAGACGACACCTTCCTATTGGCATTTGTAAATCTATTTGAGCGGCATGGAGTCTCAGTGCTTCCGGCCACCTATTTCGCCCCGGAGATACTCGTGAAGCTAGGCAACCTAACCGACTCCAAACTATCAAAATCGCAAGAACTCGACATTCAGTTTGGTTGGGGAATCGCCAAACAAATGGGGGGCCTAGATGTTGGACAAACGGTTGTTGTCAAAAACCAGGCTGTGCTCGCCGTGGAAGCCGTCGAAGGCACCGATCTCTGTATCCAACGAGCTGGCGAATTGTGTAAGCAAGGTGGCTTCACCGTTGTGAAAGTCGCCAAGCCACAACAAGACAGTCGGTTTGATGTCCCAGCTGTCGGGGTAGGCACGCTCGAAGCAATTAAAAAGGCCGGTGGTAATTGTCTGGCAATTGAAGCCGGACACACGATCATCATTAATGAAGCTGATGTCACGGAATATGCTCGCAAAAATAAGATCACCGTCGTAGCCCTAAAAGACGGACAGGTATCGGCTGAAGATAACCAACGGGATGCCGCTTAAACCGAGACCGCTAAACTTTCATTGAAGCTATTTAGCACAAATCGTCGAGAGTCACAATTCTAGACACTTCCGGCAATTCCATCGCCGCTATCCCGGCACCCGTTGAAGTCCGATCAATCCAAACACCTTGCCAACCTGCCTCTAATGCTGGTTGGATATCGTTATCTAACCGATCACCGATCAACACAATTTGCTTCGCCGGTACGGCAAGCCGCTGAGTGATACCGTGGCAAAAGCCTCTAGCCGGCTTATTCCAGCCTAAATGAGCCGAATGAAAGACGTACTGCACCTGACTCAGAACCGAATCACGCTGAACGATCCCTTCCAAGCGACTATCAAAATTAGAGGCGATGCCAAGTTGGAATCCACGGCTCGACAACCGCTTAAAACAGTCCTTGACGTCATCGTAAACGCGCCATGCTTGACTGGAAGCAAAATGATCCCATAGTTCCTGAAAGAGTTCTCCGCCCGCTGCTTTAAAGTCAGGAAACGTACCTTCGACGACTTTTACCCATGCAGCAAGCGTCGATTCTTCGGTGACAGGTATCCGAGAATTCTCCGCACTAAAGACTTGGGAGAATACCTGTTTAAAGCGACTTAACACTTGCTCTTGCTCCAAATCGTCGATGTAACGGCTGCCAATATCGACATAGGCTTGAGCGATATCTGGCTGAGGAAACATTACCGTCCCCACAGCATCGAACAATACTATTTTAATGTCATCAGCTATCATTTCCGACTCGGTGGAAACCTATAACACAGATGTTTCTATAAAAATATTCTAATGATATCGTTAAACACGACAAACAGCATGAAGCCCAGCAACAGGAACATGAACATCACCGATAAGGTTCCCTGTATGCGTTCACTGACCGGCTTACGTGTAATTAACTCAATGGTCAAAAACACAAAGTGTCCGCCGTCCAGCACCGGAATCGGCAAAAAGTTCAGAATCGCGAGGTTGGCACTTAGCATTGTCAGGAACAAAAGTAAGCGAGTCACACTTTGGGATGCTTCATCTTTCGCGACCTTGATAATCATGACGGGCCCACCAAGATCCCGCACGGAAGCCGTCCCGTCAGCAATCCAACCAAGGGTTTGCCCCACGTTTTGCAGATCCTGCTTCGTTCGAATCCACCCTTGAGACACTGCTTCTCCCAAACCGTCAACCTGATGAACACGCATTAAAGGATTAAATGCAACTCCGCGGGAGGGCTGGAAATACCCCTCCACCGCTACCCACTCAGGTACTATCTCGACCAGTTCACTCAAACCTTCTCGTTCAAAGATCAATTTTGTTCTAAACGTTGTTTGAGCCGACTGCGAACTGCTATGAACGTAAAACCAAGTCCAGTACTGCGACATACTTTCAACGGGTAGCAATTCACTATCAATATTCTCGCCGGGGGCCGACTCTGCCCGCTGGACATACTGAGTTGCGACTAATTCGTCACCAACTTTAACCTCAGGTACTGAGGAGGCGGTCACAAGATGGCTGGTACTATAAGCCAGTCCCAGCGAAGTCAGACATCCCACAGCGTTTGGAACACGAGCCAAATGAGTCACACCGCTTTCAAAATCTGGAACCGTAATGTCCACCAGCGATGCTTCCGCTTCCGAACCACGTCGCACACTAAAAGTCACTGCTTGCCCATCAAAGGCGTCTAGATACTGTGGCAATTGGATTGCGCCAACGGTGTCAAGCTTGACACCATTTACCTTTTCAATCACGTCACCTAGCTGGAAGCCCAGTTCAACTGCTTTGCTTCCTTCCTGAAAGGAAGTAATCGGCCCGATTCCTAAAACAAAGCCCGGACCATTCATCTTCATCGGCGGTATGGTCAGAACGACCTCCGATCCTGTTCTTAGCACTTTGACTTTTATCGACTTTCCGGGATTTTTAGCGAAAGCCTCCCGAACTTCCCATCCTAACCGTTGTCGCTTCTCTTTCGGCCCATAACCATCAAATGAAATGGCAATGCCTTCCACCTCGATAACCTCGTCACCTGGCATTAGTACTGATTCAACCTCTTCTCCTTTCGAGTCGACAGAGGTTGTTGTGTCGGCAACCGTGCTGTTCGTTGCACTCAGTATGCCCACAGCCCGCTGTTTGCCATCATTACTCATCTGCACCGGAAGAACGTGACTGGTCCGCTTTTGACCCTGACGATCAACGACTCGAAACGGGACTGCTTTAGAACCTTCCATACCGGCACCAAACACCGCATATCTCAAGTCCCACGTATAGCGATAGAAGAAACTGTCTTCGTCATCATCACTGAAACCAACAAGGTCATAACCTGATTTCCACCCTGCTTTCCATGCCGGCGATCCATAAGTTATGCCTCCCACCGCGGCAGGCTGAATCGGTGTTCCAATCTTGTAGGCAACCGCGGCCATTAGTATCCCGAAAATGAGGTTCATAATCACCCCGGCAGAAATGATCGCCATACGTTGAGGAACGTTTTTGGCTGGATAACTCCGGGGATTCAAGACTTCTTCGCCGTCTTCATTTACGGTGCGAATCCGGGAAGCTTCTTCTTCGGCCTGATTCGGATTATCATCCTGCCCCAGCATTTTGACGTAACCACCAAGTGGAATCGTTCCGATACCATATTCTGTTTCTCCCCACTGGACCTTAAAAATAGCTCCTGGCAATCTGAGGGGCCCAATTCTTATAGGCACGTCAAAACCAACGTAAAATTTGTCGCACTGTACACCACAGGCTTTAGCAACTAGAAAGTGGCCAAGCTCATGAACAAAAATGACAAAGCCAAGTCCAATCAGAACTTTGCCAATGTTCCATGCACCTTCCAAGAACCCGTCAAACGACGCGGCAATTAAGGTTTCCAACGTAATATCTCCTCTCGAGCCCAGCGATCAAGTTCTATAACTCGCTCTAAATCCGGGTTCGGGTCGTAGTCATGATGATTTAATACGTCACGGCAAGCCGAAACGATCTGAGTGAATTCTAACCGCCCATGCAGAAAACCGGCAACCGCTGATTCGTTAGCAGCATTTAATACCGCCCCACAAGTTCCACCACGTTCAGCTACTTCACGCCCCAGCAACAAAGCCGGAAATCGCTCATAATCGGGTGGAATAAAATCGCATTTGAATGTTTTTGATAAATCCAGTTTCGCAGCCGGCCCTTCCCAACGCTGCGGATAGGACAACGCATATTGGATGGGAAGCTTCATATCTGGAGGGCTCATTTGAGCCAGCACACTGCCATCACAAAATTCGACCATCGAATGCACGATCGATTGCGGATGAACGACAACATCAATCTTGTCGATTGATAACCCGAACAACCAGCGAGCCTCAATAATTTCCAACGCTTTGTTCATCATGGTCGCCGAATCAACAGTGATCTTAGGTCCCATATCCCAAGTGGGGTGAGCCAAAGCTTCTTGAACAGTGACGTTTTCCAACTGCTCAAGCGTATGATTTCTAAAGGGGCCACCACTAGCCGTCAAAACTACTCTGGCAATTTCTGTTTCTCGACCTGCACACATCGCTTGAAAAATTGCACTGTGTTCGCTGTCTACCGGAAGAATTGATACACCGCAATCACTAGCCAATTGCATGACCAATGGCCCGGCTGTAACCAGTGTTTCTTTGTTGGCCAAGGCAATCGTTTTTCCGGCTTCAATCGCAGCCCATGTACCTCGTAGCCCGGCACTTCCAACGATCGCAGAAACGACGATATCAACATCGTCTCGTGTTACTAACTCAACAATGCCTTCCTGCCCCGACAATACCTTTGTCCGGCTGAAATCTGACAATTGTAGATTATTTATCTGTGATTGATCTGAAACAACAACGACAGCCGGTTCAAATTCAGCTGTCTGCTGAGCAAGCAGTTCCAAATTGGAGTGGCCCGTAATCCCAACCACACGAAATCGCTCGGCACATGCCTGCACAACCTCCAGCGTGCTACGACCGATACTACCGGTCGAACCGAGAATTGCGATATTTTTTAAGCCTGAATTCATTCTTTACCGAACAATAAGCCGTCGGGGAAATAACCATTCTAGGAAGGGCGGGATGTTGCCGCAATACAATAGAAAAGAAGACCAAGTTAGCATCAATTGGTGGAATGCCCTGCAAACTCTGCGATTGTAGGCAAGGAAGTTTGGGCACCTCGACGCGTGACGCTCAAGCTGGCCGCCTGCACCGCTAACGACACCGACTCCGAAAACACCGTACCTGAAGCTAATTGAACTGCTAAGACCCCATTAAAACAATCGCCGGCAGCGGTCGTATCCACAGCCTCTGCCTGGGGCGCCGCGACCTCGAAAAACTGACCGTCGCCATCAACAACAACAACTCCATCAGACCCCCTCGTAATAACCACTCTCGCAATTCCAAATTTACGGATGATTACCCGGGCAGCTTCCACGGCTGATGCAACATCCTGAATCTCAATTCCTGATAACTGGCTAGCTTCATGCTCATTAGGGGTAAGGATATCCACATGATTCATAACCCCATGTTCAGCTAATCCAGGTACAACAGGAGCTGGATTGAGGATAATCGTTGCTCCGCCTGCTTTACTTCGCTTGACTGCCGCATTAATCGTATCGAGTGGAACTTCCATGGAAACCAACAGGACTGCTACGTTCTCAAAATGCTCATCTGCTAGGCCTTCTACATCGGTAACGGATAACGCTGCATTCGCCCCGGGGGCAACACAGATCATGTTTTCGGCCTGCTGATCTACAAGAATAGCGGCAACACCTGTGGCGAACCCCTTTTTTTCAACAATTAAAGACGCATTCAGATAAGGTTCATTCTGATAATCCTGAACAACACTACGCCCGAAATCGTCATCGCCTACGGCCGCCAAAAATACAACATCCGGCGAATCTGAACTCCCCCCTCGAGCTGATGCGACAGCCTGATTTGCCCCTTTCCCTCCATTAACTCGCGAAAACCTTCCTCCCAGAACAGTCTCTCCCGGCGAAGGTAACGTGTCTGTTTCAAGCACTAAATCGAGATTAATGGATCCGATAACCATTAGGCGACTCATCATATTCCCCTTTGTTCACAGCCAGATGCTCTACTCACAATACCATGTATGCACGCTATGTCTTCATTTTGTCATTCAACTCTTTAGAAAATACCGGACTGGAAAAACCATCGGAAACCGATGTGGTCTGTCCAAGCAAGACAAGCCTGCAACGGAAAAGTTTAATTAGATAGACAGGCCTACCGGCAGCAGTTTTTTTATTCCTACAAATTGAACTTGCTTTCATTAGGGTGTACGCTTTAATACATCGCACTCAAATTTATAAGTATTAATTCTAATTCGAACACTCGAAGGGGTTTTTAGAATGACTAAACGTCAACAACGACGTGACTTCATGAAGCTTACCGCAGCAGCAAGTACTGGATTCTTTGCTGCCAGCGGAGTAGAGCTAAAAGCAAGCACGTCTGCCAATGAAGTGATCCGATGGGCCTGTGTCGGGGTCGGTGGTAAAGGTACCAGCGATTCCAATGATGCTGCTCGTCATGGTGAAATCGTCGCAATCTGTGATATCGATGACGGCAACCTAAACAAAGCGGCCGATAAATGGCCCAAAGCGAAAAAGTTCCATGACTATCGCAAGATGTTTGAGGAAGCAGTCGACAGCTTTGACGGAGTTACGGTAAGTACGCCTGACCACAATCACGCTCCTGCCGCTGCTCTCGCCCTCAAGGCTAAAAAGCATACTTTCACTCAGAAGCCTCTGACTCACACCATTCAGGAAGCTCGTCATCTTGGCGACCTGGCAAAAGAAGCTGGTGTTCAGACTCAAATGGGTAACCAAGGGACAGCGTCCAGCAACCTTCGTCGTAGTGCTGCCCTCCTTCGTAATGGGCTGGTAGGAACCGTCAAGGAAGTACACGTATGGACAAATCGACCGGTTTGGCCTCAAGGTGGCGGACGTCCAACAGACACTCCCGCCATTCCTGACCACATTCACTGGCCAGAATTCCTGGGTCCTGCAAAGCATCGTCCCTACCACCCGTCCTACACCCCGTTTAAGTGGCGTGGTTGGTGGGACTTCGGAACTGGTGCACTGGGAGACATGGCTTGCCATACTTTAAACATGCCCTTTATGGGACTCGACCTGTTTGACCCCACCAGCGTGGTAGCTGAAACCAGTGGTCACAACAAAGAAACTTATCCGGCAAAGTGCAAGATCACCTTTGAATTCCCGGAATACAAAGGGCGTCCTGCTCTGACCATGTACTGGTACGATGGTGGTGAAAAACCAGATCGTGCACTGTTCCCAAAACGCAGTCAGTTTAAGGATAAGAATGGGAAAGAAATCGTTGCTGACACGAAGGCTTACGCCCGTCTGCTGAACACCGGCTCACTGATTGTTGGTGACAAGGGTTCATTCTTCTCACCTGGCGATTATGGTCAGGACGCTCGTCACACGGGTGTACTTGAGGGTGACAAATTCACCTTGGTCGGCGATGTCAGTCAGGAAGTCGAATTTCCGGAATCCCCAGGTCACTTCACCGAATTGGCAAACGCCATCAAAGGTGGACCGGCTCCGATCTCCAACTTCCCAAACTACGCCGGACCTCTTACCGAAACGATCCTTCTGGGCAACCTCGCTGTGTATGCTGATGGTAAGAAGATCGAATGGGATGCGAAAAACATGGTGCCAACCAATGCGCCAGAAGTCGCTCACATTGTTCGTAAAGAGTACCACAACGGATATGGAATCTAAGATTCTTAGTTCGACTGTGGTTTGACTTAGCTACACGCCACGGCCGTGAATACCACTTGGTATTCACGGCCTTTTTTTTATGCCATAATTACTTCCACAGACAGCACTCCGGTGTTGTTACCGCTGAAGACTCACAACTTTGATCACAGGTGAACCATGGCAAAAGTACTGATGCCGTTAGGAGATGCTACTGAAGCTCTCGATACGTTTTACCCCTTCTTTCGTCTGAAGGAGGCTGGTTATGAAGTTATCGTCGCCGGCCCGGAAGCCCGTCTATATCACACCGTACTGCACGAAATCCCACCAGATTCCAGTATTCCATGGGATATTACTCAGGAACGACCTGCTTACTTCATCAAAGCTGACGTTGCGTTCAAGGACATTCATCCGGACGATTATGCCGGTATCTTCATTTCAGGTGGGCGCGCTCCCGAGTATATTCGCTATGACGAAGATCTAAACCGCGTGGTGAAGGCTATTCACGATGCCGGTAAACCAGTTGCCAGTGTCTGCCATGGTATCGAAATCCTCACATCAGCCGGTATCATCAACGGTCGCAATGTAACGACCGTTGCCAAGTGTGCCATGGATGCTGAGCAGGGTGGAGGAAATTATGTGGATCAGGAAACCGTCGTCGATGGAAATATCGTTTCGGCGAGAACATGGCACGATAACGCTCCACTAATGAGANNCTTTTTGGAAATGCTGGATGCGGGAANCNGTTCCNGATAACACGACGCATTGACCAAAAGGAGCAAACAACCATGACCATGCGATTTGTAATGATTGGCGGATTTTTGGGGGCCGGTAAAACGACGACCATTGGAAGACTGGCTACACTCTATCAAGCTCAGGGGCTTAAAGTCGGGATCGTTACCAATGACCAGGCCTCCGATCTCGTCGACACCCACACCTTGCGGAATCAGGGTTTTGATGTCGGGGAAGTTGCCGGAGCTTGCTTTTGCTGCCACTTTAATGAACTGACGGCTACTACCTCTCAACTTAGCGCCGAGCACTATCCCGATGTAATCATCGCTGAACCGGTTGGCAGTTGTACCGATTTGGTGGCCACCGTTATTCAGCCTCTTAAACATTTACATCAGGATCAGTTTGAAGTTGCTCCCTATGGCGTCATTCTCAAACCCAGCCATGGTCGCCGAATCCTAAAAGGGGAGGCCAACTCGGGCTTCTCCCCAAAAGCAGCCTATATCTTCGAAAAGCAACTTGAAGAAGCAGACTTTCTCATCCTCAATCGAATTGACGAGCTTACCAGCGATGAGATCGAGGAGTTGGAATCATTGCTTGCCGAAAAACATCCCGACATTCCAGTCGTCAAGATCTCCGCTAAAACCGGGGACGGAATGCAGCAACTGCTGAAACAAATGGAGAAGCCGGGGGAATATGGAAATCGGATTCTGGAACTCGATTACGATATTTATGCCGAAGGGGAAGCTGAGCTTGGATGGCTCAATAGCAGCCTCAAAGTAACCGCCATTCCAGCCTTTGAACTGGATGCACTATTGTTGGATCTCATCGAACGCATGCGAATCCGACTTGCAGAGCTCAATGCTGAAACAGCGCATCTCAAAACGATTGGGGTCGGAGATGCGGCGCACGCCGTGGCAAACCTCATCAGCGGGGACACCCCCGCCCAAATTTCTTTGGCTAGCAACCGTCAAGTGACACAGGCCGATATTATTGTGAATGCCCGAGTGGCAATTGCGCCGGAAATTTTAGCCGACTTGGTACAGGATTGTGTAAATTTATCCGTGACAGCTATAAAGGGAACCGTTGAGTTCGGAGAGACGCAATGTTTCCGTCCGGGCAGACCCGTCCCTACCCATCGTTACCAACCACGCTAGCTGGAGAATACAGGCTTAAGGTTTTGGTAATTTAGTCTCTGCCCCTTCTTGATTTTTCCGTTCATTCAGCCGATAACAACACAACGAGTGGCAGGTCGATCCTGCAAGTCTCTCAGGATGGGTGGCCGAGTGGTCGAAGGCGGTAGTCTTGAAAACTACTGTACGTTGACGCGTACCCTGGGTTCGAATCCCAGCCCATCCGCTTTCATGTGAAAACGCCGGTTGATTAAATTCAACGGGCGTTTTTTGTTGAGAAGATAGGAAACTTGGTCAATCTATTCGCCCAATGTCTCAAAAACTAGATAGTTCGGGTTGGAAAGCCCGAAACCGATAAGGCCTACCGTTTGTTTCCATTTCCATTTTGATCATCGACCACATGCAGCTAACCGAATCAATCAGAGCTCGCGTCATCGACTTTTTTTTAGACAATGGAGCGGATGCCACGATGGAACTACAGGAGGTTATCCTCCTTTCAAACGGTCACTACGATGGAAGACGTTTCTATTGTGGAAACCTGCAGGCCGTTTGGTCGCCACTGTCTGGTGAACTTTCACTTATGATTAAAGACGTGGAACAGGCCAGAATCAA
Source organism: Rhodopirellula sp. (assembly GCA_002698965.1). Taxonomy (GTDB): domain Bacteria; phylum Planctomycetota; class Planctomycetia; order Pirellulales; family Pirellulaceae; genus UBA721. The sequence continues at coordinate 5,999 of PAAT01000135.1, read as the reverse complement.
CATTAGTGGCAATGAAACCGCCACTAAGGCCGCTTAAAGGTCCAGATTCTTCAACATGAAATGTTCGCGTGCTGCTAAAATGCCTCCATGCGACACATTCCTTCGTTAGCCTCATCTAGCGTCCTTTAAGCAAACCACCGCCATGCAATATTCCTTTCGACTCGCAGAACTTCTGGGCCATATACCTGACCCCAAAAAACGTCCGGGAACGGTAAAGGCAATCGTCGAATATACGGGACTCGACCGGCATCAGGTTTCAGCTCTACTAAAAAACGAAGTCAAATACATACCGCTGAAAGCGTTATCGCGGCTTTGTGATTATCTTGTCGAGCATGGCTATGCGAACGCCGATCAATTACCTGGCGCGCTGTTTGCGGTAGAGTCTGAGAACTTCTGGGAAATACTGGCACGCCGTCAGCGTATTGAAATCTGTTGTGGCATTCGTCGTTTTCACGACGACGGCGACGGCCCACATGGTGCCTGGCTCGTTGCTTCGGACTCGCTGCTCATGGGTGAATTACTTAATGGAATCTCTTCCCTTGGAGGAACCTCCAAGATGAATGACTCTGAGCCGATTCCACACCCTGATTTACTTCAGCAATCCTTGGTTTGGAGTCCCTCGGAAGAGGACCAGGCTGAAGTCTTCCGACGTAGCGCTGAAGTCTATGATGCCTTCACACAATTTAGTTCTGACCGAGGTCTAATTGGATTAGGCTCGGTTAAAAGTAATCCCGTGGTTGAACACATCATGGCCACCACATTTGGCTGCGAACCATTTAAGGATCAATCCAGCGTCGCAGCAGGTGTCGAACGGAGCTGTCCGTTCATGCTGCGGTATCGCGACAGTGATCTAAAACCTGAATCATGCATGGCTGGAACGCAACTCTCAAAATCTGAACTTTCTCAGACACCTGGGATCATGTACGAGAAAGAAGACGGAACCTGGGATATGGTTCGTTGGAATGAGGAAACAGAGGATGCTGCCATGGTGTTTTATATCCACCGTGAAGCTCTAGGACGACTGGAAATGGTGGTAGGTGGTTTCTCAGGCCGAGCTACCCGAATGCTCGCCCGAACTTTGGCCAGCCGCGGCGAAGACTTCTGGCCTCCCGTATACACCGGGCACGGCGTTCAGGTGGGAGCATTTGCGATTCAGTTCTCTTTTACCACACCAAAACAAAAGAAGCATGATATCCTACTGACCGAGCAGCCCAGCAATGTCAAGATTACGCCTTTAGACCACCATGTCATTGCTCGTCGACTGGAGAAATAGCCTAGCTGGCGCGACTAATCTCTGCTTGCCGAATACAATTCCGCATACGCAATGTAAGCAATTCGATGATCGCTTCGTCGGTCATTTCACTAACTTGCTCGGCTGAAATTGGTGGACCGTACACGCAACGAATTCTTTCCAGACAGGGGAGCTTTCCACCTCGCGGAAGACAATCATAGGCACCGACAAAACCACAGGGTATTAAAGGCACCTTGGACCGGCGTGCCAAGGTAATGAAACCACTCTTGAGATTCTGCAATTCCCCCGTCTTGGTTCTTGTTCCTTCCGGAAACATCACCACAGCTTCACCCGCCTTCAGTTTTCTTAGTGTTGACTTGATCCCTTCTATACCCATTCCATCACGATTCAGTGGAATCGCATCAAGCATGGAAATAACGAACCCAAAAACAGGGTTCTTAAAAAGTGTCTTACGCGCCAGATAAATACAATGCCGAGACGGAGCCATCCCAACAAGTGGTGGGTCTAAGTGACTCTGATGGTTTGCACAGATAATAGCGCCACCGGACTTCGGAAGATAATGACGCCCAATGCAGTGGTACTTAAAAAGTAATAAACCAGCTAGGCGGAAAAGATACCGGAACACGGTATAACACAGAAATTTTCCCAGGGGTTTACGTGTTGTTTTCGAATCTGCCATAAATGCTGCGAAAATTCCTACGACTGAAAACTAGAGAGCAGCCGATCTCAAACTTAGATTACTATAACATGCTCAGCAATGGGTGTTACCTACGAATACGAACCAGTCGTTCCAAGTGCTCAACAACTTCAAATGGACGCATACCATCGGTAATCACGTGCAGAGCATCCGCAGCAGCCTTCAACCCCCCTACTTCACGAGCTTCATCCTGCCGGTCGCGGAGATTCTGTTGTTCCAGTATTTCTTCAGTTGTGACGTCTTGACCGGCCTGCCGCATTTGTTCGACTCGCCGACGCGCTCGTTCCTCGGCACTCGCTGACAAAAAGATCTTGCATTCCGCCTCTGGGAATGCCACGGTACCCTGATCTCGCCCTTCGGTCACCACATCATCTTCGGAAGCCAATTTTCGCTGTAAAGCGACCATTGCTTCTCGAACCTTCAAATTGTCAGCCGCATAATGAATTAATGCCGTGACTTCAGGCGAGCGGATTTCGGAACCCACGTCCTCTCCGTCAAGTAAAACGAGTGTACCATCAAACTCAAGAACGAGCTCATTCGCAATTTGTGCTAACCCATCCTCATCTTTCCAATCCACTTTCTGCCGTCTACCCTGCAATACCACACAACGATACATCGCTCCCGTATCCAGAAAGTCAAAGTCGAGCTTTTGGGCAAGCATTCGGGCTACGGTACTCTTCCCTGCTCCGGCCGGTCCATCAATTGTCACAATCATGAGATACCTTTTTGGTTATCTGGCTTGAGCCATGTTAGAACCGGGCCTCTAACTCAACCCATTCATTGGCGGTTAACTGCAAAACAACTCGTCCTTCATCCAGATCACACTCGGCAATCTTTTCACCATTTAGCTTAAACTGGGTTGCAGCCGTGACCGCCCGACAACTCGTTAATCTTGCACGCACGGGCCGTCCTGCACTCTCCATAAGACGGACTTTGTAACCTACTAACAGATTATCTTCATGCATTGGCTCCCAGCGTGTAACAATTACATTCTTGGCATCGACATGTAACAAAGAACTGGAGGACTGGCCGGCTGGCGGGGCCGCAGTTTCATTGACCACGATTGGCTTCATTCCGAACTGCCGCGCATAATGCACCGGCTGAGGCAGATCTAAACCGATCCCCAGTTGGAACCGGCGGTTCGTCTCACCACTAACTATCAAGATAGAATCCAGAAATCGACGTCCGACACGTCGATGAAACGGCAAACCACCTGTTAAAAGAGCTGTCTTCTTCTCTGATTCCACTTCCAGATACTGAGGGGCTTCTAAACGACTCCCTGAAGCACGTTGGCGTACATCATTGACCGTACGGTAAACACTTGCCGCCTCATTATCCCAGGCATAACGCAGGCAATAATATGAATTCCATGGATTGTTCTTGGGTTGCTCCTCAATCTCCAGCTCAATATCAAGATTCAAGACTCGTGAGCCACGTCGCAAGGAGAGTACTTGCGTGTATCGAGCAAGTAGGTCCCCTGCCCGACTCATGATACGACCGACTACCGTAATTTCACCATACACCGAAGTGCTTGCGGTAACCTCAACGGAGTCAGCCGCCATCACCGAATAGTTCGCTAAATCATCCACTTCGGCCGGACGCCCCGACTTCTTACGCACCGGTCGTCGATATGCTAACTGAAATGACCCCCGATTGTGGCGAGGTGCGTCATACGAATTAATTGACTGGATACCTCCGCTTGTTTCGTTGACAAGCACTTCAAAAAAGTCGTTTTTAAGAATGTTCTTGTCCGCGATAACCGGCCCGGATTTTTCACGTTTTTTACCGGCCGATAACCATGTAAATCCAAGCGACGGTGTATCAACGACAACCTGTTTTACATCTCCACTCGAAGCTGCCGCGTAAATTGGCTTTTCGAGAGCGGGAATATTCAATAAATCTGCATTGTCCACATCAAGTCGCCGAGTTGAACCATAGGGGTTAAAGACTATGGTCCCCGGAATCGCCTCCCCGTCGCGAGGAACAGCTGCTGCCAAAGCCAGTCCGATCTGCATTTCAAGCTCGGTCACAGTTTGTTCCAGTGTCTCGAGACTACTCTCCACCTCTTCATCAATAAGAATCTGACTTAAGCCCGCCAAGTGTTCGCGTGATGAATCTACACCTTCGAGCGTTTCGGATCCCATCAGACTTAGCATAAGGTTCGAACCTTCAAGCAATTCGAGACGGTTATTAAGACGCCAGTATCTAACCGACCGCGAAACCGGGTTGGAGATAGATTTGATCATCGCTTGTTTTAGATAAGGAGCTTGGTACTGATCTCCTTCGAAACGTTCGTTCATCCCTGGAAGATCGGTGTCTCTGAAATATTCTTCCAGTGTCACAAAGCGCCCTAGTGCATTGGTATACCTGGCTGCTCGGCGCATATCTTTATACCATGGCAAAACCTGTCCCGGCCAATGTGCCAGACAAAGCGTGGCGACATGATCCATATCCATGGTTTCGCCGAGTCGATTTGAAAGCCCCAGAAATGTTTCATGCCGGTTGGCATTAAGAGGAATACGGGCAATACAATCAAGTTGTGAATTCTCCACTCCTTCCCAGCGAGTTTTTGCTTGCGAGCTTTCCGGGTAGCTTCCTTCTCCCAAAAGGAAGTGCAATGCTCCGTCATACCCTAATTGCTTTAGCCATTGTGGATGGTTAGGCGTGATTCCAAAATCCTTACGACCATACACTTTTGGCACATCGCCAAAGGCCTGCTGATAGGCTAGTTGTCCTGTGAGCAATGATTCCCTAACGGCTTCAGCGGGCAATATTGTATTTGGGATATTCTCAGCTTCGCAACACATTACGCTCAAAGTCTGATCGGCTAGCCGTTGACGCACAAGATCGGCAGCTACCGCCGTCTCTTGCAAATCCCGATAGAGCGACGGGGAAATCAACAGGTTGGTAGGTGGAGAGTCCGTTAGTTCTTCACGTAACATCTCCCCCAAGGTGGATTCAGCAATCATATTGACATCCACGAGATAGGCGTCGACCGAATAGTAATGGTCACGCTCGGTTGATAGCAAGTCAAAGGCGGACTGAATCTTTTCCTCAGCCTGTTTAATCTCACCCGCTACTGCAAATCCAGCCGCTTCACAAACCGTATTCTCAAAATGAATTTCATCAAGATTACTGGCATACCGCATTTGTCGTGTTAGCAGTTCAATCTGCAGGTAGAAGTAACCAAGAGCAAGAAAATCATCGACTAGCTCCTGTGGAATAAACGGCACTTCGAGCCCTTCCAACGCCAAACGGATGATCTCTTGACGACAAGTCTGACGGCTGATGACTCGTGCTCCCGCATCTTCCGCTCTTTGCAAATAACCTGTTTGTAAGTTATCTGCACTGGCTGTTGGCACAACGATTAATTTATCGAGCAGTTCTTCGGGAGGATCATCAACACGATGCCACTTAATAATCCCTCGGGCTTCATGAATCAAAAACGGATGCCAAAGCCCTGTCCAGCTAGCGAGCAGGCTCGCTGCATCATCCCCTTCATGGTAGGTCGGAAAATCTTCCAAGCTGTGGCAGGACAGCAGAATTGAGAGTTCTTTATAGGGCATCTCTGAGCAACCGTTGCGTGTAGTGTCTAAATGATAATCGCGCCAATTCGGCCGATAGATTAAAAACAAGGCACTGAAATCCATTCCCTTCAGATAACCTGTCTATGACATTATTTGCTCATCTTACGTTCACTGCCATACGTTGCCTCGTGATTTCAGCAGTTTAGTCAACTGAATCAACTACTATTACGAACTCGATTTAGCCCAAGATTACCAGCTAAATTAATTGACACTAAAACAGAGGCTTAACTAAATTAATAGTAAGTAACATGAGTTTTTGTGGGAACTATCAGTGGTTATATATTGTCAAAGTCAGTAATGCGGAATCATTCATTTATCAACTTATCTTAAAACCGCTAACGGCAAAGCCCCTTTTAGACCACTACAATGGCGTTGTAATCGGTATAATTACTCTGTTCTGAGTAAATTACTATCCGAATTTGTGATGGACATAACGACTGTAGGACGTGTAATATCCGAACAA
>PAAT01000134.1 GCA_002698965.1 Rhodopirellula sp. | reverse complement strand
TACAGACGATGGCAATACAGACGATGGCAATACAGACGATGGCAATACAGACGATGGCAATACAGACGATGGCAATACAGACGATGGCTTAACACTCGTTCCCGAGTTTAGTCTGTCTGATGTGAATACAACGTCCTCAACCTTTCAGGCCGATGTTTCGCCACGGGATTTGAACGGAAATATTTCTGTTTACTATTTTGGGCTCGCAACCTGCAGTTATTGTTCCGCTCAATTTGGACACTTGGATGCTTTACAGGAAGATCTGGAGACGAATTATCCGGATCTTGGAGTTGAGATTGTCGGAATTAATCTGGCTGGTAGGGAGTCGGGCAATACTTCGATCACAGCCGGCAGAGATTTGCCCTGGCTTCAGGATCAAGACAGTGATACTGACGGCAACTCGGATGTATGGCATGACTGGGGTGCTCAGTTGAGAGATGTAATGATCGTAGATGATCAAAATCAACTGGTGGAGACGATCAATCTAACATTAAATGACTTAGCTCAATCGTCCAACTATGATTCGCTTAAAGCCAAGATCGTTGGTGCAAACTCAGGCGAAGGTGAGATGAGTATAGAAGATGACTGGCTTGTTAGCGAGCAGCTAGATGATGCCATCGATTCTTTAGCCCGCTTTTTTAACCGGTGATGCCATCGGTTCTACCCACTATTTTATGTACGAAGATGCTGTCTTCTTAGAGTGTGAGACGACGGTAAGAAAGTTCGCACGGTGTGTAATGTAAGCCGTGACGATAGATGGCTGGAGCTAGCTAGCTTGCCAAATTGAGGAAGCTGATTCAATTGGACTTAATAACGGAAGGTTAAGCCCATGTTGAGCGATTGTGCCCAGTAATGATCAATGGTAAAGGGCATGATAGGTTGGCCAGTGGTATTAGTCATATCAACATTGATATCAACTTGGTTGCCCGGCTGGACAGCATGTCCCCAATAAATAACAGAATAGCCCAGCGAGAAATCAAGAGAATCGTTTAGATGTTTGGTATACCGGACACTGAATTCTGGGATAGCGGTAAAGCGATTGCTACTAAACTCACCCTGATTACTATTGCGAACGAGAAGTCCCTCGAGTGTATTGGTACCTCCACCTGGATCGGTGATGACACTAGAACCACTAGTTACGATGGAATGATTCACGCTACCAAGTCCAACTTTTGCTAAGAAAGAAACAGTGTAGTCACCTCCGTTGATGTCGGAGGAAAGTCCAATCAAACCGCCGTGAAAGATATTTCTGGTCCGAAACGAATCCGTTACTTCTAACTGGGTGCCAACAGGAATGGAGTTGCGACCATCTAGATTTGTGGAATCACTACGGAGCATAAGTGATTCGTCGAATCGACTGAACTGATACCCAGCGATGAAATTGATGCGAGCGATACCGCTAGATCTCCATGGACGCATAACGTAAACGTCGGTTCCCAGCATTTTGGCTGCTGAGCTGACTGTTAGAGAGCCCGCCTCACTTCCCGGAAAGTTGATCGGAAGTGATTGGTTTTCTCCGGCATCGACATTAAAGAATGGACGAGACACAATACCTTCGTTAAAAGTGTGGGTTGAACCTGCATCAAACATAGAATAAAACCTCGCACCGATCCCTGTTTCGCTTCCCGGGAGCCATCTTCCAAAATCCACTCGAATGCCTGGAGTGGCCTCGTCATTTAACGTGTTACTACCGAGTAGATTAGAGGTTGAACTTAGTCCTAACACCCCTGCTTCCTCAATGGGGGTTCCGGCTGTGCTTGTAGTTGCCAGAGACGGAGTTCTTGTTCCACGTCTCCAGGAGATGAGGTAGTCGATTCGCGCCCAACGACCTACTTGGTCTGTATCCCATTCTTTAAAACCGCGAAAAAGCTTGAGGCGGTTTTCGAATAGATCTAGGTCTATATCACGCAGCCTGCGAGGTTCGATATATTCCTGGACATCAGGTCCATCCGGCTGGGCACTTGGTTCATTCGTTAGCGGTTGCGATTCTGATGACGTAGTGTCTGGCGAGGTCGCTTCTTCTTGTAAAGAAAGTACAGATTCAGTTAGCTCAGATAGCGAGTCTTCGGGGACAACCGTGGCTGGAGCAGCTTCCTGAAGGGTCAACTCAGGTAATGGATTATCCTGGCCAGGCAGATCACATACAAAGAGTGAAATTAGTAACGCTATTGCAGTTAAAGCTTGTCGACGATTCAACGTTTTAATCCAGTTATATAAATCAGTCTTGTAAGTACAGTAATTCGCGGAAATAGTAACGATTATGCCGGTTTTGTGGAATACGGATTGCTTCTGAGGCCATTGGATTCGACTCTTCTGAGAATTACGATTGCCTTTTTCCGAATCTAACGGGTAAAATAGATAAATTGAGCTATTTACCATTGTTTTGGGAATATTTAACGGTAACAACAAGTGGAGTTTGCCGATTCCTTAGATGAGGAAATATGCAGGAGATAGGTAATATGTTTAACTCACGATTCGTTCTGGCCGTTGCTTGTGCAATGTCGGTTTTCTTTGTTGATTTTGTTGAAGTGCAAGCTCAATCGAAGAAAGACCCCATCTTTAAGAAACCGCTTTTGTTCCGCAGGGCAAAAGAGTATCAACGCGAACAATTGAAGCAGGAGCTAAAGGGCGAACTCTATGGAGAATTGTCTGACAAGCTTGATAAGGACGTCGCTGTTGCAACGGAAACGTTACGCAAAGCTACTGAGGCAAAGGTGGCTTCGGAGAGTAAGAAGCTACAGCAGCAGGCTCAGCAACACAGTAGTCAGTTGACGGCTGATGCAAAAGCACATGCTCAAAACCTGTCCACAGCTAATAAAGCTCATGCGGCAGGTCTATCAAAGCAGCATGCTGATGCGATGCAAGCCTTAGATGCGCAAGGTAAGGCGATTGCAGAGGCAAATGCTAAATTTAAAAGTGAAATTCAACTAGCTCATGAAACAGCTATGAAGAAGCACACGCAGGCAACTAAGCGAGCTCGTAATCGCCTAGCTACGATGTTCAAGACGTTGACAGAGGAATTCCAGACGGTTTCTCAAGAACAAGCGAAAGCCAATGAGAAGATGATCGAGGAGCTTACGACCACCAGTGAAACCAATCTGGCTGCTAAGGTAGAAGAATTGGCAAAGACACTTGCCAAGCAAAATGATGAATTCGCGTTGGAATTAGCTAAATCGTTTGCTTCCGCGGATCAAAGCGCTAAAGCCAGCCTTGAGAAGGCTCTCGCTGATCTGACAGCCGCGGTAACGACTCAGGTTAACGACGCTGTTGCTCAACTTAATGTTCAAGAGCCTGCACCAGAACCAACTCCAGAACCTCAGCCGGTTCCTGATGGGCAGGAAGCAGTTCCCGCAAATCCTGTCAAACCGCAGAATGAAAATAACGAAGATGAATAATCTAAGTTCGTAAAGATAGAGTTTCAAAAGGGCAAGTGTTATCGCTTGCCCTTTTTTTCTTTAAGGACGAGTTGCTCCGGGCCATAACCTTGGATCTGCTTCCCCGGCTACCACAACACCCTTGAGATTCCAATCCATGTATGCATGGACATCAGCCGCGCAATATCTCAGCGTCAATCCACAACGTCTGCGATCAGAACCATTGGCAGCGCTCCCATGGAGTAAAAGATCGTTGTGAATGGACATTTGTCCTGCCTTCAATTCGTTATCAACCGGGGGGGCGCCAAAGTCTAATGCATTGTCAACCGTTTGATTTAATACGTTATTTTCGTGGGCACGGCTTTCACGCCATTCTATGTGGCCATGCAGGTGAGATTGCGGTATGAAACGCATACACGCATTTTCCGTGTCCGCATCATCAATCGCCAACCAAACCGTAGCAGTTTTAGAGGGAGTTAACGGCCAATAGCTCGCATCCTGGTGCCAGGATACAGCCTTGCCGTCATGAGGCATTTTGCAGAAGAAGTGACTTCCCCAACCGACTACATTTTCACCAAGGATGTCTTTGACATAGTTAACGATAGTAGAGTGCTTTAACAGGTCGTAGACTTTTGCGTGTTTAAAGTGCGCTGTGCTAATTGAGTAACTATCACCACCAGCCTCAATCGCTTCTTCAAGTAAAGCATCGAAATACTCTCGCAGATCATCGGCTTCGCGCTTTGAGAAAATCTCAAGATTTGAGACATAGCCGTTTTCGTTGTAGTGCTTCACCTGTTCCGTCGTTAGGGTCTTGCAGCTTTGCTCTTTTGCGGGAAAGAATCCTAGGTCCCGTTCAATTTGGTCGATAGAGTCATATTGCGGGATGATGTCAAAATCTTGCTTTTCGTCACTCAAGGGAGACCTCCGTAATTCTTTATCTGCTAGCAATTGTATATAGATCTATGCCTGTCGCAAATAAGCTTGCTCTCGCAGCTAACCAGAATTTGGAAAATCTAAGAGTGCAAGAGTGTGCATTATTCACTCACGTGCTCACGACGATGTTGAAGACAATTCCCCATCCATCAACATGTAATGTTTGTGTATCTATGAGGCAGTGAATTATCAAAAGAGATTTGAGTGGATGGTACTTGATTTGCCCTGTTTTGGTAGAATAAAGATAGTATTTAGCTTTTAGCAGAAGATGGAGTTCGAACGTGTTGGTTAAGCGTTTGTTGGTTTTACTGTTCTTATTCGTCGGTGTTACCCAATCCGGGCTGACGGCCGAGTTGGAGGTATTTCCTACGGACGTTGACTTACGTTATGCAACAGATCTGCAGCGGATCGTAGTGGTTTTGCACGCCCCCGACGAAAGTCGCGAAGTCACCAGTGAAATCGAATTTGCAATTGCAGACGCCAATATTATCAGCGTTTCTGAAGAAGGTATTATTCGCCCCAGATCCAACGGAAATACCACGATTCAAGTCAAACTCGGAGAGCTCCGAAGCGAACTTCGGGTTACAGTTAGCGATTTTGAGCTCGAGGGGCCAGTTAGTTTTGAGTTGCATATCCAGCCTATTCTGGCAGCACGGGGATGTAGTACTGGTGCTTGCCATGGGAAAGCTCGTGGGCAGAATGGCTTTCAATTGTCACTTCTTGGATTTGACTCGGAGTTTGACTTTAATGCAGTCACACGTGAAGCTCGTGGCCGGCGCATTTTTCCAGCTTCTCCTCAGGAAAGCCTGCTCTTAAGAAAAGGAGCAGGGCACGTTCCGCATGGCGGTGGTATCCGGCTGCCTAATGATAGTGACGACTACCAGACCGTTCTGCGTTGGATCGAAATGGGAGCTTCTCGGGAAATCCAAGATGAACCTGTTCTAGAGAGCGTTGCGATTTTCCCGACGGACCGCGTCATGGTCCCCATGGAAACTCAGCAACTCGTTGTGTTAGCCTCCTATTCCGACGGAACCCAACGAGATGTTACCGGGCAAAGTGCTTTCCAATCCAACGAAAGTGTAGTCGTAGGTGTCTCCGACCTAGGTGTAATTAAGTCGGGACCAATTCCAGGGGAGGCTACAATTATGGCTCGCTTTATGGGGGCTATTGCAACCTGTCGAGTTCTTATCCCTTTGGCTGGTGATGTCCCTGAACAGTATTATGCCGATTTACCCCGGAACAATTTCATCGACGATAAAGTCTGGGATAAACTCCAACTTCTTGGTATTACAGCATCCTTACCAGCCGTTGACTCTAAAATCGTGCGCCGGCTGTTCATTGATATCATTGGAAGGTTGCCAACTCCGCAAGAAGCACAACAATATGTCAACGACACAAATCCGGATAAGCAGGACAAACTAGTCGATTGGTTGCTCGAACAGCCCGAATATGCCGACCATTGGGCGAATAAATGGACGGATCTTTTACGTCCTAACCCGTATCGAGTTGGAATTAAGGCCGTACTCAATTATGACAACTGGATCCGTGAAGCGTTTAGAGAAAACCGTCCCTACGATCAGTTCGTCCGCGGTCTGGTAACGGCGGAAGGCTCAACATTTCGTAACGGAGCTTCAACGCTATTCCGTGATCGCCGCTCACCAGACGAAGTGACGACACTCGTCAGTCAGTTATTCCTAGGTATTCGTCTTGATTGTGCGAAGTGCCACCATCACCCATTTGAAAGATGGAGTCAGGAAGATTTCTATTCTTTCGCCGCATTCTTTGCTCGCGTTGGGCGAAAAGGTACGGGCCTGTCTCCGCCAATCTCAGGTTCGGAAGAAGTCATCATGGAAGCAGCCAGTGGAAGCGTGTCGCACCCTCTGACTGGTGCGGTCCTTTCGCCAAGACCTCTCTACGGCACCGTTGAACTGACTGAAGAAGAATTGGAAAGCGACTATTCCATACGAGGCAAACTCGCTGACTGGATGGTTTCCAGCGAAAACGATTACTTTGGAAAAGTCATGGCGAATCGGGTTTGGGCGGACATGATGGGACGTGGGCTGGTCGAACCGGTGGATGATTTGCGAGCCACGAATCCGGCGACCAACGAACCTCTCCTTGCAGCGTTAGGTAAGTACTTTGCTGAAAATAAATATGACATCAAAAAGCTAATCGGCATCATTGCAAAATCACATGTATATGGACTTAGTTCAGAGCCGACAGAACGGAATGTTGCTGACACTCGTAACTATTCGCGTCATTACCGGGTCCGCCTGCGAGCCGAAGTTTTACTGGATGCGATTTCTGATATCACCGCGATGCCCAATAGCTTTGCGGCAATGGCCTATGGATCGCGTTCTAATCAAATTTGGACTCATCGTGTCACAAATCTGTTTTTGGATACCTTTGGTCGCCCCGACCCCAATCAGGACCCGCCTTGTGAACGAACTCCCGACTCAACCGTTACTCAAATTCTACACCTCATGAATTCACCGGAACTTCACGCTAAAGTGACCAATAGTTCTAACTCGATTTCAAAAATGATCAGTGAGCAGGAAGCTGGGCCCGCTGAGATTACCAAGCAAATCTACTTGCTTTGTTACAGCCGTGAGCCCGATGGTGAAGAATTAGAAATCTGCCTGAAGATCTTCGAAGAAAACAAAGACAATCCTAAAAATGCGGCGTCTTATATCCTCTGGGCTTTGATGAATACACCAGAATTCACACTAAAGGACTAGGAGGACAAGAGTGACCGTTATGATTCGATTTCTCGTTGTAGCTGTTCTTTTGTCTTCAAGCGTCCAGCAACTTATTGCCGCTGCTCCCACAATTACTTCGTGCTTTCCGGCTGGTGTACAAAAGGGAACTTCAAAACGGATTAAATTAACGGGTACATGGACAAAATGGCCGGTGAATCTCGATAGTGAATTGCCAGAAGGCATTACGATTACAACTAAAGAAGATGACGGTGTGTTGGAAATTGCTGTAAACGAAACAGTACCGGCCGGCCCATATTACTTCCGGATTTTTGACGGTGAAGGTGCAAGCAACCTGGTACCAATTTTTGTAGGTAGTGTTCCGGAAATAAACGAAGAAGAGCCCAATGCCAAACCAGGAGAATGGAAGACAATCGAGCTTCCGATGGTTCTAAATGGTCAACTTAAGGAATCAGGGGACGTAGATATTGTCGGTGTGAAGCTTGCCGCTGGCGAAACGATTTCTGCCATGGTTGTTGCAAATAATGTTCTCGGGTCACCGATGGATGGGATTGTGCAGATCGCAGACTCGCGAGGATTCGTCGTTGCTCAAAATGATGATGAGAGAAACCTTGATCCACAAGTCTCTTTTACCGCTACGCGGGGCGGCATCTACCAGATCCGACTTTTCGCCTTCCCCACGACCCCTAACTCCACAATTGGCTTCTCTGCAGCTGCTACCTATATCTACCGCATGATATTAACGAAGCAAAAGTTTCTGGACTACTGTCTTCCTCTCAGTCTTAATTCTAACTTAGCTTCGGTTCAACCAATGGGCTTGGGATTTGACGGGGAGTCGCTAGATGCGGCCGTCGCAACGAATGGTCATCTGGCTATCCCCGGAGTGCCAGGGACGGTTGCCATCCCGGTGTTTAAAGGAACAGTGCTTACGGTTCCCAAACCAAGCAAGGACGCGCCGATTGTCGAGGCAACAATTCCTGTTAGCTTGAGTGGAGTGTTGAATGAAAGAGCTGAAAAGCACGTAGTGCAACTGAATGACCTTAAAAAAGATATGTCCCTTTCAGTAAAAGCGTTTGCCCGCCGAATTGGATTTCCAACAGACCCTTATGTCCAGATCGCGGACGCTAATGGGGTTGTGCTTTTTACGCTGGATGACAAAAGCCGTAATGAGCGAGATCCTGAATTTAGCTATAAAGTTCCAGCAGATGGTAGCTATCAGTTGTTGATCCGCGATCTTCATCGCGAAGGTGGTGCAAGATTTGCCTACCGGATCGACGTCGAGCTTGCTCGCCCTAAGATTTCAATGAGTGTTGACCGAGGGGAGCTCTTAAAGAGTAAAGAAAATCTCCTGATTCCATTAACGATCGTAAGGGAAGCTGGATTTAATAAGGAGATGGAAGTTTCGGTTAAAGGGCTACCTGAAGGCCTCTCGGCTATCGGAGTAAAGTCTGAAGCTTCTGGAGATTCTTCAAAAAAAGTCCAGCTTGTACTTAAGGGAGATCCGCAGGCCTTTTCCGGGCCCGTCACGATTGTTGGTACCTATGAAGGCGGGAGCATTGAAGCTCACTATCTGATTAAAAACTCGACTCTAACNCGNAATCGCTTTTGGTTGACGATTCTNCCGGCTACNGAAGAATAATGCTGTTATTTAGCTATGCATAATAATCCCGCCGTCGACATTGACTGTCTGACCGGTGATATTTTTTGCAGCCTGTGAGGCTAAGAATACGGCCATTTTGCCGATGTCGTCGGGGTCTTGCCAGCGGCCAAGTGGACAGATCTTCGAAATCTTCTCGTCAGCCCAGTCTTTATAATCGCGTTTGTCTTCTTCGGACTGTCTTTCGTTCCAGGCTGCCCACACGCTCTTGTTGAGTGTCGTCTGGATCATCCCTGGACTGATAGCATTTGCTCGGACGTTATGGCGAGCAAAATCTTTGGCAACCACTTGCATGAAGTTTACGATGGCAGCCTTTGCGGCGCTATAGGGAGGATCGGTTTGAGAGCCCATTTGGGCTGCAATCGAAGCAATAAATAGGATACTTCCGGCTCCGCACTTCTGCATGCGAGGGGCAAACCCGTGCGCAACATTCACTGCTCCCATGAGATTTACTTCGAGCACAAACGGCCAATCAGAGGGCTCCATTTTCCAAAATGGAAAACCAAACTTGTTCGATCCCACTCCGGCAGCATACACAATATGATTTAGATTGCTATCTTTCCCATTCAATTCACCTGCTAGTGTCTTAACAGCTTGATAGTCGGTTGCGTCCAGAATCACGCTGCGAATATTACCACAGGCATTGTCAGCCATCGCGGTAGCTGCTTGATGGACACGCGGGTCGATGTCAGCAAGAATGACATCAGCGCCTTCAAGGGCAAATTGTCGCGCAATGGCATGTCCGATGCCTTTCGCTCCGCCCACAACCAACACGCCATTGTTTTTTAACTCTAAGTCCATAATTTATTCTCTTGCGGCTTCTTCAGTTACGTCCGGTGGTGGAACGCAGAGTTCAATAGTGTGACCATCAGGATCGTGCAGGAAGAGTTGCTGAGCTCCATCTGGACGCACGCGACGCGGATAGTGCTCAACTTCTAATGAATCTAGATGGGCTTCCCATGCATCAATGTCATCGACCATTAACGCAAAGTGATTCCCTCGTGGATGTCCGTTCACATCCTCTTCACGGTTACCGATGATATGTAGTTCCTGTACGGCGCCAAGGAGGAACCAGGCACCGGGGAAATCGAATCCTGGTCGGGGAAGCGGAGTCAGTTGGAGAACGTTTGCATAGAAATCGCAGGTCCGTTCCACATCTTCTACATGGATGGCGACATGGTTTAATTCAAGAGTTTTCATTGGGTTCCTCGAAAGGAATGAAGGTGAGCATGAATAAGTGAATTATTAGATCTTTGTTTAACCATAGAGGTTAGTGGCTTCAGCGGCTCCAATTTTACGAGCACGAATACGGCCCCCGCTAATCTTTTCCCCTTTAGGGTCAACATAAACTCGGCCGCTTGAACCCGCATTCAGCCCAAGGATGTGAATGTTGAAGATATATCCTTCGTCTGATTCCGTTTTGAACCAGTGAACATTGTCTTTCACTTGAGTTACGGTGGAGCACTCACCGGTCGTAAACTTGGCATCGATCGTGGGCTTGATAATCATGTGACTGTCTGATTCTTCCAACCGGTCATAATGTTTACCGTGGAATTCACCCTTCATGATTAAAAAGGCAGTCGCCATATTGTTATGCCCGTGGGGCACAACACTCTGTCCCTTTTTGAGCTTGAAGATTTGATGTCCGAAGATCAGATTGGTTGGCAGTCCTTCCACCTCAGGAAATTTGAAACGAATTGGACGTTCACCTTTTTCACGAAACGGAGTACTGGAGATTCGCCCACCGAAATCGACGAATTTCATAAGGTCTTTTAGGTCAGCTTGAGCAAACAGTTTTTCACACTGCTCTTTCCACTGGAGTTGAGAAAGCTTTGCCCCTTTTAGGTCTTTCCCCAGTTCATCAATATCTTTGATCCATTGAGCTGCCACAGGTTTGATTTCAGCCGAAAACAGCTCTTGTCGAAAAAGCGTATTGAGAAGAGAGTAGGTGACTAACGTACCTACCGTTGTTTTTGCAAAATCGCGTCGATTGATCGGGGACATGATTGTTCTCCTGGAGAAGGCAACGGCTTTTTTATTTGTTCTTATTGAGTCTCGACGTTAATCCCATTCACCAAATTCGACATGGATGACTAATTCTTTGGCATTGGTCGAATAGACAAATCGAATGGGGCCTGCCGGGCTATCCTTAATAACTTTGTTGAATTCTTCGGCGGTTTTAACTTCGGCTACGTTGATATTGATAATTACATAGCCCTTTCGCAATCCTGCTTGATATAGTGGACAATCTTCAGGGATCTCATCCACAATCACGCCAGCCAAACTTGGTTTGACAGTTACTTTCACCTCTGTATCCAACCCCTTGTTGAAAACACCGGTTTGTGGGATGCCAATACGAGTGACGGTCACCTTTGACTTATCGCCAGGACGATGACCACTGATGATACGACGAAGATCGTTGAAATCTTTTACCGGTCTGTCGTCAAATGCGGTAATGATGTCGCCAACCATGAGCCCCGCTTTGAAGGCACCGGTATTTGGCTGCACGCTTTCGACATAACAGGCTGCGGGAGGCTGACGACACCCGACACCTAGAAATGCTCCCAGCCGAAAGTCCAATTCAGCCTTGATAATCTGCTGCAAACGCTCCGCACCTTCCTTAGTACCATTCGTTCCGTAGAACTTTACATAGGCTAATTTCTTGAGCGGGTGTAGTTGGGCAAAACCTGCATCAGTAATGGGGCAATATCGAATATCCAGATTCGTCAACGCTGTTAGCTTTGCGATATACTTTGCGGAGTCATCGTTTAACGGACAACGCTTTATGACTAATGATGTCAGTCGACGCATGCGACTAATAATAGCAAACCAATGCTCGTCGATTTCCAGTTCCTCGATAAATAGCTCCTCAGCAGATGCAACCCACGGTAGCATGTACAGATCCTCAGGGTCTCCCTGCCACCCATTATCGAGATGTAATTGCTGGACATATCGAGAGTCGGCTCCAACACGTGTATAGATACGGTTGTATCGAGCCCCCAGCTTTGTGAGCCCACGAATAGCATCACCTTCACGAATCGCATTTATACGATCCAAAGAAGAAGTTGCTTGGCGAGCGATGCGATTGTTCTGAGAGTTAGCTAGCTTTTCCAAAGACTGACGTGGAATACCATTGGCTTTGAATCCCTGCTTGTCTGACAACGTCAGCTCGGAAAGGATGTGTAGTGACCTAGTCATTCCTTCAAAGCTTTGTTCTTCTAGTTGCTTCAGCAGTAGCGGAATAACGTTGGTGCCCTGATCGATGAGGATCAGAGTTGCTCGTTCGCGATCAATAAATCGTCGACTGGAAAGTTGCTTTACCAACTGATCCACAGAGGTGTCTGATTGCGCTTTGGATATCCCCTCACCGGTAAGAAATATACACAAGCCTAGTGTCAGACCAAGTGTGAGCTTCATGGACAATAATAGGTGAGGGGGTAATCGCATAAAATAACAAGTGACAGAAATGAGTTACTATTAAGTTGCTTATTCTAGCAAAAAATACATGCTATTGCTTCGGGATTAAAAAACGCTAGCCGGCCATGCGACGCTCGGCCTGACGTAGATAGGTGTTCATTTGGGGATCATTGTACATGTGGATCTGTTGATAAGATCGATGGCCTATGTGGCCACAGAAGATGGCGTCAACCAGACATTGTAGTGATTTGGTGATGTCATCGATTTGCAGCATGCAAACGGCTAAGCGTTGCTGAAATGACTGCCGAGTTCCTGCCGAAACATCGAGTGAATCACAAACTTGTTCTAATCTTTGCAGCTCAAACTTCAATTCACAGAGACGTTGAAATGCTCTTCCCGGAGTTTCCGTGTTTAAGGGTTGCGATTCATCGGGAGTCAGACCGGCCTCTAAAAGTTGATCACCAATCCAGCTGTCAATTCTATCAATCCAGTATTGAGGATTCCGCGAGTATTTTCCATCGTCTAAATCCGTGTGAGACTTCCAATGGTCGTGATATTGTTGGCAGACGAGATGATCTATCGTATTACAGTCGAATTCAGGTAGCTCACGACACTCTGAAAGACGATGTTGAAGATTGTCGCAGTGCTGTAACAAGGTCGAAACATTAATCATGGAGAGTAAACCACTGGTGACACGGAAGGCAAATTGGCATGATCTCAATCTAGAGAAATCCCGCGGCATGAAACAAGGGGAGTTTGTTGAATGGTGGAATAGTTTCGGGGGAATTGTCCTGACTAATGTGAATCACCTATGATGGGGTAATCGAAATGTATTTTTCGGAGAGTGGATAAACGTGAGAAAGTTTAAAGAAGTGCTGAGTTGGTCCCTGGTTATTCTGTTATTCGCGACACTGACCGGTTGTCCCGGCGTTGAGCAAACGACGGATGCTGATGAAGGGGTAGCCAACGTTAGACGAACTATCATCCTGCAATATACTCGCCAAGGCAGGCTCACTCCTGCAGTGCGTGAAAGACTAATGGCACTGACAACTTCCGATGAATTACAAGATTATGCAAAACAGCAGGATGAGGCATATTTAGACCAATTACCGATAGATGGCCGGCTTTGTATGGAAATGCTCAACGAAGTGGTCCGAATTGGCCCGCGATGGAGTGGTTCAGTCGGGATGTTGAAGCAGCAGCAAATCCTCGATAAGCACTTCTCGAATCTCGGTGGAAAAGTTGAGTATCAGCGATTTAGGGTGCGAAATCCGATTTCCAAACAAGGTGTTGAAACCGTCGATATGGCAAATATGATTATTCGTTGGCACCCTCAACGTACTCGTAGGATTTTGTTGTGTGCTCATTACGATACACGTCCTTTTCCAGATAATGACCCGGACCCGGGCAAACGCAGGGGGGTTTTTGTAGGCGCTAACGATGGTGGCAGTGGTGTAGCAGTTCTTTGCGCTCTGGCTGAAAAAATGGAAGAGTTCGAAAGTGAATTCGGTGTTGATATGGTTTTATTTGATGGTGAAGAGTTGGTCTATAATAGTTCCCGAGACCCTTTCTTTCTTGGTTCAACACACTTTGCACGAGAGTATGCAGCGACGTCGCAAAGACAAAAGTACGTGGCCGGTATCCTGCTAGATATGGTGGCGGATGCAGACTTACAAATTTATCAGGAGGTCAATTCCCGACGGATGGCTCCACGAGTTGTGCAGCAGGTCTGGGCAACGGCGAAGCGAATTGGTGTTCCGGAGTTACGCCCCAGCGCCAGACATGAAGTTCGAGATGATCATTTGCCGCTCAACGAAATTGCGAAGATACCCACAATCGATCTGATTGATTTTGATTACCCTAGTCCGCAGAAGCGAGAGACCTATTGGCATACCACGGAAGATACTGTGGACAAATGTTCAGCGATTTCAATGGCGCATGTCGGCTGGGTTGTCTGGGAGTGGCTTAAAGGACTTAAATAGACGTTTTAAATGGTACGAAAGAATAACTGCAAAAGTATGGAACAGTTTGAGATAGCTTTATATCCAGGTGATGGAATCGGTCCGGACGTTTTGGAGCAGGCAGTCCGCGTGATGTATCGAGTCGGCGAACGGTATGGAATTACGTTCAAAACCAAGACATTAAATTGGGGATATGAATATTGGAAAGAACATGGCACGGTTGTTCCCGAAGGATTCTTAGATCAAATACGTGGTGTTGATGCGATTTTATTGGGCGCTGTCGGCTGGCCCGCCGCCATTCCTGATCACGTCACGTTGGCTCCATTGGTACAAATTCGTCAGGCCTTTGATCAGTACGCCTGTGTGCGTCCGGCCAATCTTTTTTCAGGACTGCAGAGCGTGCTAGCCGGACGAAGTCCCGAGGAAATAGATTTCATTGTCATTCGTGAAAATTCCGAAGGGGAATACATCGACAACGGTGGACGCTTTAAGCTGGGCACTCCTGATGAAGTGGCGGTACAGACGGCCATTCATACCAGAAAGGGTGTTGAAAGAATTCTGAGGTTTGGATTTGAAACTGCCCGCCGACGACGTGGTAAACTCACAATGGCAACCAAGTCGAATGCTCAGAAGTATTCGTACGTGATGTGGGATGACATTCTGGAAGAATTACAACCTGAGTACCCGGATGTGGAAGCAGAACGGATGCATTGTGATGCGGCTGTTATGAACCTCGTGCGTTGCCCTGATCAATTCGATGTGATCGTTGCCTCCAATCTGTTTGGTGATCTACTGACAGATCTGGGGGGGATTTTGGGAGGTGGTCTTGGTTTGGCTCCTAGTTCGAATGAAAATCCATCGCGAGAATTTCCTTCGATGTTTGAGCCGGTTCATGGTTCAGCACCTGATATTGCTGGTAAAGGAATCGCTAATCCTATTGCGGCAATTCTAAGCCTGGCAATGATGCTTGACCATTTAGAATGCTCTTCAGCAGCACGGGACGTACGCGCAGCCGTTGAAACAGCATTGCTGCAAGGGGCGAGGACGCCAGATTTAGGCGGGCAACTCTCAACCGTTGCAATGGGTGATGCGGTGGTGAGCTGCATAGCTGATTAGGTTATGGCGGCCTCTGAAACCACCATCATTTGGTAAACTTTGTCGGTTTTATCGAATATCCGGTCTCTAAAATCCCGATAGAAGCAGTAGATGCGAGTGAATCACACGGCGTGTCGTACTTGAATTGATTTAAGGCTGAATTATTCCGGGGGGGATGGTCGTGCTCCGACAACGACACTATTTACCGCTTTTTGTACTGTTTTTTGGTCTTTCGATACTTCTGACAGGTTGTTGCGGTACCTGCACGTCGCTTAGTGGACGTTACTCCGAAGCAGCAATGCCAATGGGAGTTGCGATTTCTGATGGGGTGATAGACGTTTCCAATCCCATTCATGTCCACGGCAAGTTCAAGCAGTCAATGGAAGAGCGAGGAAGGAAGTCCGGTTGCGGCGAATTTTTTTGGAGTAGTTGGTACAACGATGGCCCGGAAGAAACGCTATACAGTCACTCTTCATCAGTTGAAGAGGTAGAGAGTATGAGTGTAATTCAACCGACTCTCCGGACTTCATCTAAAGCGGCGCATCGGATAATAAATTCGCGTCCATCTGTGCGAATAGCATCTATCGAGTTAGACAGTGAGATCTAGCAGAATCATCAAAAAGAGAAGTTGAGAACGGTTGGGCATGCTTGTCCCACTCGTTTTTATAATTCATCAGCGTGTGTGGAGCGTTCACGATGGCAAAGACTGGCATCGAATTGTTCTTAGATTTGTTAGCCGAACACGGAGTGCGTTACATCTTTGGTAACCCGGGCTCCACAGAATTGCCATTAAACGATGCATTGACTCGCGATGGCAGGATCCAATACATCTTGGGGCTTCAAGAAGTCCCCGTCATGGCGATGGCTGATGGATTTAGTATGGCTTCAGGTGCATTGGGAGTGGTTAATTTGCATGTTTGCCCGGGCTTAGGCAATGCAATGGGGATGCTTTACAATGCTTTTCGTGAAGGGACGCCTTTGCTGGTAACCGCAGGACAGCAGGACCGTCGTTTGTATTTTGATGAGCCAATTTTAGGTGGAGAAATGTTACGGGTCGTGCGGCCATGGACTAAGTGGGCGGTAGAGGTAAATCGTGTAGCCGATTTGCCTTCGGCTGTTCGCCGCGCTGTGCAAATTGCTTTGACGCCACCCACGGGTCCTGTCTTCATGTCTTTACCAGTCGATGTACAAATGGAATCTGTAGAAGGACTCGACTTGGATATGAGACCAATCAGCATTCCAGATGTTCGTGTTCGCCCACCAGTCGCTGCAATCGAGCAGGCTGTTGAACTACTCCGTTCCGCCAAGAATCCGGCTATTCTTGGCGGTTCACGAGTAACTGAACGCAGCGCGAATGAGGCGCTTGTCGAGCTGGCAGAAACCCTGGGAGCTCCAGTGATCACTGAATCAGGTACGACGCATGGACGCTTAGCTTTCCCGTCGGATCATCCACTTTACGGGCAGGGGCTCCCCCCCTGGGCGCCGGAGATTCACGAGCGGCTCAAAGAATTTGACGTAATTTTTGTGACAGGAATGGACCTCTTTAGATTGTACATTCATTATGAGCCGGCACTGGCGATCCCGCGGCACATCAAATTGATACACCTGGATGAAAGTCCGCGAGAGATAGGAAAAAACTTCCCAGTGGAAGTCGGCCTTGTTGGAAATACTTTAGAAGGTATTCAGTCTGTTACCGCCGGATTGCGAGCCAGTATGACAGATCGGGAGCGTTTATTGGTCGAGCAGAAAACAATGGATTGGTCGGGAAAGCATGCCGATGCGCGGGAGAAGCTGAAAGAGCAGATTGAATCGGAACGGGAGCAAATGCCTCTGACTCCGTTGTGTTTTATGGAGGCAATTGGGCGTGTTTTACCCGAAAATGCAGCAGTGATTGAAGAGGCTGTTACAACTACCAATACGACGCTGGAAAGATTGGGGTATTTGAAAGACCCAACGGGGTATTTTGGACATCGTGGCTGGGGGCTGGGGTGGGGGCTTGGCGTGACCTTAGGTGCTCAGATGGCCTGGCCCGATAGAAATGTTATTGGTGTGCTGGGTGAGGGAGCTATCATGTACGGCGTACAGGGGTTATGGTCGGCAGTCAAATACAAAATTCCGGCTACCATTATCGTTGCCAACAATGCTCAGTACAATATTCTCAAAATCTGTGCACAAGGAATGGGATTGTCAGGAGCGATGGAAGGCCAGTATGAAGGTATGGACCTGACCTGTCCTGAATATGACCTGGTGCAGTTGGCGTCCTCGATGGGAATGCGAGCAGTTCGAGTGACAACGGCTGATGATTTAAGCGACGCAATAAAAGAGTCTCTCGCAATAACCGAGCCGATGTTAATTGATACTCCGATATCAAGAGAGACTGGTAAAAAGCTCAATTATGGCTAACGTCGGCGACTAATCTTTCTTGAAGTCACCAGCTGTGACAATGATCAGTTTTTCCGGTTTCAGGTATTTTCGGAGCGCAGAATTTACCTGCTCGGGAGTCAACTTCATCATTTGATCTTCGAGGTCTTTTGTGGACTGAATATCCCTATCCTGAGCCAGTAACGACCCCAGCATTCCTGCGATTCCACTATCCGTTGATCTCGAAACGGCACTACTTTGTAGGTTCGACTCAACCGCTTTCGTAACTTCTTCTTCGGTCACCCCGTCACTAATAAGTTTGGTCAATTCCTCATTAATCACTTTCACAACTTTATCAGAGTTGTCAGGATTTGAGATTGCATAAATCATTACTCTGCCATGGCCTTCCTTAGCGTAGGTTCGGTACATCGACCCCACGGTGTAAGACAGCCCTTCCTGTTGACGAACGCGGTCGGCAAGTCGTGATGAAAGTGAGCCGCCACCGAGAATGTGATTTCCGATCAGCAACGCAGGATAGTCCGGATGGAGACGTCCAACCGGGATTTGGTGAGCCGAGATGTAGAATGCGTTTTTCTTGTCCGGAGTCAGGATCGTTTCTTGTCCGCCTTTGACATCGAGAAAAGGCGTATTGCCAATCCGCTGATAGGTAATGTCTGAACTAATAGATTTTACAGCGTCCTGAATCATGGGAGTAACTTCTTCGATGTCAAAGTCTCCCACTGCTACCAGTTCCCCTGATTGATTCCCCACTTGTTCCTTAAACAGTTTGATGACGTCTTCAATCGTAACGCTTTTCAGTTGTTCAATTTGATCCTCTACAGGTAAGGTGGCGCGAATGTCATCTAACGGATAAGGAGTCATTTTTCGAGCGAGTAGGTTCATTGCTAATGACTGTGGTTCGCTTTTTGATGCTTCCAGTGAAGTAATCCGCTGCTGTAACATCACTTGAAGTTCTTCTTCAGGGAACGATGGATTTTCGATGATCTCTCTTGCTAACGCTAAAACTTTGGGAAGCGTGTCACGTTTAGCAAGAATGGAGAAATCAAGAGAACCTGCTGAACTGCTGATGCTAAGTGTCGCTCCCAGAGCATCCAACTCGTCTTGAATCTGCTGGTGCGTTTTGTCATCGGTGCCTCGAAGCATTAGGGGACCGATATAGCTTGCAGCAACGTCGTAACCTTGAAGGCTTTCTAGCGTCCCAAAGTTCAAGCTCAGATTGAGAACCACTTGTTCACCACGGCTCTTCTTAGGTAATAATGCTGCCTGAACACCAGATTGTAGCGTTGTTAGATCGGTACGCTGCTCAATGTTGTCGAGCGTAGCCTCGAACTTTTCACCCTGTGCAACAGTTGCCCGGCCTTCGTAATCTTCCACCATGGCGGTGATATTTCCGGTTTCCGGAATAGTGACATAACTTGGTTCATTTGTTGGAATGAACATGCCAATTGTGCGGTTTTCAGGTCGGGTATAGAGGGTAGCTACTCGCTGTACATCTTCCGGGGTGACTTTTTCAAAGCGATCTCGGTAGAGGAAGAATAGTCGCCAATCTCCCTGAGCAGCCCAGTCACTAAGATCGATAGCAATTTGACTTGTGTTGTTGAGTGACTGTTCACGCTGTTTGGTAAGTTGTTGAATGACTCGTTTAACCTCGTCTTCGGTAACACCATCCGTGACAATTTTTTCGATTTCGGCGAGGATAATGTCGCGAACCTTGGTGATGTTTCCCTTTTCGGTAGCCTGACTGTAGAACAACATGACGCCTGGATCGTGTAATGCAAAAGTACCGCCAACAATATTCGAAGCGACTTTGGTTTCGACGAGTGCTTTGTATAGTCTTCCGGCGGGTTCGGTTGACAGGATGTAGCTCAGTACATCGACCGCGGCGAAGTCAGGGTGCGCTGAGGCTGGAACGTGATACAAGACGCCAGCGATTCCTACTTCACCAACTCGTCGAAGATTAACGATACGTTCGCCGTCTTGAGGAGGTTCGATCGTGTAAGTACGTTCGAGTTTTCGTTCGGGAGCGGGGATCTTACCAAAGTGTTCGTTTAGATACTCAAGCGCTTTCTCTTTGTCAAATCGACCGGCCACTACAACCATAGTGTTGTCTGGCTGATAGTACTTCTTATAAAAGGCTCGCAGGCGAGGTAAAGGTACCAATTCGATATCACTTTTATTTCCAATGGTAGACTTGCCGTAGTTATGCCAGTCAAAAGCAGCAGATTGCATTCGCTGCATAAGTACTCGGCTAGGGTTGTTTTCTCCGCGTTCAAATTCGCTACGTACGACGGAGAATTCAGATTGCAGATCTTCCCCTTTGATGTAACTATTCATCATGCGGTCGGATTCAAGATGAATCGCCAGTTTAAGATTTTCATCACTAGCAGGCAGTGTTTCGTAATAGTTGGTTCGATCCAGCCAGGTGGTGCCGTTAAAGCGGGCCCCCTTTTCGTTGAGCAGGGCAGGGATGTTGCTAAAGGTTGGAGTCCCCTTAAATAGCATATGTTCGAGGAGATGAGCCATCCCAGCTTCCCCATATCCTTCGTGTCGTGAACCAACGAAGATCGTCATATTCACAGTGACTGTTGATGCTGAGTCATCTGGATAGAGGAGGATTTGAAGCCCATTATCCATTTTGTAGGAGGTGATTCCTTCTATGGTGACTAGTTCTTTGGTCTCCGCTT
The DNA here is from genome assembly GCA_002698965.1 of Rhodopirellula sp. Classification (GTDB taxonomy): domain Bacteria; phylum Planctomycetota; class Planctomycetia; order Pirellulales; family Pirellulaceae; genus UBA721. The sequence continues at coordinate 14,962 of PAAT01000134.1, read as the reverse complement.
TAGCTAAGGGCACAATAGTCAAAAAAAGTATCAGAGACATGGCCAAGGTCTGTTGAATGACTCGATTCATCTTTAGGATTCCAAAGTAGGTAGACGGGAGTTCTAATAAAACCAATTCTGACATGAATTGTAATGTATTGGAAAGCGGTCTAACGAGAATACTTAGCTGTTTGGTGTGATATCCAACCAAAAGAAGAACTCACTGTAGGGTTGGAATCCATCGTTCATATCTCGTGTTTCCCCGCGAGTTTGGAATCCCAGTTTACCGAAGAACGAATGGGCTCGCGTAAAACGAGTATCTGACCAGAATTCCACTCGACGAAAACCCGTTTCACGTGCCCAGTCGATAGCCCAAATCATCAAAGCCTTTCCGAGACCTGTACCACGTAATTCGGAATGTAGGTAGAGTCGGCGAAAGGTACAGAGTCCTGTGTATTGGTCCAGTGGGACAACAGCATGAGTGGCAATGATCACACCTGTTTTGTTGCAAACGACGATGAATTCCCCCTCTCGATCACGGTAATTACCTTCAATATCGAGTAAGTCACTGTCGTCACCATGAAGAACGACTTGGTCACCATATTCCTGATAGCAGTCGCCAATTAGTTTGACGATTTGATCCTGATCGGAATTGAGAGCCGGCCGTATTGAAAATTCCGGGAAGTCAGAAAATGGCATGGCCGTAGCGAATTATTTCCAGTGAATCGAAAGTTTAACCGAGAAGTTTGAGCATGGGAGAACCTTCATTGAGCGTTGGACGCTCCGGTCGACCCTGATGGTGATATACCAATTTCATGTTGTCGATGCCCAACAAATAAAGAATAGTGGTATGGAGATCTTTGATGTGCATGCGATCTTCAACGGCATGCAGCCCGACTTCATCAGTTGTGCCGATCACTTGCCCACCTTTGACTCCACCACCGGCCATAAACATTGTAAAGCCATAGGCGTTGTGGTCACGTCCGGTTCCTTTTTCACTCATCGGCGTGCGACCAAATTCACCCCCCCAGATCACTAGCGTTTCCTCCAGCAGCCCGCGACGTTTCAGGTCTTGTATCAAACCGGCAACAGGCTTATCACTCGCCTTACAGTTCTTTGTGTGATTGGACTCGATGTTTTGGTGAGCATCCCATTTACTGCCACAGCCATGATAGAGTTGTACGAATCGAACTCCGCGTTCAACCAAACGCCGGGCCAGAAGACAGTTTTTCCCAAAATCCTTCGTGTCGTCCTGATCCATCCCGTAAAGTTTTTTGGTTTCTTCGGTTTCGGAGGCAAGATCTACAGCATCGGGCGCTGCTTGTTGCATACGGTAAGCGAGTTCGAAGCTTTCTATGCGAGCTTCCAACTCGGATTGTTCTTTGCTGAGTTTGCTTGCGTGTCGTTTATTAACCGTAGTAAGTAATTCCAGTTTTTCAAGTTGGCGATCCGAACTGAGACTGCCTGGCGGTGTCAGATTCTTAATAGGTGGGTTGGAGTTGTATAACGCGGTGCCCTGATAGACAGCAGGCATGAATCCGGCACTCCAGTTACGCGATTTGTTAAAGACTTTGTTGGGAATATCTTCAAGAACCACGAAGCCTGGCAGATTACTGTTTTCTGTTCCCAGTCCATAGCTGACCCAACTTCCCAGAGAAGGACGGCCGCCGCGGATAGAACAGGTGTTCATTTGGCACACGCCATTGGAATGATTGAGACCGTTTCCGTGCAATGACCGGATGACGGCGATATCATCGACGCAGTTGGCGATATTGGGTAACCAGTCTGAAACCCAGGTGCCAGCCTCACCATGTTGTTTCCACTTACGTTTGTCGGCTAGCAATGGGGCATTGTATTCACCCATCGGGGTAATAATGGGGCCGAAGGAATCCGGCAGTGGCTGCCCGGCAAGTTCACGTAACTTTGGCTTCGGGTCAAACAGATCCATAGCGCTCGGCCCCCCTTCCATAAACAGGAAGATGACGTTTTTAGCAGTCGGAGTGTGGTGAGCCTTTTCTCCGGCCCTTACGCGTTCGTCTTGAAGCAGTCCCGATAAAGCGATGGCTCCAAAACCGGCTCCGGCTCGGGACAACATTTCACGCCGAGTTTGAAATCTGTTGCTGGTCATAATGTTATTATAGCTTGGGTTCTAATATGCTCGCTATTCTATTAGTCAAGGTAGAAGAATTCATTTGAACATAGTAATACATGGCAATAGTCCTGCCAATTAGCACTCAGTGATGTGTTTTTTGTTAGGAATTTATGAGCCGTTGCCAACTCGGTGTCCTGAACGGGTCTTCCAAATAAGTGCAGATGCAAATGAGAAACTGCCGCATCTAAGGTTTTCGGTGAAGCGTCGTCGGGTTCTGTATTTGCAGCTAGTTTATTTGCGCGTTCAACGATCCAGTCGTTGTTTAGGACGAGCAGTGCCTGGTTCGGAGTCGTCGTAGTCATGCGTTCAGGAGTACTGAGAATATTGTCGGTACCATCAAACGCCATTAATAATTCGTTGGGTTGATTTCGTATGACCTTCAAATAGATCGATCGACGGGGCTTTGACGCTTCAACCGGCGGGCCAAGTGACTTGCGATCGAGTTCACCCGAGGCCGCAAGGAGACTATCACGAATCTGCTCGGCGTCTAGCCGGCGAACATTCGCACGCCAAAGCAGTACGTTATCAAAGTCGATTCCGCGGGCTTTCTCCCCCATCGGATTCATTGCTGATTGTCGGTATGTGCTGGAATGAAGTATTAAACGATGGATATGTTTGATACTCCATTTGTTCGAAGTCAATTCCGAGGCTAAATAGTCAAGTAACTCAGGATGCGTTGGCCGCGAACCTAGAATTCCAAAGTCGCTCGGTGTTGCAACAATTCCCTCCCCGAAATAGTGTTGCCAAATCCGATTTACCATGACACGGCTTGTTAATGGATTCTTTTTATTTGTTATCCAGTGGGCCAAGGCAGTGCGTCGGCCTGTAGTAGGGGCGCCGACGTTTTGTTGAATCAGAGTATCACTGGGGTCGATGATACTTAAAATTCCCGGTTGCACTAATTCATCCGTATCTTGGATGAATGTTTCAGGCGGATTGGCACCTACATCGGTTATGGTAGGTAGAACTTCCAAAGCAAGGGGTTTGAGTTTATCGAACTCTTTTAGCTTGGCCGTTAATTCTTCCCACTGAGCCTTCTTATCATCTTTAAAGTGATCTTCCCATTTGATCTTCGTAATTTGCGCGTCCACTTGTAGATCGGCAAGATAGGCTAATTGCTGCTCATAAGGCGAACGTTCGGCGGGCGATTTGAATAGGAAAGGCCGGACATCCAAAGGGAATTTGGAATATTGAGCATGGCGCGAAGACTTTTTCTGGGACGCTTGCATTTCGTCGATTTGTTGTCGTACGTCTTTGGTCGCTTCTTCCCAGATTAACAGTTTCTGCTGATATTCGGCAATTTTTTCGGCAGGTGCATTGATGATCCGATTGATGGGTAGCAAGGGCGAAAAGAATGCCTGCAGACGGAAATAATCTTCCTGGAGGATTGGATCAAATTTGTGATCGTGGCATCGAGCACAACTCATCCCCATGCCAAGAAAAGTGTCTCCGGTTACGTCTGTGATGTCGTTGAGGATGATCGCCCATTGAGACTTCGCATCACGCTGATTGTATTCATAGATCCAGTGTCGTAGATAACCAGTGGCGATTTGAGCCTCAAGATTTTGGGGGGCAAGTTCGTCTCCGGCAAGTTGCTCTTGGATGAACTGATCGTAAGGTTTGTCATTCTGAAAAGCCTTAATCACATAGTCACGATAGTGCCACGCTCCACTGCGATACGAGTCGCTGTTATACCCGTCGGATTCCGCGTAACGAACCAGATCCAGCCAGAAACGTGCCCAGCGTTCACCGTACTGAGGGCTGGCCAGTAAAGAATCAACAATCGATCGATAATGTTCTTCACTGGGATCAGCGATAAAATCCGTTACCGTATCAGACGATGGAGCAAGGCCAGTAAGATCGAAGTAGAGTCTTCTTAGTAGTTTTTCGGGATTAGCGATCTGAGCGGGGCTTAGGTCATGGGCGTTAAGCTTTTGTAATACGAATTGGTCGATCGCATTGGTTACCCAGGGGGAATTAGAATTGGGAATGCGAGGAATTTGGATGGGTTGGAAGGCCCAGAAGTTCTTTTGGGATTCCGTGAACCTCAAAGTAAGGTTTTGAGCCGGGGTAAGGTTAGATTGCGGCCACGGTGCGCCCGATCTGATCCAAGTTGCAAGGTGGTCAATCTCCTCAGAAGAGAGCTTTTCCTTCGGAGGCATTTCTAAGCCGTCGTAATTAACCGCTGCTAGAAGCAAACTTTCACCGGGTTTGCCAGGAACAACGGCCTGCCCAGAATCTCCCCCTTTTATAAGGGCATCAATCGAGTCGACTCGTAAACCGCTTTTCTGTTTTTTGTCACCATGACATTCATAGCAATGGCGTGCTAGGAGAGGACGGATCTTCTCTTCAAAGAACTTCACCTGCTGAGAAGACTCTGCTTGAGCCATCAGAAATGTATTGCTGAGGGCTAAATTCAGCAACGCGAATACGAATGTGAAGAATGCTAAGTTGCAGCGCATAACAGCCAATGGGGAAGGGGAAAACCTGAGCTTTTATTTTACACGAAGTAAAGATCGCCGTGCCATATTCTCAGCAAGGTTTGCTTTATTCATCCTGATTGGAAGGAACAACTTTTTCAGCAGACGTGTTTTCCTTGGGTATGATGCCACCCCCCATATAGATCAGGGTAGTCGGATGAGCCTGCTTCCACTCGCCCCAGGTCGTCACGATATATGGATAGTCCGGTATAGGTGTTTCTTCTGCCGAGTGTTGGAATTCTTCGCCGTTGTAATAAAAGAACATTTCTTTGTTAAGCCAGCCACCGAGTCCCATATTAAGAGCTTCTCCTCGTTCTGTCGACGTGAAGACACGGGCTCGTTCATGGATGTCGCAATAGGTAATTGAGATCGGGATGTCATCGATCAGGTCGTTTACGACTTTGGTTCCCAATTCATTGAACGCATTGGCAAGATAGGCGCGATGTTTATCATCGACAGTGATTCCAATGACTCGCTCTACGTCACTCAGGTTTGCTTTATCTGCTTCGTGCATCACGGGTGACAGGAGGCCCGGAAGGAGCATCGGCGTATCGCCGGGGGCGCGTTTGCCATTAATAACAGAAGGGCCGATCCCTTCAGGAATACGGATTTGAATTTTCTCGCTGTCCTGAGCCACCGTGGCAGCTAATATAATTATTCCGGTGACGATGATGATGATGAAGAAGGCCGCAAAATACCAAACAGCTCGTGATTCTTCGTCGTCAAGATCTTCGTAGTCGTAATCGTCATCCTCTGCTTCATCCGAAAAAAGCGGATTGAGCTTCTTGTTATCGATAGCTTCGCGGATATCTTCTTCGGTAGCTTTGTTCGTTGCGTCGGACTGATCGACGGTGTCATCGAGAAGCTCTTCATTTTCTTTAGAAGTTTCGTGTGTATCGTTCATGTTGAATTCTGATTAGAGTTTTGTTGAGTGTAACCAATTACTCGTCTTTGCCTTCATTTTTGGGTAGGACGGGTACATTTTGAGGCGTGGTAGGTACCAACACCGGTAGTTGCGTATTGCTGTCACTTGCTCCGTTAGGCAATACCGGTGTTTGGGGAGCAAAGGGAACTTGTGTTGCTTCTTCGGTCACCGTACCGCCTGACTGTTCAACGAGAATACGATTCGCACTCTTAGCTGCTTCTTCACGCGTGGGGTCGAGTTGCAGAACTGCCTGGTACCATCCAATAGCTAACTCAGGCTTTCCAATTTCTTCGGCCAATTTCCCGAGTTCAAGTCTCATCTCGACGTTGGTAGGTTCGGCGATTGCGTCGGTATTAAGTTTCGAGAATCGTTCGCGTTTTTGCCGCAATTCTTCGGACATAGCAATGTATTTTTCAGCATTTTCGTTATCACTAACGCCTCGGTAAGCCTCAGCCAGCTTGTACATCAATTGGTCGTCCTTTGGGTGATACTCAAGGCCTTCCAATAAGGCGGTAATCGCATCATTGTATTGCTTGTCCTGTACCTGAATAGTGCCTTTGAGAAGAATGGCATCACGTTGCTGTGGATTAGTATCGAGAGATTGTTTTAGTAGCTCGAGTGCGACTCCAAGATTACCAAGATTAAATTCACTTTCAGCTCGCAATGCCCACACCTGAGGCGTGGCCACTGCCTGCTGCAGGTAGGATTTTGCTTGGGCATATTCACGTAGTTTAAGGCTGATTTGTCCTAGTCCAATCAGGACGGTGTCTCGATAGTCGGCATATGGATCTTTTTCCAGACAGGTGCGATAGGCATTTTTGGCATCTTCCCATTGTTCGTAGTCCTGTTGAATCATACCCATAAAGCGATAGATCTGAGCATTGTCAGGATTAATTTCACTGACGCGTGTCGCCGCGTCCATTGCATGTTGCATATTGCCCTGATCGTAGTGCAGCGAAGCCATCAACTGATAAGCGGGTAGACAGGGAGGGTCTAAATCATCGCCGAGTTGAATTGCTTGTTGAAGATAGCCAATGGCCACCGTGTAATTCTTTTGACGAAAGGCCATTTCCCCAGCGATGTAGTAGATATAGGTGGAGATGGTTTTGTCCGTTGAGTCCTTTAGTTCCTGAATTGACTCGGCGGCTGCCTGTACATCATCGGCCATCGCCTGAGTAAACGCATTGAGTAGTTTTATCTGTTCGGCAGGTCCATCAAGTTGTGAGAGTGCGTTGCGATGCATGATGACATCGGGGGTGTGTCGAGCATGGATGGCCTGAATGGCCTGACGGAAATGATCCTCGGTGGTGAGGCTGTCAATCGCGCCAACGTTGAGTCCCTGGGTACGTTTATCGATAAGCGATACAGAGGCTGCAGCCAGAACGGTGATTGCCAGAACGGTGAACAGGCTGGCATTTCGTCCAAGCATTACTTCGGTAGTAACGGAGTCTGTTTTATCTTGATTATTGTAAGTGTTCATTTTGATACGCTATTGATAATGCGATTAGTTGTTTGCCTGCACGATAGTTAATGCACGGTCGGTGGGCAGTTCAAAGATTTCCTGAGCTTGCCCATTAGGCCACTGGATCACGAGGCTATTGATCGTGGTGTCAGCCGGTAAACTCCAATACATGCGAGGATCACTTTGTGATAAGTAACTTGCGCCTCCCCGGGTTAGTCGCACAAAGTCACCGATGGATGTTTTGAGTGTAAGGATGCTTCCGACAGCGTCACGGTTTGTTGTACGGCCAATCAGCTTGACACGAATGTTCAGTCCGGTTTGTTCCGTGGAGTTTTCCACGACCGCAGCGGGTTCCACGTTATTGCTGAAGATGAAATCTGCATCGCCGTCATCGTCTAAATCCCCTAGGGCCAGGCCGCGGCCCATATGTCCGGTCGCCATGTAACCATGGTCATCGAATTTCTTACGGACCATTTTACGATAATTGTTTGAATCATTCTTTTCGTTAACCAGCAATACCGGAAGTTGCAGGAGCCGCCCCGAACGCGGGTAGTTAATGACGTGTCCATTGGTGACCAGAATGTCTTCGTCTCCGTCATAGTCGAAGTCGTAATAGAGTGAACCAAAGCCAACGAACAAGCCTCCGAGTGAGGTTACTCCTGTACGGTCCGAGACATATGTAAACATTGCCTGTCCATCGTTTCGATACAGGGCGAATGCTTCCTGTTCATAGTTGGCGACCCAAATATCGGGTTTGCCATCCAGATTATAGTCACCTACGTCGATTCCCATGCTTCCGTTGGAGTTACCCACGCCGTCGAAGGCTACGGAGTGAAGTGTTCCACGCTCCTCGAATTGGCCGGTTCCGTCGTTTATGTAGAGAAAGTTGGCAACCGTATCGTTTGCAACATAAATGTCGACGTCGCCATCGAGGTCGTAATCGGCACTCATGACCCCCAGGCCTTTGCCTAGGTCCGTTAGATGGGCGAATTCACGGGCGTTATAGAACGTTCCGTCACCATTGCTATAAAAAATGTTATCTGGCAACGGTTCAAATTCTTTGGGGGGGCAAATTTCCTGTTGAGTAGGTGTTGGTCCATCACAATAGGGATGGTTTTCAAAAGACCAGTTCACGTAGTTGCATACATACAGATCAAGGAAGCCGTCACCGTTGTAGTCAGCCCAGGCACCACTACTGCTCCACAAGGTATTGTCGAGGCCGGCCAAGTCATTGATTTCTAAAAATGTACCGTCACCCTGATTGTGGAATAACAGAAGGCCGTCCCAGCCGGTCAATACAAAGTCGGGAAAACCATCGTTGTCGAAATCGCCAACCTGGCAGCCGTGTGTATATAGCGTTTGGTCGTCGGTATAGCTAGCCGTCGCCACGTTGACAAAGACAGCGTCTCCGTTATTGCTAAACAAAGCACCTGGCAGACCAGTAATCTTTTGTTTGTTTTCGCCTTCATACTTTCCGCCGCCGGGGAAGAACACATCCAATGTACCATTAAGATCGTAATCAAGGATCGCGACCCCACCGCCCAGAGATTCCAGAATACTGTTGTTTCCGGCATCCCTTCCGTTGCGATAAGTGAAGTCAATGCCTGAATTCTGAGTGATTTCATCGAGTTTTATATTTTGTCCGACCTGAGAATTCCCCAGATCTTCGGTTTGACTTAAATCCGGGAGCAGACCGCTGTGATTTTCTTCAGGAACTGAATTTCCCCCGTTTTCGATACTGGTTAGTTTGTCGAAGGGATCTTCTTCACTGCATCCGGTGAAGACGGAGAGAGTGAATGAACACAGGAGAACGGCCAGAATGATTGGAGATGGTTTCAGCATGGAATTATTAATGATTGGACAAGTGAAAGGTTGTTTCTTGACGAAGGATACTCGTTTACGAGGCTTTATCGTTGCTGATTATTTCCGCCGAATCGTTGCTCGGATTTGTCGGTTTAGTTGAGCCCTGTTCCTGCTGACGAGCTTTTGCTTTTTCAACTTCAATATTAAACCGTTCAAGTTGTTGTTGAAGGTCAGGATCTTCTTTAACTTTGACCTCGTAGTAGCGTTTCATGAATTCCAGCGTAGGTAAATACAGCGGGTCTAACTGATAAGCAGAACGCATCCAGATCATCGCTTCTTGTTCGGATCCGTAAGTCCAGAACTTATCGGCGATGACCAGGCGTTCGTCAATGCTTCCTTTACCACTACTGATTCGCTGTGCGATTTGATTAGCGTCGGCTAAGTTTTCTTTTACCTCTTCGACGTAATCAAAGTGTTCCTGAGCCTTATTAAGTTCCCCGAGGCTTCTAAGGCCCATGGCCAGCATGTGACGGGCATCTGTATTTCGGGGATCCCGTTCGATAATTGGTTTAAGAACATCGATACCTTTCTGTGGACGATTTGTTTCCACCAAGATTCGTCCCAGTTCGATGGCTGCTGAAATATGTTCAGGGTACTCGTTTGTGACGACGCGGAGAATTGCTTCGGCTTGTTCGTCCCGCCCAAGCATACGCAGACAATGGGCCTGTGCTGTGTAAGAATCAACCCGAAAGTCCGGATGGTCCTCGGCCATTTTGAGGTATTGAATAGCACGTTCAGTATCCTTGAGCGTTAACAGTACATCCGCGATGTCTAATGCTGCCTGATAATACTCAGGATCGATTTCTAATGCTTTACGGTATGCTTCCTCTGCTTGCTTGTGGTTGAAGAGTGATTTTTGAATAACTCCTTCAAGGAAGTGGGGGCGGGCATCTTCGGGGAAGTCGTTTTGCCAGGCATCAGCTAATTGAAGAGCGGCATCGTGTTGTTGGAATTGCAAATAGCCAATAATGTAGGCTTCACAGATTTCTCGCTCGTCACCGCGGGGGTCATTTAGAAGTTCGGGCAGTTTGGGTTGTGCCATTTCGAGGTTAGCAGCCTGAGCTGCCGCAAGAATTCGTTCACGCTCAATCATGATCTGATCGTAGCCTTCAGCCTGAGCTTTTTTGAGGAAGGTGTTCATTTGATCGTAATCACCGCGACGACGTTCAAGGCGAGCCGTCAAGAAATGGACTTCTGCTTTGTTCGTAAAAGGAAAGGCCTGAAGTTTATCGACATGTTTTTTGGCGAGTTCGAGGTTGTGTTCACGAAGAGCAGACTGAACGTTTCCTATATGATATTCCGGGTAATATACAACAACGCAAATGATCAATAACGCCACGACCGTAGCGATCGTAACGAGCTTACTAAAGGTGCGTGGCCTTTTTATAGATTCTTCGGTGGTCATCTCGTCGTAGCCGGTCTCATTGAGAGATGGTTCTTGCTGCTCATCTGGAGTTGAAACAGGCTCGATTGTTTGTGACGAATCCCGATTCACTTGCTCTTCGAACGCTTGCGGAGTGTTTTGAGATTCCGGAACTTCTTCCGCGTTCCGAGTGTTTTTTTCGATTTGTGAATTGTCGTCTGACATCTTGTAGTGCGTGAATGAGTAAAAAAGCAGGTTAATGTATGCTATTCATTTTGTTCTCGTTCTTATCTGCGATGAATAGGTCTTTCTCAAGACAAAGCGCATAGCTCTATCTAAAACATACGCCACTTATATAAGAGTGCTACGACTGAAGACTTGTTTTTGGTCGATTCCTACTGTGGAATAATCGAATTATTCCACCAAATCGATACATCCGAACGCGGATAGATGGCTGCATCTTCAAATTGGGCCGTCGCGATGTCTAAATCGCCGTCTTCATCAAAATCGGCAACGACGACTGTCGAGTGATTGCAGTTGCCTTTTTCAAGGCTGTGAGGGATAAATTCACCTTCGGAAGTCTGTTCCAACCAGATGATAGCATCGAGATCATTAGTGGATACACCCTCAAGTGGGCGACTAATCAGGCTACAGCATACAACATCCTGATCACCATCGTTGTCTAGATCGCCAGCGACGGCTCGGTGAATCCCAGGCAGGTTACCAAGCACTTTTGATTCCCACTTGCCATCCCCTTTGTTTTCATGCAAATGAGCTGCGTGGTAGGGCACGATGTAGAAGGTGTCGAAGATGTCGCCATTGGTATAAAGAATATCGACGTCACCATCAGCATCAAAATCGGTCAGATCGATACCCGTAGAGCCCCAGACAGGACTATTTGCAGAGAAGATGCTTTGTCGCCGAAACGATCCGTCACCTCGGTTAAGGAATAGTTCGACCGTTTCGTGTTCCTGGCTGACGACAGAGATGAAATCCATGTGCCCATCCTTGTTAATATCATTGGTAGGAACATGGATTACTCCGTGGCGGTCGTCGATTCGCTGTTTGGAAAATTGTGGTATTCCGTTTTCAATGCCAGTTTGAGTTAGCATCCAGACATTTCCAGTATCACGCCAACCAAATTCTGCAACGATAAGGTCCGTTTGGTCGTCTCCGTTAAAATCACCAGTTTGGATATCGGTAACTCGCCCCACGTTCTCAAAAAGGATTTCCACGGAAAAAGAGTTATCGTCTGAAGGGCGCAGCCAGAGGACCCTTCCTTTTCGATGGTCTTCCGGAAGAAAACTTCCCAAATCAGCGATAAGGAATTCACCAACGCCATCGCGATCAAGATCCGAGAGAGTGCTGTGACAAGGATTATTCAGCGTTACCTGTCGGCCAAATGTTAGGTTTTGTTGTTCGAATTTTAACTCAAATACGACACCGGATTTCATGTCACAACCAAGCATTAGAGATTCCTCTAAGACCTCATGCTCTGCCGCATCGTACCAGGTTAAATTAGCTATGCCGGGAGGAGCTTCCGGAGACTCGGGGTAAATAGCTGGAACGAGGCTTACCTTAGTCTGCTCAAATTCCAAAGGCGGATTTACTTCAGGCTCAATCGGCGTAGGTAAGGAGATGGATTCCGGCGCAAGTCTTCGATAGTACTCAATGACTTCCCCTTTAAGAGGAACCGAAAGGTCATTTCTTCCAGACTGCTCATATATTTTAAACATGGTGTCGACCTCTGAGGCCCAGCCTGCTTTAGGAATCGAACCTGGTGGAGGGGGGGCATGGCAATCCCCACAAAAATGTCTTATCTCCGATTCTAGACGTTCAATATCTATTGGCTTTGTTGAGCTGTTCCCCAACGTTGCGATGTCGATATCAATCTGTTCAAACGAATCTTTCTCACATCCGACGAGTGAAAGCATCAACGCCACGCCAAAACATCGCGCAAACCAAACACCGCAGGTTCTAGAGATAAGAGAATTGTTCATGGTTGCAAAAAAACTCACGAAGTTAGCCTTGGTCGCCACTTATTCATTGATAGCGTGCTGAAATTTACCCTATCACCATAGCGATTTTAGTATTCTTGGGGAATGTCATCCCCACGGCCTTATATACGTATATTCATACGTGAAATGTTCTTTATGTAGACCTGTTTGGGAAAAATACCTGCCGAAAATACGAATTCATCAGGTTTTTCGACGTTGAAGTGATATGTTTTGGAAGAAGGTGTGTTTTAGAGGCATTCCAACGAACAAGCGTTAACTAGTATCCGAGTACTGAATCTATGCTGACTAAGGTTTTATATTTCGCTCTTTCGGTCCTGATCATGGTGGGTATCGGACTTCCAATACAAGCTCAGGATTCCGGGTTCAAATACCCGATAAGTGTGGCCGCGACGGAGACCGGTATTTATGTGGCTGATCGTCAGTTACCAGGGATTTGGGTCATCACGGCTGGTAAAACGTCAATTTTCCATCAGGCGGGCAAGAAGTTTGGAACTCCATTGAATGCGATTCGATGTTTAGCCATAGATTCCAATGGTAGTTTACTTGCCGGAGACAGTGCGACACGAGACATCTATCGCTTTAATACCGAGGGTATTCCTACGGCACTAACAGGTGGTCAGATTGGTATCCCGATGGGCATTGCAGTATCTGGTGATGGAACCATCTACGTATCTGATTTGGAGTTGCATCGTGTTGTGAAACTAACTTCGGATGGAAAAGTTAGTGAGTTTGCAAAAGTCAAAGGTCCTGCTGGAATGAGTTTTGATACGCAAGGCAATCTCTATGTTGCTTCGAGAGGAGATGCACGCTTGGTCAAGATTTCAATGGACGGTTCTGCGACACCTGTCGATGGTGCCGATAAGATCCGTTTTGCTCAGGATGTTGCCGTTGATGCTAATGGTAGAGTGTTGGTGACTGACGGGTATGGCAAGGCTATTTGGGATTTTACGGATGGTGCTGCTCGGCTTATCGAAGGCTCGCCTTTGATTCATCCAGTCGGGATTTCTTCCTCGGCCGCCGGTACCTTTCTTGTCGATCCCCGTGGCGCTGGTGTATTAAAACTTGATGGGGAAAAAGCAATTCCGGTTTTGTCCGAGTAGCAGCGGCCTCGTTGGAGGCTGATGCTTGCTGCCAATGCGATTAGGGATGGAATTCTGGAATTTCAGCAACCTCAGTTCCAGCGATCATTGCTTTTACAAAATCGGCAACATTGTTGACAGCAATCTCAATCAATGCCTGACCATTTTCTGCTGAAGCATGCAACGGTTCTTTGTCTTCCTGATTCTGCATGGCGTCGTGGCGTACATTTTCAGGGAAGGCAGCCATCGCGAACGCAGTTTCAAATTCCTGGGCATGACCAGGGAAGCGGTTCGTTTCAAGGTAAGGCGTTGCTTCTTCCATTGATATGAAGTCCCAGTAAGACTTGAACTGGAGATTAATCTCAAGACGCTGCAAAAACTGTCCCCACATTCCCTCGCAGGGCGCGATATTTCCACCATGACCATTGAGGACGAGGATATTGGTGAAGCCGGCATCGTGCATGGAGCGAATCGTATCAAACAAGACACTGAGCCAACTGCCAGGTAAGGCTGTTAATGTACCAATATGCTTCATGTGATGTTCGCTAATCCCAATACTCATGCTGGGGGCCACGATGACTTGCGGAGCGAGTTTGCAGGCAATGGCAGTGGTAAGGTGCATGATGCTGGCGTAGTCATGCTCCATTGCTAGGTGTTCAAGATGTTGTTCCGTAGCCGCCACAGGTATGATGCATGCTTTAAGTTCACCGGCCTGCATGCGTTCGCGGAATTCGCGTCGAGTGTGTTTTCCAAGGAGAGCCTTTTCAGGGTAATCGAGAGTCATGATATTCGTTTACTAGATGAAAGAAGATGAAGATTCGTTATTCGACTTCGTTGTCGGCAATGACGGTAGCGTCAATAGCATTTGCCATTTGCAGTGTTTCCTGAATGGCTTTTCGCATTAGTGTTGCTTCGTTATCACCGGTGTATTGGTCGGAGGTAAGATAAGCGCTGTATAGACGCGACGCGGCTGCGAGCAAATGTCCCTCAGATTCCTGAAGCTGCATATAGGATTTGGCCATGGTGCGTTCCTTGATTGGCAGAGAAGGTAGTCCTAGTTTCTTTTTATTTTAGCGACTTGTTAAGGTAGTTGCAGGATTCTAAGGTGGCCTTCTTTTACCGTTGTGCTAACAGGAGTATCATAGCCTGAGGCAGGAGTACATGATTACTACTTCAAATCTGGCAGCTTTTCTCGTTGGTTGATCGCTGGATCTTCAAGGAGTATGGGCTAAGACAATTAAAATGGAAGAAGGATTGAATTCAATGTCCGAAATGCGTACAGAACGAGACTCAATGGGTGACGTGCAGGTACCCGCTCAGGCTTATTACGGTGCTCAGACACAAAGGGCGGTTGAGAATTTCCCTGTCTCAGGTTGGTCGCTAGCGCCGGGGCTAATTCATGCGATGGGCTTAGTGAAGTATGCTTGTGGTGTTGCAAATCGAGATTTGGGTAAACTGACGAATACGGGAAAGAACCGCTTGGATGACGTTCAGGTTGAGTCTATGTTGGCTGCGTGTCGGGAAGTCTCTGTAGGAAAACTGGACGAGCAATTTCCAGTGGATGTGTTCCAGACTGGTTCCGGTACATCCAGCAACATGAATGTGAATGAAGTCATTGCAAACCGAGCGATTGAAATCCAT
>PAAT01000133.1 GCA_002698965.1 Rhodopirellula sp. | reverse complement strand
CCACCCCGGACTTAACGAACGTTCAGCAAGCCACCCAAGTTACCTAACAGTCACTAGAAATAGTCTTGGTGCCTACTTGTGGATAATTTAGGGGTAACCCTACCGGTAGGTTACCTAACGGTCATTAGAAACGCTCAAAGGGGTGATTACCGTGCCCCCTCCCCACACACATTCTGTTTATCGGTGTTTTGGGGGGTTTGGTTCAGGGGTTTGTTCCGTATTGTGGGACGCATGGTTTTTGGGGGCTGGTTGGCGAATGGTTTTTGGGTTTCTTTTAACGAATGGTTTGAGTGTTCCACTTGTTCCGGATGTTCCGCTTCTGAGGGGGGTGTTCCGGACGGTGTTGGTGAGTGGGTGAGCAGAGGTAGCCCCCCAGTGGGGGAGCTTCCTGTTGTTGTACGGTGTCGGAGCCGTGGTTTCGCTTAGGAGCCAACCGGGGATTAGTCGGTTGGAAGGCCGGGTGGTGACTGTTCGATGTTTTGTGTGCTGCCCAGGCTTCCCTTTACCAGCACTCGATTTCAGTCTTGGGATATTTGTTTAACGCCTTTGCCTGTGTCTTACAGCTTTCAAACTTGCACGAAGGCGTTAGGGACTAGATGCCTTTGACGCTTTACTGGCCCTACTGTCGATCTGTTCGGGTCGAAGGTTTCGCACCTCGCAACCCTACTTTCGCCTGGGTTAGCGTCGTTCTCTCACGATGTCTCTGCTTGTGTCGGCTACTATAGCATCCCCTTTTTGTGGACAACTAACAGTTCATGTCTGATTTAAGTTTTTCCCATACTCCCCATTGTTGTTCTGTCCAGTTGTGTTCGATTGTGTTGTAAAGCTGGGAGCATTGGGCTCCGTGACCGCCGTTGTGTAGGATGCCTGTGTTTGTTGGTTCTGGGGTGTTGCTGGGCCACCACATTAGTAGTGCGCTTATGGCTGCGGCGAGAGCTACACCGGCAGCGGAGAGGGCTTTGATTATTTTTTTTATTGCTTCTGACCAAGCGTCAGCTCGTTCAGCTACGTCTTCTATAGTCATTACCCAATAATACCACTCCTTTTTTTTCTGCTATCTTTTTTGGTCATGGCGAAACGTGGGTTGTATTCAAATATTCATGCAAAACGGAAACGCATTAAAGCGGGTAGTGGTGAGAAGATGCGTAAACCTGGCTCGAAGGGGGCTCCTACTAATAAAGCTTTTAAGCAGTCAGCTAAAACAGCGAAGAAGCGGAAACGGTAATGGCAGAGTTCAAAGGCAAGAAAGTTACGTTGAATAAGCCACGTAACATTTCTAAAGGCTCCCCTGGTTACGGTAAGAAACAAAAAGAAGTTTTTGTTATGGATGGCGGTCGAGTAAAGCGGGTTGCGTTTGGTGATCCGAACATGAAGAACCGTAGTAATGAACCGAAACGTAAAAAAGCGTTTCGTGATAGACATAACTGTGACAACCCTGGCCCAAAAACAAAAGCTCGTTACTGGGCTTGTAGGGACTGGTAATGTCTCTTCGCACTGGCAGTTGCGGGTGCGAAGGGGAAGAATGCGTTTGCCACTTTTATCATTACGATTGCGCTTGCCAGCATTGCCCGGATTGCGCTCAAGATTGTTTTTGTTTTAACTCAGAGGATGCTATGGAACATCAGGCTAATGCCCAAGAACTATTCGACAACGGCATGTGGATGTCGTTAAACGAAATGGGCGAACGCCCAGAATTAGATCCTTTCATGGATGACACTCCCATCGAGTGCGGGTTGGAGAACCCTGACGTTTGTGAATCGTGCCAATAAGGGGACACTATGCCATCAGGCAAAGCCACAACTATAGAGAAATGGGCCGACTACCTAGCGATGCGGCGACAAGGTGTTTCTCTGTACGGAGCATCAAAACAATGCGGGCTGTCTTACCACGCTTGCCGAGACGCAGAAAGTGGAAAAGCTCCACGTAACTATCTCGCAGCGGAAGAAGCATTGGGGAAAACTATTCAACCGGAGGTCCCCGCTTATGACACTCTTTCCCCTGAAGCGCAAGCTGCTTACGACAGCATCGAAATTTTTGCCAAAAGGTATTTCGGGATTATTTTACAACCCTGGCAGATTGAGGCGACCGAACGGATCATGGATCTCCTCAACACAGACTACGAAGAATACGCAGTAATTAATGCCCCACCGGGGTCTGGTAAGTCAACATTCTTTGCTAAGGTATTGCCTGCATGGGCGACCGTGCGGAACCGAGCTATCAGGGGTATGATCGGTTCGTCAACACAACGACTGGCTGAATGGTATTGCCGCAGGTTGCGCGCCGAGTTAGACCGAGCGCATCCCGTGAAAGCCGAATTGAACGATGTTCGACTCGGTTTGGCGGTTGACGCCGAAGCCACGTTGCAAGATGACTTTGGAATGTTCAAACCAGACTCGTCAGAAATATGGCGAGCTGAAGCATTCACAGTGCTACAAGAAGATGATGCTCCTTTATCACAGAAGGAGCCAACATGGTCAGCGTTCGGAATGGACTCCGGGTTTCTCGGCGGTCGTTTCGATCTGGTGATTTGGGACGACGTTTACGACCCTCGTAAGATGCGGTCGGCGGAAGCCCGTGAAGATATGCGTCGCTGGTGGGACGAAGTAGCCGAAACTCGGTTAGAGCCGGGAGGGTTACTGATTCTGCAAGGGCAACGCATGTCCGCAGATGACATCTACCGGTACGCACTGGACAAAGTAGCTCCACCCGACGAAATAGAGTTAGAGGAATTTGATCCAGAAGATGCACCAGAAGATTGGCGTAAATATCATCACATCAGCTATAAAGCGCACTACGAAGAACTTTGTACGGGCGATCACAAGGCTCCAGGTACACCCTGGCCCGAGGGGTGTTTACTTTACCCTCGAAGATTACCCTGGCGAAAACTGCGACACATTAAAGCGCAAACTCCAGACCGATTTGAAGTCCTGTATCAGCAATCGGACGTAAACCCTTCAGCGGTTCTCGTTGACCCGTTGTGGGTAAGTGGCGGTGTCGGCAAAGACGGCGTAGATTATGTGGGCTGCTGGGACAACGACCGTGATCTCTGGGAAATACCTGCGGGTGTTTCCGGTGATCTATTTGTCGTAGCGACTGCTGATCCGTCACCATCCCAGTTTTGGGCGTTGCAATGCTGGGCGTACAACCCTGAAACACAATTTAGGTATTTGTTAGAATCGTATCGTCGGAAGATGGATGCGCCATCGTTCCTTGACTGGAACCACAGTGAACAACGTTTCACTGGCATAGCCGAAGATTGGTGGCAAATCACAAACGACATGGGTCGTCCTTTAACGCACTGGATTATTGAAGCTAATGCCGCTCAAAAATTTATTCTCCAATACGATCATTTCAAACGTTGGGCGGCGATGCGTGGCGTGGAGCTTGTCCCGCATTACACACACTCCCGCAACAAAGGCGACCCCAAGTACGGAGTGCAAATGCTGGCTCCGTTATGGCGCGTTGGCCGAGTGCGTTTGCCCGGAAAACAACGGACAGAAGCGCGCCCGCATTCCCTTCTTCTAGTCAACGAAGTAACTCGTTGGAACCCTGAAGGCACCGGTGCCCGCACGGATGACTGTGTTATGGCACAATGGTTCATGGAACACAACCTTGAAAAGCTGTATGTTTCTCCCTCGCAAGGGGTTAAACAGTGGCGACCGACATGGGTTTCAGGGCAAGATAGTGAGTACGCAGCGTCCGGTAGGTTTTAAGTGAAAACTATTGAAGAAATAGTCGCCATATATGCGTCACGACAACAAGGATCTGATGACGCTAAGTCACGGATGCGTAACTTGCGTGATTACTATAACGGCGATGTAATTGTTCCGCTACCCGAAATTAACTCAGATGAACAATCTGCGGTAGCGAACTTGTTGGCCCAAGGTTTAGACCAGACCGCTATGCGGATTGCGTCTACTCGCCCAGACATTTATTGTCCTCCTTCAGATCCGTCAAAGAAACGATCGAGAGATAATTCAGAGATTCGTCGTAAAGCTATTTTTGGCTGGTGGGAACACTCCCGCATGGATCTCCAAATAGCGAAACGTGCCCGTCACCTTATCGGGTATTCGACAACAGTTACGCAGCTCAGGTTTAACGCTAAGACTGGTTGCCCTGAATGGCATTTGCGTGACCCGTTGACTGCGTATCCGGCAACACTTCTCGGTGTTGACGACATGCGTCCTCGTGACGTGGTGTTTGCGTACGAACGTTCGCTTGGGTATTTGCGGACAATGTACCCAGACGTAGCTGCTGTTTTCCAAAGCGACAGCGGCGCAGGCGAAGATCAGCCTATAGAAATGATCGAATACATTAGCGACGAAGAACAAGTGTTGATTGCTATGCGAGGCCCAGTCAAAACTGGGTTGTTTGCTACGTCAAGTAACTCTGACGAAAACATTGTTGTTGAGTTAGAACGCACCCCTAACATTCTTGGGGAATGCCCAGTGGTGTGTGCCGAACGAATCAATCTTGACGACGCTCAAGGCCAGTTCGATGGCATTCTTGGCATGTACCAGATGCAAGCCCGGTTGATGGCGCTTGAAGTCATCGCTGTGCAGAAAGGCGTGTTCCCTGACACATGGCTAGTAGGTCGTGCAGGCGAAACACCCCAAATCGTTAATCCCGCTGATGGGCTCACTGGTGAAGTCGGTTTAGTGCGTGGCGGCGATTTGCGTGACATACAAATGCAACCAGGGTATATGACAAACCCTGCGATTGACCGGCTAGAACGAGCGCAACGTTTAACCGCAGGCATACCACCAGAGTTCGGTGGCGAGTCAACAACAAACATTCGTACCGGTCGCCGTGGCGACGCTGTGCTTTCTGCTGTCGTTGATTTCCCTGTGCAAGAAGCACAACGAATCATGGCTCGGTCTTTGCAAGAAGAAAACAAGCTCGCAATAAATATGTCAAAAAAGTATGCGGGTAACAAAGGCAAGTCGTTCTATGTCACTAGCAAAAACGCTAAAGGCAGAGTTGATTACACCCCTAACACCAACTTTGAATCTAACGACAATGTTGTTATCTACTCCCAAGCTGGAGCGGACATTAACAACCTTGTTATCGGTGGAGGGCAGCGTGTCGGCATGGGAACCATGTCTAAACGTTCGTTTATGGCAATCGACCCGCTAGTGGAAGACCCAGAGTTTGAACATGACGCTGTAGTAGCAGAACAGTTGGAGTCAGCGTTACTGGTATCCATTCAGCAGCAAGCATCACAAGGCACTATACCGCCAGCCGATCTTGCTCGAATTATGGAACTAGTCGCTAACGACCAAATGGAATTAGCTGAAGCAGTAGACAAAGTGCAGAAAGAAGCACAAGAACGTCAAGCTCAACAAGTTGAAGCTACTTCTCCTGAAGCGCAGCCAGGTTTGGCTATGCCGGGGATGGGTGCCGAAGCAGCAACTATGGCGCCACCCCCAGGTGGCGGTGGCGGTTTAGCCGGTTTGCTTGGGGCACTGTAATGCCACGTAAAGGCAAAGGTAGCAAAGTCACATCATTCAAACCTTCTTCATCTTCTGAAGATTGTGCAGTGTGTGGCTACCCGAAAAAATGGAAGGTTCATAATCATGGCTGATGCAGGATATCGGGGGCAGGCTTACGGCAAAGCCAAAGAACAGGAAGAAGCTCTTTCTGCTGTTCCTATGGAAAAAGATATGGGGGCTATGCCTCCAGCCCCGGTTGTTCCCGGTGGTGAAGGCGACATGACTCGCCCTAGCCAATACCCGCAACAGTCAATTATGGCTCCTGCTGCTCCTGCGCCTAGAGCGCAACAACCGCAAACAAGTCAAAACGTGGCAAGGCTTTTGCCGTCACTGTTGCCGTTGGCTTCTTCTCCTTACGCTTCTCCTTCTACTCGACGTATTGTTCGCGCTATGCAGGCAATGGTTCCTAGACAGGATCAGTAACCGTGGGTCTTTGGGACGGCGTTGTAAAAGTAGCTAAAGGTCTTTTTAACACTGGTGTTCAAAGTGTTGATTTTGTTACTGACATAGCTCAAGAAGCGTTACCTGGGCGTGACGAATATGAGGGGGAAGGCGTATGGGATACGGTTTGGGGGTCGTTTAACGACAACATTCTGGGTGAAGGCGGAGCTTTGCAATCCGCTATTGGGCCTGAAGGTGTCGGTGGCACAATCATTGGTGGGATCCCTGAATCTGTACGCAAGCCAATGAAAAGCGTTATTGACCCTACGTTTAAAGCTGTCCAAGTTGCGTACAAACAAACAATAGATCGTGGTTTTGGCACAGCAATGACAATGGCGTCTATTGCTGACAGTTCCGGTGAGGGNTANCACAANGNNCANTATTTTGAAGGCGGGTTTTCTAACTGGTTTAACACTGATACTTGGAGTAAAGCCTACGAAATATCTAACACCCAATCCCTTGGTCAAGCTATGTCGCTTGCAGCAGGCACAGAAGACATTCTTGATAATGAAGAAGTAGAAAAGTATGAGGGAACTTCAATACATCGGCTTGCATCGGGAACAATAGACGCAACATACAACATCGTTTTTGACCCTCTTTACCAAATCGGTGTACCTGTTGTTGCTGCGGGTAAGCGTGCTAATAGAGCACGCACGTTTGGCAACCCAGAAAAATTTGTAAACAGCGCAGGATTTAATCGTTGGAACGACGAACTTAACAAACTCGATGATGCTTTAGAAGGCAACTTCTCCGAAGGTTTCAAACACGGCGTTAGAACAGGAGAAGACAGCGCAAGAATAGATACGTTAGCTGGACAGATTTTTAGAAAATTTGAGTCCAAAGGTTTAACCCCCGAGCTTGCTTACGCTATGGCTGCTTCACCCACATTAGAAGCGCGTCAACTGTTCGTGCGTCTAGCAATGGGTGACGGCAAAGCGTTACAAAAAGTTATTAACGCTGCCGATGAATGGGGCGCTGTGATGCAGGAAGGTGGCGTTCTTAGCGAACTTGCAAGAGCACAAGGTAACGCCGCCGAGCTGCAACGTCGTATGCCAAATGTGGCAGAAGGCGGAATAGTTCAAACAATAAGCAAGAATCTTCTTGATCGAGCCAACCAACAAGTAAAAACTTTAGAAGACGAAGCAAGAAAACTTCTTGAAGGCATCGAAATGAGTCCAGCGATGTCAAACGTTTTTGATGTTGCGTACTCTATGAAGAACGACCGTATCAAAGCGATGCTTCCACAGTTCGCTGATGAAGTCAGTTATGACGCTAACAAAGCGTTGTTTGAAGCAGTAAACGATACCCCTAACTTGACGATGGCTGTAACAGACGAGTTGCTTGGCCCGTTACTTGTTGAAACTCCGACAGTTAATCGAATGATTTATGGGTCATTAACTGGCGGTTCAAGCGTTCCGAAGATTGGTGTAGTTGGGGAATTGGGATACGGAGTTAGTTCTTTCCTTAAAGAAGTTCCATTGCTTGGCAGAACTGGTGTCCGAGTAGTTAATGTGTTCCGTGAGAAAACGCCTCAGCAAATGATGATTTGGGATGACGTTGACCAAAGCTTTAACCAGTTTGAACGGATGTTGCGTGACGCAGGTCGAGTTACCCATAAAGGCAAATCTCTTGTTGATGAAGCAAAAGTAGATATCGATGGTTTGTTGGGCGAGTGGGTGCGGTCTTCTCAGTCGCAACGCAAAGCTCTTTTTAACAGGACTGTTGACAAACTAAACCAAGGCGTTATAGACACATTCGCTGACGATCTTGTTGAGTCAGTGACAAAGGAAAGTTTAACTAACCGTCCTTTAACTAAAGGCAGAATGGAAGATGCATTAAAGGATGCGGAAGGCACGTTGCGTGGGTACGCAGAAACAGCAAGAGTCTACGGGAACAAAGCTCTTCGGTTTGACGTAGCTGACACTGACTTTAACATTAGTGCCAGGTTTATAGAAAACTTGACGCCTCAACAACTAAGGCAAGCCTCAATCGTTCCTCGCTATGACGCTATAGCGACCGTGATGAAGCACAACACTCTCCGCCGCTATCTAGGCAGAACAGCTAAAGCGGGCGACGAAGTTATGATGGCTTGGAAAAAGTCTGTGCTGTTGCGTCCAGCGTGGCCTATCCGTGTTCTTTCTGACGAGTTGTTGCGTTCGGCTGCTGCTTTAGGCGCTATGCACACTATGAGGGGAGCATTTGAAGGGTTCGGCAATCTACGCACTGCTTGGTTCAAAAAGAACGGTCAAGACATAATGCCTGACGTTCTCAACAAGATGCGCGATGACCTAGGCGCAAAATCTGATATGCCTCTTGACGAACTGTTCTTTAAGTTTGAAGAACAAAATGGAGCTAAAGCGTTACAGAAACTTACACAAAAAACTTTAGGTGATGCTTACGGCAATAGGCGTATCGCTACAAGAAGTCTCGCAGGTTCTTCTTTAGCTTTGTGGGCTTTAGGCCCAGCAGGAGCATTAGCGTCTGCTTCTCTTTACACGCTTTACGCCAGAAAAACAATGGCTTCTTTGGCGCGTAGACAAATTGCTGAAACTTTCTACGGGGATTTGCGTACAGCGGCAAGAAAAAAACTAACGGTTGCCCAAAAAGAAATTGTTGAATCTGTCAAAAAAGGTGAAAGAACTCCTACTGAAGCAGCAAGACTTGTTGAAGATCTGAAAGCCCAAGCTGATCTTATTGAGGCTCAAGGGCGTACTTTGCAAAGACAATTAGACGAAACTGTCTTGAAGAGCCCCCGAAGAAAAGACAAAGACTTTACAGAAAAATACGACATTCCCGAAGAATACAAAGATGTCGTTATGAACTTTGATCGGGTTGGACAGTTAATGGAGGAAGCCCGTGTAGGTGGCTACTTCATGGGCGGATACGGATTCGCTAACGAATTTGGAACTATCCCTGACGCCGTTGGAATGCACAAAGCCGCTCTGTCGGCTGGGAAATCTACCCGTGGCGCTTACGAAAGCGTAGCAAGTTCAGGGAAACAACTTGATCGAGCAGCGGGTAGCGCTGACTACAACCTTTATCACTGGAACGACGCTAACCGTGCCCGTTATGCCAGAGCCTATAACGAAGCGTTAAATAAACAATTCAAACCGCATTTGCTTGACGACACGATGCCAAGCGAATTCCAGACGTACACGCAACTGTTTTGGCAAGGGAAAACTGACGAACAGATTTTGTCGTGGCTGCGAGCACAAAAAGGTGCAGGGTCGGAGCTTTCTAAAGCAATGCCACGCCACTTCAGAGAAGGCAACTTAGAAGAGTGGGTAACAGCAACAAGAGAGT
>PAAT01000132.1 GCA_002698965.1 Rhodopirellula sp. | reverse complement strand
GCCGACGTCCAACCTTCGGGNGGATCGACCGCGTACTCTCTCACCTCGGATCTCGTCTCNTTCGTCGCTTTCGTCGCGNGCATCGTCGACNCCACCTCCATCGAAAACGCNNTGTGGCGTCGCATCCGTCACGAATGNNTGCGTTTCTTCTCNGTCNCNCGCATCNNNCANGCNTTGGAATCGNGAATGNGTGGGTGTTCGNTGATGACGATGACGATGGATNNATCCATCNATCGACGACAGAGGTNGACGAGGCGGACGAGGACGATGGTGACGATGGTGACGATGACGACGATGACGACGACGATGACGACGACGAGGACGACGTCTCGCGAGGTGTCGCGGTGTCGTCGTCGCTCGAGAANGACGATGCGTGCGGGACGGAACGGAGACGCCTCGGCGACGACCGCCTCGGCGGCGAGCGCCTTCTTGGGGACGTGGACGCGAGACTCCAAGCACAATCAACACGTCGTCGCGTATCTCGTCGCGCACGGCGTCGGCGCGGACGCGGTCGATCGCTCGAGAGCGCCGTATGAACAGACGTGGACGCCGAGCGCGTCGGGCGTCGACGGCGAGTTTACGGTTCGCACGACGTCGCCGGGGACGGATCGAACGTTGACGTACCCGATCGGTGCGTTCGTGGAAAAATACGAGACGAGCGCGATTTTTGGTAAAGGTCCCGGGGAGGTGACGCGCGTCGCGTCGTTCGACGCGTCCACGCGCACGCACGAGGTGAAGACGGAGTCGTCGTTGGGACGCGAGACGACGACGCGCACGGTGAGCGACGACGGGAAACAGATGATGTGCGTTCGACGATTCGTCGCCAATTGCGAGGATGAGACAGATTATGAGCAATTGGAAGTNACGAGCGTCGAGCGTTTCGTTCGCGTCGCGTGAGNGCGCGANGGTAAAACACCACGTCGAGGGGGATGGAATACGAATAGTATTTTCAATACAACGTTAGAAACTCGACCCCGAGAAACTCACTCAATTCCGACGAGAGGNCCGAACGCACCGCGTCGCGCCATCCGGGCGGATTCCGCTCCTGGGCCGACTTACTTTTTCCGCGCCGCTCGCGNCTCGATGATGAGATCGGCGAGAAGTTCTCTACATCCCTGCGTGCACACGTCCAGAGGCGTCTCATGATCGTCATCCTTCGTCTCTAAATTCGATCCCGCCTCCGCGAGCACCTTTAAGCACTTCTTCTCCCCCTGCGCGCTCGCGTAGTGCGCCGCCACGCAGCCGTCGACGCACCTCGCGTCCACGTCCACCCCCGATTCCAACACGCGTTTCAACATCTTGTGTTCGCCGCTGTACGCCGCCTGATGCGCCGCCGTCCATCCATTCTTATTCACGTGCGTCACGCTCGCGGCGTCCTCTCGAAGGATGCGCTCGAACGCGTCCGCGTCCCCATCCTCGATCGCCCCGAAGAGGGACACCTGGGACGTGGACGACCCGGACGACCCGGACGACCCGGACTCGGACTCGTCCGTGTCCGAGTCATCGCGTCGCGAGGATGCGCTCACAACCTTGCGTCTGTTTCCTCCCATCCCTCGACTCGTTCGTCCGGGCATCGTCGTCGTCGACGTCGCACACTCTCGTCGCGCGCCCTCCGCGTCGTTTTCTCGTGCACTTTTTTTCCTTCGTGTCGTGAGACTTCTGCGACGATAGTCATGGACAAAAATGAAAACGTGTCGATAGCCCGATCGGGACGAATGGTACGGCANGGAATGTGTAGNGCTGTTAGTTTTTCTAGCTCCATTGGTACGAATGGCACAGCACGGAATGTTTGATATCATTACACNCGCGCGCGCGACNAGGCTCAGTTCGCGAGAGACANCAAGAGCGCGGTTCCTCGTTTTATCCAGTGTTCGGGCGCCGCGGCGCCNGCGTGTAACTCGACGTAACACACGAAGCTCGGTCGCTCGCGCGTACCCGTTCGCTTGCCGTAGACGTACAGAGGACACTGATAATACGTACCGGTTTTGCTCGATTTCTTCAGATGCGTCGGCTTGAAGTGAATCACGGGCATCTCGACGACGAGTTCTGTGAGCGGCGTCGGTTCGCACAGACACTTTTCTTTCGCGTTCCACCCGGCGCCTTCGAGAAACAAGCCACGAACGTACACGCCCTCTGTGGGAGGCTCTTCTATGGACGCCTCGCACGCGTTCATCACCTCAAANGAAAACGAAAGTTCGTCGATGGGAACAAAGTTTTTGCGCGCCGTCATCTGCAAGACGGACGTCAAGAAGCACGAAGGATACGTAAATCCCGCGAGCCAAATCGTCGCTGGATACTGCGTGCTCTCGAGTTGCGACCAATCGCTGAGCTGGCGAATGCGAGTCACCAAGTCGGACGTCCACGCGGACAGCGACTTGAGCGAAGGATACGCGCGCAAAAAGAGCTGTGGTACTCGGTTCTCTGCGACGGCGGCGTACATTTCGTCCAAATCCNGCGACATCACGACGAGACCGCGAATGCCGCGATCCAGTTGACGCAACCATTCGTGCACAGAGCGTAACAGTTGATTGTACCTTTGAGTCTCTTGAATCAAATTTATGTTGAGGGGAGACAAGTTGCTCGATTTGGNGTCTCTGATTGCGTCAACATTCAATTCACTCGGAATGGCGCNNAAAATCTCTTCCACCGCTCGCAGAACCCTCGCTTCGACTCGGTCGTCATCGTTCCCGCCAGGCTTACCCGTGCGTTTACCTCCATCCGCTGAGATGCGCATCTTCGCGCACGCGCTCAAAATAGCATCGCTTGCGGTGATCATATACGATATGTCCGCGTTCGAATGCTGACCGAACGCTTCGGCGTGGTCTACGAGAGGAAGCGCATCGATAAAGTCGCGATGCGCCTTGAGCTCGTCCGTTTTCGCCGGCACGTGATATGTCGCCGCCAGCGGGCTGAGGCCGCATTCTTTCTCCGTGATGACTCTTTCGCAGAAGAATTCCGAGAGGTACGCCTCCACAACGCGTCTATCGAGTTCGTCTGTGATTCTACCACCATAATTCGCTTGTCCGATGAGGTAGCGCAACGCTTGCCAGGGAACGTCCTCGTAGCCGTCGAGGTACGACTTTAACAAGTCATCGCTGACTGCGAAATCGGTGTCGTTAAAGTCGTACGCGATGTTGAAACCAAGCATGCCGAATTTTCGTCGCTCGAGAACGACGGCGTGGAAGAACGCCAACGCGAATAGTAGTTTGCCATACTCTTCTCTTCGTGTGCACTGCCTGAATGAGTCCTCAGACACGCACGTCGCGTACAGTCTCGCAAGGTTGGCTCGGAGGCCTTTCGGAGGTTCAGTCGTCATCTTCAAACTTCGCTGCAGCAAGGCGAGCGGAAACTCCGGAGTCGGGTTTGAACTCAACCAAAGACGGAAATCTGGGTGCGGTTTTTCGATTTCAAACTCTTCTACAATTTTTTGAAGCTCTGGAAGCCAAGATATCATGAGGTGACAGTTTGCTAAGAACACCCACCCGCCTTGCTGATGAGCTCGACGAATGAACTCGGTCGCGATCGACGCTTGGCCTTGCCCGAGGGCGACGGTGTACAGTTTATCGCTCATTTGGAGCGTCTCTGCGAGTTGCTTCAAATTTGACGTCGGATCGACACCGGAACTTAGCACGAAGATGCACGGCGCCTCGCTCGTCGAATCGAGGAACACTTCGTGTAGATTGAGCACAGGTGGATCGATGAACTTCTTACCCAAAACTTGAGAAACGTACTTTCTGATGCCGTTTTCGACGCGATCGAGGCGCACAGCGCGTAGGATGATTAATTGTTGAAGCGCACTCAAGCGCGAATTCCATTCGCCGGGAAGCGGACAAGCCTCCGGTTTCTCATGCCGGTACCACGATTGCCAATCTTTCGCGTGCGACTCCTTCATTGAAAGCTTCAATCCGGAGAAGGTCTCTTTAAAGTTTTCTTCGAGAGCGACGACATTCGACCACGGCGTTTCGCTCAACCAGGCGCACGTATCGCCGACGTCGTTTCGAGCGACATTCGCGATGCTCCCACCGTGGACGAGATATTCCCATTCAGAGAGAGGGATGGAACCGTCGGTGGCTTGAATGCGGACACACATTTGTAAACTGAGGAGGAGCTTGTGCGATTCAAATAGAGCGCGAGAAGTGTACCGGTACACTGCGTACGTGTGATAATCATTCAGTGCGGACAAGCGTTGTTCGACATCGTCTGCGGTCGATCGGTTTTTTCTTCTCGACTTGACGATCGACGCGTTGAATAGACTGACATACGCGTCCAGACTGAACTGATACATGGGATCTATGTCCGCCAAGTTGTAGAGTGTGAAATAAAGAATCGTCGCGCGAATCGCCACGGGCGCGTACGCCGATGACGCTCGTTCAATCTCTGCGGCGGTGGAGTCTGCTATTTTCAAGCTCGCCTCGACCTCTTCACTCGTAGATTTGCTTCGCGTGAGCGAATCGATGAGCTCAACGTTGTCCAACAGTGAGCCCGAGGCTTTGCTGAGTAGATCAAGTATCAAATCTTCCAATTCGGCGAGTTTTTTCTTGCCTCTCGCCACTTTCACGATGAGATCTTGCTTTTGAGCTGCGAGCTCTGGCTTTTCGCGGCGCACTACCAAGTCCCTCAGCTGCGCGTTCAAGCCTTGTTCTTTGACTGTAAAGTTTATGACGGACAGTTTCGTGCTCACTTCGGGGGTGTAGCACGGATTGCTCATCTTTGTGGTGAAATACAGTCGGAAATTCGGAGAATACTCCAAATCCTTGTCGCCAAGTTTTACTGTGATCGATCCACCCTTTTTCGTGAACGACTTTGCAACCACGTTTTCCAAAATTGGATCGATGATTTCCTTGACGTCTTGTATCAGAATCGGTAAGCCAAATTGTACTGCGTGCTCAACCTGACGAACCATGTTCGGAGCGTCGAGAGTGGTGACAATCAGCTTGTTCGGAGCTTCCAACGCCTTTATCCATTTGTTGCCTTGACCCTGAGGATCGATGAGCAGTGGCCAACGATGTCCGCGCGTGCAGATGACGCCGTTCTCAGTGCTAAACGAGTCTGCCGGCAATCCTTGTATATTCCAATCTCTCACATCCGACGAATTCGCGAGAAAGTCGGCAAAGCTGAAATCAGGCGAAAACACTATTCCCGCGTCGTTGAGCATCAACTTCCAGTTTTCTTCGACGAGCGCATCACGATATTCTGATGGGAACGCACCCGCGTAACTCATAAAGGCGGCCGCGATGCACACGTCTCCTGGAAGTCTGCTCATTTGTGATTGAATGTCTTGAATCGTATCCGCCCACCTCTGTTTCTCACCAGAAAGTCCGTCAACCAAGGCTTCAGCGCGTTCGAGTTTCAACTTCAACTCTGCGAGCTCGTCCTCGAGAGATGCCTTGTTCGACGCTGATTCCTCATACTTTTCTTTCAAGTTTGCCACTTTTTGCATGACGTCAGCCAGATCAGCTTGAGTGACTGCGAGCGCTTCTTGTTTCATTCTCAGCTCGTCTTGCGCGCGTTTCAAAGTGAGACGCTTGGGCGCTATTTCCCTCGCGACGTTACCGTACGAGTACATCGCGTGCACCCACTTGCACAACCCTTTTGCCGCGTTCGATACTTTACCGATCACTTCCGGTTGGTAGTCGGGATTATTCACAAACTTTGCAATTTTTGCGAGTAAATTATCCACGAGCGCGTCTTTGTCGAATCTGAGTAATCGGTCGAGGAAGCCCGAGTCGCCGAGTTGCTTTTTGGCCTCTTCCCAAGTCGTTGGACGCTTTAAAACTGTCAAAACACCCTTCAGGCAGAGCTCGACCAAAGCTGGAGGTTTAACGTACGACTTGAGCTCGCCCATGTCCTTTTTTGTGAGAACGTTTAACGCTTCCTCCGCCTCTCGCAGAGCCGGCAACGCCTCGTCAAGCTTTAGTTGACACTCTCCCGCGATTGCGTTTGCGTTTTGCGCTTCAATTTCGATTCGTTCCGCTTCAGCACTTACGAGGACGCTTTGTTCGTCAGCGGCGCGTTTGTCTTTGATGATGATTTTCAGCAAACCTTCGCAGTCTTGTTTCGCCGCAGCCACGACGTTCGCTTTGTCAATGCACACAGCCTGCATCTCTCGTACTTGCGTTTCCGTTTCATCGAGTTTGTGCAAACCACCTTCAAGTTTTTGAATTTTCGCCGTACATTCATTTCTCTTCTCCTCGAGCAACGATCTGAATAGATTGACGAACTCGATGTAATTGGTCGGCGTGACGTACATTTTGCGCTTGATCGCGGCGAACATTTGTTCGGCGGTCGACGAAGTGGACGCATGAATTTTACCAAACACTTCGCATAATCTATTTTTAGCGTCCAAATCGTCATCCCTTAGTTTTCTTGCCGCCACCTCGAGCAGGGCTTCGACCGGCCACTCTTTGAACCAATCCAAAGTGCAACAATTGATAAGACCGGGAAACATCCTCAGTCTTTCACGATAGACGTCGCCGATTGGCGAAAAGCACAAGACGATGTGAAGATTTTTCATGACACGTTGCATGAAGAAGGCAAAGAGCTCAGCGTGAGTGACTGCGCTGTGGTTTTCGGCACGAGCGATTTTGCGCACCTCTTCGCACACGCCACTCGTCTCGTCTCTTGAAAAGAGGCCGGGGATGTCGCCAGACGTCAGAGCGTTGTTGACGTCTTCTAAAAACACTTCGTCGACTATTTGACTATCATCCAATACGAATACGGTTGGTTTTCCCGCAACACCTGTTTGCCGATAAAGCGCTTTGAGATCCTCTCTAAATTCAGTGTGATTGTAGTTCTTGGTGATTTCGATCGAAAACGTCTTCATCTCTGCGACGTACGCAGCCAACCGAGCGAGTGATTTCCGCCCACTTCCTCCGACACCGACGAGCATCGCATGTCCGCGCGGTTGGGTCAAAATACGATGAATGCGGCACACGTGTAAGACCGCGTCGTCGAAGAGCACCAAATCCATCGGTGCGTTACCCGACTCTAACCCGTAGTCTTCCAACTTTTCCGTGAGACACTCCCTCAGCGCATGCTCGTCGGAGACTGCTTCATAGGGCGGAAATTCCAAGCCCTGACGTAAGAAGGAAACGAATGGAACGGAGTCAAAGCGAGCGGTGTCATCTTTGACGGGCTCATGTTCACCATCCGCGAATACATCTTTCCAGCTAGTCCCAAAGTGCACTCGCATACTCGTGTCGAGTTGTCGCGCCAACCAGTCGAAATCAACGTCGTCCCAAAGCCTATCACCAAACACTCGTAGGTTCTCGTGAGCCCAGAGCTGAATGATTGAATCTTTCGCGTCATAAAAATGCCGCGTCGCTCGACACACACCTTGAATCACTTTCGCCAGATCGCGAGTGTTGAACAAGTAATGGCTCTTCGACGGCGTCGGCAAGAGTTCCTGGCAGAGTGAATTGTAAACTGCGATGCTCGCCTTGGCGATGCTGCTTCCCATGGATGCTATTGATTGATCGAAGTTTGCGAGTTTCTGTGAAACGATCGTTCCGTAAATGTGTTCCAACTGGGTATCAGACGGGTCTGTGATGTTTAAGACTGCAAAAATCGATAGTATTCGCTGAGAAAATTGATTTCTTCCACCACCGGGAGGAGCCATGGCGGCGAGAAGTTTCATATCATTAATGTGTGTGCGCTCCTGTTTTGATCGATCGTACCAAAACCCGTTGTCGTGCCAAAGTTTCAATAGTTCCAAGGGTGGGATGAAACCGAACTCACTCTTTTTTGGCATGTTCAAGTCGTCGATTGCGAGCACGAGTTTTTTCCCACCGGGTGGAGCGAGGTTACCTTTTGAACGTTTCTCGAGTCTGACTTCCACTGTTTCTTGAAGCGATGCCGAGCTCGTCTGTGCGCTGAATGAAACTTTGCTCGTCGTGTACTCCTCGGGCAGTTCACTCAGGCACGAGTCAATAATCATCGATTTACCAACGCCGACGTTTCCGACAACGAGCGCATTCATTCCAACGCCCAAGAGCATCTTCATGAGATGTTTGGTTCGCACGGAATCAATCGTCGGAACCATAATTTTGAAAAACGGCACGTCGCTGCCCGGTACGTTATACTTTGGTATCTTTTCTTCCCACAACACGAACTTGTGAATTTCGCAGGTGTAAAAGAAGTCGAAAACAGTCGTGTCTCCTTGGGACGACGCCGGCGTGTGAGGAAACATTTTCGAAGGCATCACCTGATGCAACATGCCGTCGAATAAGATTCGACTGGCGTGATCGATTGACCCACCGATTGACCAGATGAGACAAAATATGAACACAGCTTCTACGTCGCGGGAATCATCGACGCCGTGAGCGTCGAAGAGTTTCGTGAGCTGGCGGACGCTAGCCAACTGATCAGTCTGCACGAGCTCCTTGCATCTCGCGCGCTTCAACGTCAAAGCGACATCAATATACTTTTCGACGCATTTTGAAAGCACTGATTCAACCTCTTCGTCTACCCGCTCCCCACTCAAGCGCTTGTTCTGCCAACTCTTGACGAAAGGCTTCCAACCGAGATCCTCGACGTTGAAGTAAATCATTCCCGTGCGTGAGACGGTCGCGGGTGATGCCTGCGATAAATCTTCCACCTCAAATAATATGGAGACCTGCGGAGACATCATGATACGTTCGCCAGAGAGAAGCGTGAGAAGTTTGTTGTCGTCCAAGAGCGTATTCATGCTCTCAATCCACAACGTGTCAACAGGACCATCCATCAGAATCCACTTTTGAGCCGATGATTCATCCTTGCAGACGGTGCGCATAATTTTGGCGAGAATTCCATCTGACCATTCGTGCGTCGCTGGATCGAACGATCCGTAGAGCTCATCGTTCGATAGTGCGAGTGGATTGATGGGATACACCTCCACATGTTGAAAATGTTCGCCGTGCGCCCCGCTTTGCTTCAATCGTGACATGGCCTTCATCAGCATTTCTCGCGCGCACGTCTTGCCCGAACCTGTTTTCCCCACGATCATGTTTCCGTGTCGAGCGGTCTTGCAGTCGAATATTTGTATGATTTTTGATATCCACGCATCCACGGGCTGAATGTTATTCAATTCACATTCTTTGATGAGCGCCTCCTTGAGCACAGCTGAAACTCTCTCTGGCGCGTTGATTTCTGGAAATAAGTCGGTGAGAAGCGCTTTGAATATTGGAATGTCTGCGTACACGAGCTTTGGAACGATGAGCTCGCGCATGGAGTCAAACAAAATGAGCTGCTCGTCGGTGTCCGGCATCGTGCGCTTCTTCACTCCCGCCGCTCGAGAGATGGGAATGATGAAAGATCGCAGAGTGTAATCGTAATGATCTTGCTTACTCAGCTGCTGTTGACTCAGTTCCATTATGGCTACCATCTTTTTCGCCAAAGACTTTGCATTCTTGAATCCTTCGCTGAACATCATGATTTCAGCAATCAAACAAAAATCGGGAACCATCATCGAGACTGGTCTGACGATTGCCTTCAGATTGTCAGGAAGCTCCGCGCGGCCTGCGTAACCGGGGTTCATCGTGACGAAAACACCACACGAAGGGATTAAGCGAATGTGCTGTCCTTCAAAGTCAAACATCTTTAGTTTCTGCTTCACAGCCGCCATCACGACGCTGATTTGTGTCGCCACGACGGACAAGACTTCAACGGTGATGCGATTAAACTCATCCAGGCATGCCCAAGCGCCGGTTTGGGCCAGTCCACTGAACATCTTTCCAGTCATTTTGTAATCCACACCATCCGAACAGTTGAACACGATCACGTACCTAGCGAGAGCTTTCCCAAAATCTTTCACCGTTTCAGTTTTCCCCGTGCCGGCGGGTCCGAGTGGATTTCCTCCGCGTCTCGTAAACATGGCCGCACCCAACGTCATGTAGCAGCGATCGGTCAAGGGCGTCACGACGAGACGTCCATTGTTACCTTGATATTCATAGCCGTAATCGAAAACACTGAGAACTTGCTTCACAGTGCAGTGCTTGCTTTCGCGATCCCAGTAAAACCGAAGTTGCGCCACCCAGTCAAAATCATGCGGCGACGAGCAACGGCTTTTGATGAGTTTCTCTATCACATCTCGCGCGTGCACTTCGATCGTGATCAAAGCCGTCAGCTTTTTGCGTGTGATGGAATCCAACGTCATGCGCGTCATTTCGACAAGCTTATTCAAATACTGCACCCACTTTCGTCTCAATCTCTTCAACGCTTCTTTTACATTCTCCTGGTCGCGCAGCGCTCGTTCACACTCCATTGTCCATGAAATACACCCTACGGTGATGAGCATTTGACCCGGATTATTTAGAACCCACTTGTCTTTCTTCGTCCCCTTCGCGCGACACTGATCGACGGTTTTTGCCAAGTGTGTCTTGGTCGCCGCGTACATAGCCGCTTCCACGTCGTTCAACCATTCTTCAGGACGACCTTCTGTGCAAACTGGACTGTCAAACTGAAGAGTTTCACCATCGGGCGACATCATCGACACTGATTCATAACGACGTCGTCCAGTCAAAGGGTCCGGCGCGAACATATCCAATTTCTTGATTCCTTCAAACATACTTTTTAAGTGTTGCTGGACGTTCTTCGGGTCCTTTGATTGTCCAAGAATTTGTAACACGTCGTCGTTGCTCAAGAAGTAAAAGCGTGGGAAAAGCTGTCGTTTCGACTCAAGATAGTTTTCAAGTGACTTTTGGACGCGCTCAAGCTTTTCGTCCATTTCTTTGAGTTCGCTGAAAAGAGAGCGATCGGGTTCTTCGCTGATATCCGGAGCCTTCATCGTCGTGCATGCGGTGACGACGTTGCAATCTTCGTGTAGTTTTCGCATGATTTCGATAAAACGCCAGTTGATATCGGTGAAAGTTTGAGTCTCATTTGGCAATTGATGCGCGATGTCTTCGCTTCCGATGAATATGTTCTCTAAATACATCCAAGCGAGTTGAACTTTCAGGACCAACTCAATCGTGTCGTTGACTAAACCGAGTGTTTTCTCCCACGAAACGATTGTGCGTTCAAAGACGAGATAGAATTTGCTCGCTTTTAACGCACTTAGCGTGACCGTGTTGTCTTCGAGTTGAGTGAAAATTTCGTCGGCGCTTTTGAGTTTGTAAACATCATCCCTGCCCTCCCGGAATCGACCCGTATCAAGATTAATCGTCGTCCACGCGTTCGCGATGTCAGCTAGCGTGTTTTCAACGGCCAACTCCTTTGTCGCATCAGTGCTAGTCTCAGAGATAAATTGGGCGTGTTGATCTAATCCTAGTTGGACGACGCGGTCCAGAGTGAAGTCCTCGCTGTAGGGGTCAAAGCGCTCGCCGCATTCTTCCATGACGAGATTCCAGTGACGTTGTCGAACCGCCGGGTTCCGCATGTCAATGATGAGCGGCATTAAGCGCTTGAACGAATCCACCGTCCCCTTCAAGCTGATCCAAGCGCCCCATTCCTTCGCACTACCGCGACCGATTTTGATGATCTTCTTATTCACGGCGATGGCGCTGCTTTCCATGAGCTCGACATTGAGGTTGTCAAATTTTCCATCCTTCCATCTCTCGTACATGTCGTTGAATTCACAAACGATTCGCCAAAGTGACTTTACTTCTTCCAAGCCTTCCTTCAATCGTTCAACTTCACAGGATGAGGGTGTTTGAATCTCGGTGAAGACAAGTAAACCACTTTTGATGGATGCGAGACGGCTATCAAATTGAGCGAGCGAGTTTTCGGCAGAGTCGATGAAGCGCTGCGCATCACCGCAAGCCACTTTCGTACACGCAGGGTGAGTGTGCACTGGCGCTGTTTTATCGAATTGTGATCTATACTCCATCGCGTCTCTTTCGTAGTCCATGACTGATGTACGAAGTTGACTTTTGAACACGTCTTTTTCAGTTTCGAGACGCGCCTCAACGGCGTCCAACTCTTTTTTGTATTCATCAAAGTTGTGGTCGATGGACGACAGTAGCTCATGTTCGCTATCCGTGACGTCGACGAACTTGCTCAAAATTCTGAAGCTTTCCCTCGGACGGGTGAATGTGTCCGGAACTAAATCAACGTTTGCTTTCAAACGCTGCAAATCGCTCACCTGCGAGACGAGTTCTTCGAGGTTGGATGGCGCCAAACCGAATGGAGCGACGTTGGTCGAAAACGCGCTATTGACTCCATCAATCTCCAGCTCCACTTTCGCTCGTAGCTGACATAGCATCTTTTGTACGCAGCTCTCTGCGCGTGAAACGAGAGTTTGCTTCAAGCGACCGCACTCTACTCTGACGAAACCAAACATGTGACTGTGCTCTTCGCTCTTAACGTCCTCGATTGAATCTTGTAATTGTCTGATTCTTTGTTCGATGTACGCGCTATCGTCGACCGAAACGCTTTCTTCACGCCATATGTGGCCATATCGGGTTCGAAAACGTCCGGTCCATTCGTCGAGAGCCTTTACGAATTCTTCAAACGACTCTTCCATGCTTTTACGAACGCAAGAAATCATTTCACCGTTTTTTCCATCAATCGCGCTTCCACCGGTTTCTCGCGACGACGCGAAAATGCTGACTACATCGAGTGTTTTATCAAAGTACGTCTGAATGGCATCCCGCACTTGTGACGTGAACGGATCAGTTTTCACGACAAGTCTGCCATCTTGCGTCGCGAGATCCGCGTTCATCAACACGAGCGGTTTCCGCGGCGTGCCTCCAACCTCGGGACGTCCGAACATGGCGTGCATTTTGTACAGATTTCGTAAGACGACGGTTCGCAGTGATTGTGCGATCGAACCCTCTACTTCAGTCATGTAGGCGAGCCAAGACTGAGATTCTATCTCTCCGCTTGCGTTTCGCTGTTCTCGAAGCGCCTCCGAGACGACAGTGGATATGGCTTCAACTTTACTTTGAAGCGCCATAACTTCTCGATCGTTCGAATCTTGAAATTCAACCAAAGTTCCGACGCGATCAATCTCTCTGTCCTTGACCGTGACTCGTTCAAGTTCACCGAGGGCTTCGGCGATGCGCGTACTAAAATCTCCAAACGTCCGAAGATGCTCGTCGAACGATGACAGCTTTTGTTCCGCTTGCACGGAAAAGTCGTCGACGTCGGTCGGATCAGATGCCCACGTCAGCGTTTCTGCGGCGGCATCAAAGAATAGCTGAAGCTTTCGCATGGTCGCTTCGAACACTGTTCCCAAATTTCGCTCTTCACGAATTCTGTGCTCGAGCTCGTTGTATCGCCCTACGAGAAGATTCAGACGGACCCGTTGTGTGGCGTGCAGGTCACGAAGCGGTCCAAAAGAGACATCTTGAATGTTCTCTGGAATTTCAAGACCGAGAGAAGCGAACCCAATCGCATTTTCACGCGCAGCGCTCACATCCGGGCTGTACGTTACGCGAAAATTGCCGTCGGCGTCTCTACCGAGTAAAGATTGAGCGCCCATGAGATCCATAACGTTGACGGTTTGCACGCTGTCGATCCATTCTTCGTATTTTTCTTTCATGTAAAGCTCCACTTGCGGCACGGTGATGTCGTACAGAGAAAGCAAATCGGTCAATTCGGGAATCGGCGGCAATGAATCGCCATCGTTTGCCATTGTCAGCTTTCTGAAGACGTTACGCAACTTCTGTAACAAATCATTCGCCCAGTGAACCGCGCCATACATTCGAGGTAAACCACAAGAAATGGTTGGCTTTTGTCTACTCGAGTCGAACTGCTGTTTGAGAGCTTGCAGTTCGGCGGCGAAGAGTGCGTACGTGCGAGAAGCGCTCGTTTTGACCGCTCGTTTCACGCTGTCGCGCCTCGCGACGTGCACCCACGTGAACTGAATGAGTTCGACTCGCTCGTCCAGACATGTTGCTCGTTCGAGACTTTCTGTGATCGATTTACACGTCTTATTTTCCAAATTCTTGATGCGCGATTTCAACGCGGCGAAATCGTCGTGCCAGCGCAGAGTGGAGACGTCGAGCACGTCGTATTCAATCTTCTTCAAATGCCCGATCACCGCATCCGAGAACAACGATTCTACGGCCGAAAGCTGTCTCTTCAGTTCTTGTACACACGGAGAGGAAAAAGACGGTGCATCATCCTTTGCAGATACGAATTGTTCTCGCGCTTCGCACAATTCGAGGAGATCGTTGCAACGATGCGAGAACGCGTCGAGCTGTGAAAAAGCAGTCTTCAAATCGATGCAGGGTAAATTGTTTCCGTCATCCGCTGCCGACTGCTTTTCGGAGTACACATCCTTCCACCATCCAGAGACTCGAGAACAGTTGGAAAGCACCCGCACGACGTCGTCGCGCGCGACGCCCGCGACAATTGTCTCGACGACGTTTTGGGAGCTGAACTCGTTTCTACAGCACATCAAAATTTGATCAGCGATACGTTTGAGAACGTCGATAAAATGTCCCGTTATCAGTTCTCGATCCCGCTCTTCCACTCCTCGCCACGCGCTACTCACGACATCGATGATTGACCGCATGAACTCGACGCCGTGAGTCGACAACCGCGCGTCTTTCGCCGTCAACGCGTCGCACTTCGGTTCTATGAGTGAAAGGACATCGTTGAAACAATCCACGAGATACATTTCGCGATCGATGAGCGTTTCGGACTCTTTAAAGTCGTCGTAAGCGTGTTGTACCCCCTTTTGATCGGCGATAATTTGTACGAGTGCGCGGACGCTCGGCGAGCGTAACTGCTCCTGAATACCTCTGAGATTCGAGGCGTGGTCGCGCCAAAAATTGAACACTCGCACCAACGGCCCGGTCTCCACTTGATCTGTGAACGAACATGCATCGATGTTTGCGCTACACGACAGCGCTCTTCGGATTTGACGCGCCCAGTTCATGACGACGCTCTCCGCGTCTCGCGTCTCTTCGGGCGCGTACAGCGTCGTCCGTCGAGAGTTTGAGGCTTCGACGAGATTTGAGATGAACGCTTCGGCGATGCGTGGAGCCGAGCACGAAGCGCCCGATACCGTCGGTTTCGCAGCGTACATCCCGAGCATGAATCTCTGGAGTGTCTTCAAGCTACAAGAGTCTGCGCTGACGCGAATCATGGCGATTTCGTCCGATGACGTCGATCGAAGAAAGCACGCCGCCCTGCGAAACGTGTCTGGTAAAGTGCGCGCAATTCTTATGACGAAAACGGCGTTAGAGGACACCGCGTGACATCGATCGTCGGCGTAGGCAAACATCGGTCCGTACTGAATCTCGCGCGCGTCGTCGAAAAATTCTTCCAAAAGACCGGCGCTCTCCTACGGCGACTCGTTGACTCAATCGATGTGACTATAACGAACTGAACTCATTCCACGTACCTCTTCGACCGCGACGCGACTCGCGCGCGCGTCATTCGAATCACTCGTCACCACATCATCGATGGAGATTCCGAACAGATGGTCAAAGGCGCGTTCTTCTATCCACCTCACTTGTTGATCCATCGCGGTCGCGCCGATCGCTTCCGATTCCCACGGCGCCGGCGCCGGCGGCGATCGAGGAGACGCGATCATGTGCGAGGTCGTGTCATGCACGATGCGCGAGAAAGTCTTCGCTCACAGTCGCGCCGCGTCGTGCCTCGCACTGAAGCTCTAAAAATATATCGAGTCAACGGTTCGCGTCGGCGGCTAACAATGTCGCGAGCAAGCTCACGGGCGTGAACGCTTGAATGCGACCGTCGATGTACAGGTAAAACCGACGCGGAAGACGATCCGGCTTTTTTCTCACGTATCCCGCGATCGTCTCTCGCGCGTCGTCCACGCCACCGTCGTGCGAGCCGACGAACGCGCGCGTACACGCGCCCGCCGATTTGGGTTTCGATCGTGCGAAATCGATTGCCGACGTCGCGAAGATGCGTTGGAAAGATTTGGGCGTCAAATTGACGACGTCTCGAATGCAAATCTCGCTCACGACGACGCCGTGACTCGATTCCACGCCGGGCACTCGACATGCGCTCTCGACGAAGACGCACGCGTCGGCGCCGCGTTCGAAGAGCCAACCAAAGCAACTCGCCATCGAACATCCCGAGGCGTGTTCCGCCCGGACGACGATGTACGTCGATTTGCACGAATCGAATAAGTGTTTTTCATCGTAACACGCCGGGTCGAATGCACGACGAAGTACATCCTCAATGCCCAAGAAGAACACGACGTCCTCGGCCGTCACCACGCGCCGCGTCGTTTCGTCAAAATCGTCGTCGGCGAAAAACACGACGCCGTCGTCCCGGAAACTTTCGAGGCACTCGGACCAGTTGGTGTTCGGCGATTTCTTTTTGATCTCTCGACAAAAAGACATCAACGCTGACGCGGGAAGGGACAGCGTCTTCTCAAACGTCGATCGCCGCGTCTCGATTGTCTCCGACGCCCCTTTGCGTTCGTCCTCGGACGTCGCCTCGCGTGTAACAACGCCGAGAGTTTCTGCGACATCTGTCTCGTCGAGTCCCGACGCTCGCGGGGCGTCAGATACTCCAGGTTCGTGCGGTCGCTCTAAATCGCTTTTCAATTCTCGTGCGAAGAGTTCAGAAAAGCTTCGTATCGACACCATCGTCATCGTCGACGACGTCTCGGCACCCGTCGGCAAACTCTCGTGTCCCGAGTTTTGCAACGCCACCAACGCCTCCCCAACGGTTTTGCCTCGCACGTTCAGCTCTAACACTTTACACGCGCTCGTTCCTCGCGTCGTCGTCTTCCACCGCGCGATTGTCTCCAGCGTCGCGTCCATCGTGAAGCGACGAGAAGTGCGGCGTTTACGTCGCTTCTCGGCAACCTCGGGAATACGAAAAACTAACAACGGGAAAAGCCCGCAAGTTTTGCCAAGTGACGGCGGGGGGCATGGGATGAGAAAAAAGGAACGAAGGAAAAGCACCACAGATAAACGGTCTCGCTTCAAGTGGACAAAACGAGAACTTTCCTTCACTGTTTTCGCATATTTTCATTTTTGTCCTATTCGTCTTCTCCGGCGAAAAACGAACAACGGGAAAAGCCTGTAAGTTTTAGCGTCAGAGAGGACGGTGGGAGGGGTATGACTGAAACGCATACATGTTTAGGGTTTAGGGTTTAGGGTTTAGGGTTTAGGGTTTAGGGTTTAGGGTTTAGGGTTTAGGGTTTAGGGTTTAGGGTTTAGGG
>PAAT01000131.1 GCA_002698965.1 Rhodopirellula sp. | reverse complement strand
ATAGGAGGCGTTTTATATGAGGGTCTTAATAATAAGTTGCAACAGAGTGCATCTGATTTCTTTTGGGATGACACTAACCTTTCCCTTATAATAGGGTCTCAAACATCCGCAGGAAAACTTACCGTAGTTGGCGATTCGTCCACGGGAGGTGGAGGCATAGGAGACATTGCCTTTAGTGTTGCCAATGATACCGCCTTTGAAACATTAAAGATTGAGAATGATGGTCAAATATATTTAGGCACTAATTCCAATAGCCGTATACGTTCAAGTACAAATGGTGGTGGTCGTATGGTAGGGGGTCAAGGAAACACCCCACAAACACCTGCCTTTGGATTCTTTGCTACTAATGGTGTAACCGATGGAGGCGGTGGTAATGGTTGGTATAGACCATTTACCGCAAATAACCAATGTTGGTCTACGGGTGGCGTAGAAAGAATGAGATTAACCGCAGGTGGAGCACTTGGAATTGGCACATCAATACTTGGAGCAAAACTGCACGTAGTTGGGTCAAATGCCGTTTTTGGAACAAGTGGTTTGTTAGTAGAAAACAGTGCAGGAACAGAAGTATTAAAGGTTGATAATGGTGGAGTAATATTTGGGGATACACGGCACGTTGCGTTTGGAACAACAACATTAAATCCGTGTGCAAGTTTAGAAGTTAATTCAACCCGAGGTGGTATATTATTTCCACGTATGACCACAACCCAACGTAACCTTATTAATTCACCCGTAGATGGTTTAATGATATGGAACATAACCACAGTACAATTTGAAAAGTATGATTTTGCCACGGGTGTATGGTCATCAATTAGTGGCGGTGTTTTTACTTATGATGCCACAAATAACCTTTTTGGAGGTACGGGAGCAGGAGCAAGTATTGCTACTACGGTAAATTCAGTATTTGCAGGATTGAATGCAGGTACGGCTACCACGGGTGGTAGTTGGAACGTATTTATTGGTAGTCAAGCAGGACAATCTTTTACCTCACCTATTGGTGTTACATCTATTGGGGAGAATAGTTTAAGAGATGCTACTACAAGTAGTTTTATGACCGCCTATGGATTCCAAGCAGGTATGCAAATATCGGGAGCAAGTCAAAGCGTTACTGCCATAGGATATGGAGCAATACAAAGCCATACCAACGCAGAGAGTGTAGTTGCTATTGGTGATGGTGCAAATTCTAATGGATTTGGATTAATTGAGGAATCAGTTGTTATAGGGCACGATACCGCAAAATTTGCTAACCCATCTTATTCTGTAATTATCGGTAGTGATGCGTACAATTCCGCTTTAAATACGGGAGGTGCAGAATGCGTTTTACTTGGATGTCAAGCAGGACAGACAGTAGCAGGGGGACAAAATAATATAATGATTGGATTTAGAGCCGAGCCACAATCCCCTGCAACAAATGACCAATTAAACATTGGTAATGCAATCTATGGTGATTTAGATTTTGTTACACCACTTAATAGTGAGGTAAAGATAGCAGGTAGATTAGAGATAGCAAGTCAAGTGTTTCCAAAGAATATGTACCAAATA
Organism: Rhodopirellula sp.; assembly: GCA_002698965.1. GTDB lineage: Bacteria > Planctomycetota > Planctomycetia > Pirellulales > Pirellulaceae > UBA721. Next base: position 7,427 of record PAAT01000131.1, on the reverse strand, counting down.
AATTGGACGTTACAACAAAACTTAGATTCTGCAATAGGATGGGATGGTAATAATGGAAATATGTTCTTTGTTGCAATAGGTCAAGCAAGTCCTGCATTAACCATAGATAATCTCACTAACGGAAAAGAGGGTGCAACATATACCTTGGTTATGCTTAATGCTCTTGGGGCACAGTTAAATCCTAATACTGCATTACACGGTAGCGATGTGATGTTCCCGAATGGCACTGTTCCCTCCTTAACAATGGGGTCGGGATATAATGTAATTGAGGTGCTATGTACCCGTTTAAGCACGGGAACGGCAACACTTAAATATTTAGTAACTAACTGTACGTATTTTTCATAATGGGATTTTATTTTTCACCACGAGCAAATATTTTAAACCAATCAAGTGGAGGGGGTGGAGTGCCTTTACCCGTAACATCGGGATTGCAATTCCATTTTGACGCTACTCTTACTACATCTTTATTTGTAGATGCAGGTATTACTAACCCTACCTCACAAGGCGATTCTATACAAGAATGGCATAGTCAAGTTGGGGGATATGTTCTTGAGCAAACTACGTTATCTCAAAGACCGCAATTAAATCTGATGGGGTCATCATTTTTAAATGGTCAACAATGTCTCATATTTGATGGTAGTTTGGATTTTATGGAAATGGCTTATGATGCTAATTTGAATACGCAGGATGGGTCTTATTTTATAGTAACCTCACCAACGAGTGGTTTTGGGTCGGGTGATGCTTATTTTCAATTAGCAGGAAATGGAAATGGGAGAGGAAATCACTACTATCAGTTTTCGGGAGATAATGAATATTCCCACGGAGATTGGATAAATTATTATGTAGACATTGCTTATATTAACAATGATACTACGGCAATAATGACGGCAGATACACCAAGTCAAGCATCGGGATTATATTTAAGAACAAACGGAAGTAGCAATACGGATAATAGTCCTAATTCGGTAACTTATTATAATCAACCTACTTGGTTAGGAAGAGATTATTTTGGGGGAGATTTGTTTGCAGGTTATCTTGCAGAGTGGGGCAAATTTGACCGTGCCCTTACATCGGGTGAAGTAACATCCTTAATGAATCACTTTAGCACTAAATATGGAACACCAACATAATGGGTAAAGAAATAGAAATATACGAAACGGACACCATTGCAGACTTTAATTCTAAGAATGCCTTATTTTTACAAGCCATTAAAGATGGAGGGTCAATATCCGAGGAGGAAACTACTTATGCAGAGCCGTGGGTTAATAGATTAAATGGGAATATAGCAATTCCCGTAAGTAAAATAACAAATAGCAGAGATGCTATATTAGCAACACTTACTGATGAAGAAAAAGAGAAAGTAAGGGTAATTAGTAAAAAAGACGATGCAGGATATTACGCATCGGAAAAGATTAAATTGTAAACACTTAAAAATTGTAAAATGACAGAGCAACCGAAAATGACACCAAATGATGCACTTAATGTACTTGAAATGGCTACGGCTAATGTTCAAGCAACAAGGCAGGAACACGAATTAATATTACAAGCAATAAAGACGTTAAGAGAAATTCATCCTACTACGGGTCAAAATTCAGTTAACGGAGTTAAAAAAGAATTAGTAACAGAAACCAAAGAATAAAATTATGGCAATTATAATAAATGCAAAGCAGGACAAACCATTTGTTGTAAAAGGAACGTACCTCCATTTAGAACAAGTGTATGCCCGTATAGAGATATTAATGGAGGCAGATGGGTCTCACACAAATTGTGCTTTATATTTTTGGCAAGACCAAGAGGCGTATGATAGACAACCTACCAAACCTATGTGTCTAATGGAAACAGACGAGGAGGGTAAAGAAATAGATTTAGGTTTTGAGAGAAACTATGAATTTGTTTTAGATTTAGAGGCAGGGCAAATGCAAAATCTTGCGGTTATGACCGATATGGTCTCTAAAGAAATAGGCACTAAAGGATATGAGTTTGAAGTCCAAGCAATGTATAAGGGAATAGAGGGTAAGGAATTTGACCGAAACCCAATAGGTGCTAAAGATGGTGAATTTCCTCCCGATGTAGTTGTCGGAGATATAGACACTATTAAAAAACAAATTGAGGTATATGAGACCTCACTTAATTCTTTACAAGTAGCATTAGCCGAGGCAGAGAAAAAGGCAGACGAAGAAGAAAAAGCAAAAGCGGAAGCAGAGGCAGAGGCACAAGCAGATGCGGAGGCAAAAGCCAAAGAGGAGGAAGAGAAAGCCAAGGCAGAGGCAGAAGCACAAGCCGAAGCGGATAAAAAAGCCAAAGAAGAAGAAGAGAAAGCCAAAGCAGAGGCGGAGGCGAAAGCAGAGGAAGAGGCGAAAGCCAAAGCCGAGGCAGAGGCAGAGGATAGTGGTGATGACGAAGAGCCAAGTGAAGAGGCATAGTAAATTAATTAAATTGTAAATGTATGGCACTTGTACAAGGTGTATTTAGCAACATAGGTGATGTATTGATATTGGAGTTAAATCCAACATCTGCCATCACATCCTTTGTGGGTTTTACCGATGGAACGCAAAATGAGACAGTAGATAGGTACTTTGAAAAATCATTTAGATATTCTAATACGGGAATTTACAATGGGGCGTGGATACCTTTGACAAATCCTAACATTACAAGCATCGTAGCCGATGACACCGTATCTTATTGGTTTCAGATACGTTATGTGCGAGTAGGCACGGATGCAACCCAAGACCTTACTTGGGATTTCTTTAATTTGAATGTAACTATTAACCCTAATGGGTGTCCATCTATTTATGGTACATTTTTCCAAACCTCAAGTATCTTTGATTACATAACCACTTGTAATACCGAGTGGGCGTTGTTGTGGGGGAATCTTTGTGATAAAATGATAAAGTATGGGATTATCCCCGAGTATATTAAGCGTACCGAGGATTTTGAACATTTCTATTGTACTATCGTAAAATTCCTTTCCCTAAACTTTGTATTTGCCAAACAATTTGGGGATATATATATTACCGAAAAGACATTAAGGGAAAACCTTTTACAAAGGGGTGTGTTCTTATGTGGTGATGAATCCTTAACCCAATTACAAGCCATTACCAATGTATATTATGAGGGAATGAGGCAAAGAGGCACATTGGATGTAAAACCCGAAATTAAACGATTACTATGTATAGATAAATGTGATGCGTTTATTATGGCGTTGCCTACACCTTTTGAGACGAGTTGGACAGTAGATAATTCAAGTCCCTGCTATAAAGGAACACAAGGAATCCGAGATATTAATGAAATGGTGGAAAAGACTAATGACGTTGTTGACCTCAATAATTACTATCTATGGAATAGTGGTCAAATATCCATCCAAGGAGATGTAGATAACTATGGTGTTCCCGTAGATGTGATGGAATGGACAAATGTATTTAGCCAAACGGGTATAGGCATTACGCAGGGTGGCAATATCAATGTAGACAATTTCCCCGATTTAATTACGGTAGATGACCATTTAGATTATGAGATTAGTATGAACATAAAAGTAAGCGGACAAATCAATACTCTTTGGTTTGGGGTTTATATTTATGATTGTGATGGTGTTTTATTAAATGCTCAAGCAATGGGAAGTGGAGCACCTAATAACTATTTTATGGCTAATGGTAACTTGCCCAATTCGGGAGGGTATTTTCAATTACGAGGGTTACTATATAACTTTAATGCTCAATTAGGTAGTGCAGGAGGAGCATTGCCAACGGGTGATAGCGGAATGCCAACCTTACAGTATTTGCGTATGCCACAAGGTGCTAAGTACATCTATCCAATGATAAAATGTGTAAATGGAAATGGAAATAACACATTTCAAATCTATAATGTAAAAGCAGGAATTTGTGCACATCAAGTACCTTACAATACTAATGATGTAAGTATTCAAGTTGTACCATCTAATGTATCTCCTTACCCTACGGCAGTACCATCACATAGTTACGCATTTGTCAACACGGCTAACTTTGTTTTAAGTTATTGGAGTTATAATAACAGTAGTTTTACACCGAGCCAAGTTGACGATAAAATAGAAAAATATTTAATACCAATGAATTGTAATTTACAAACTGTATCATTATGAGTAATTTAAAAATAAACGAGAACGTATTTTTAGGCAAACAAGAATTAAACCGTATGGTAGAGTTCTTGGGCGAGGATGGATATAAGGAGTTCTTTAAAAGCAATATGGAGACCTACGGAATAATGAGGTTAAAGTATGCAGACGGAGCACTTAATGGGCAACCATTTGAGGATTTAAAAGTAGAAATCGGTAGCACACCCGATTCTTTAACTATTAAAGCAGGAAAAGCAGTTGATGAGAATTTTGACTTAATAAATATTGAGACCGACAATATAGATGCGTTAACCCAACCAACGGATAACGTCCAACGATATGTATGGTTAACCTATACTACGAGNAATATAGAAAAGGGGACAGTAGATATTTCTAATACGGGACAGATTTCGGGAACAAATACTTTCTTTACACAATGCTTGAGAGGTCAACCCAATTTTCCCGTAAAGATTAAATTCCCTAATTCAGTTTTAAACACCCTTGAATATGAGGTGGTACAAGTGGGGTCAGATACCCAAGCACAGATACAAGGATTAACGGCAGTAGAGACTAATCAAGAATATGTAGTGGTAGGAACATTTACACCTAATGCCTCTATCCCTCCTGCCAATAAAGACATATATGTTTTTGACAGTTACAACATTGGTATTGATGTTCCTGCAAACTTACCTATAACGGGTAATTTTATTTTATTAGCAATAGTTAATACGGATGGTGTAAGTACAACCATATTAGATGCACGTTATCAGTTTTATGCAACCAAAGCAAGTTATGAACAACAAGACTTTCAAGTAGTCAATGCTCCATTTATGGGTCTTGAAGAATTGAAATACGATACTGTATATGCAGATGGCAGTTCACAGTTAGCAACCTTTGGATGGGGATTTAGGAGTGAGATGGGTGATTGGGCAGGAGATGCGGAAACATCAACCATTACTATAACCGCAGGTAGGGGTGGCATATATCAAGATGTTACTCAACCGCCAACGGGTACTTTTGTTGGATACCGTATTTATTTTTCGGGTCAGACCATTAAAAACTATATGATGGCACAAGTTATATCAAGCACACAAAATGGAGCAAGTATAACTTTGATTTTAGACGAATATCCCGCAGGAACACCCGTAAATGCCTCTGATATTAGTATAGTTCCTAATGCCGATAAAATCGTTATCAAAACGGATTACTTTTCCGCAGGTGTTGAGCCAAATGTATCAAGAGAGCAAATGTTTGCTATACAAGATGGCGTGGGCACAATGGAGGTTAAATTTCCAAGTAGTATGCCTCACAGTTTAAAGGCACAATATAAATTAACTTGGAACAAGTGGCAAAGCCAATATTACCCAATTAATGATGGGCAGTATTTAGATGAAAGTAGTTTTAATGATAAGGGAGCATTAACCGCACCTAACTATGCGAATGTTACGGCAGGTGTGTTTAGTTTAATTCCCGACCAAAACTCATTTTATCTAACTCACGCAGACCTTGATGAGCCAAACGTATTTACGTCAAGTAATCAGTGGGCGTATGCCGAGGTTGATATATCTGACCCTGCCGTTTATGACCCCGTTTTTAAATTGCTTACTCTACCCAATACGGCTAATACATTTCGTTTAGTGAATTTAAGCAGTAACCCCGTTCTTCCGACAGAAATACAAGAGATAAGAGGTGTAGGTCAAGCAGGTCTTGGAGGGGTACAAATATCCCTTATGCAAACTACGGGTTATGTAAAATATATCTGTGGCTCGGGAACGGGTGGAGGAGGATACTATATAGGATTTAGCGACCAATATAGGCACGGAGATAGACCGTCATTTTCCCCTAATGGTCAAATATGGGTCAATAACTTTAACTCACTACCTGCGGATAACGATGAGATTATTTTAAGCGATTATGAAAGCATAGAGTTGACAAGAATATTTAACTCATTGCCTCCCGTAATGTTTTATATAACTAACATTAAAAGACTTAATAATCAAACCCAAGTTAAATGGCACGATGTTTCTTTAAACACGAATTTATATGCTTACTATGACAACGGTGTGTCTCCATCAAGTGGAAGTGGTGCATCGGTTGACCCTGCGTTTAATAGCGGATACCCTTTATGTGGGTTTAAGATAATAGGGGATATGATGTATATTCAATTTGAAGCACGATATAAAGATACGGGTGGTGGCTCTACTTGGAACACCTTTTCAATGCGAGGAGGATTTCCGCCTAATGTTCTACCTCAATCAAGTTCGTTGGGTGGAGTATTTAATGGGTATGGATATGCCTTTATGTATCACGGTGGAGGGTCGGCTATTAGCGATAACCACATTTACGTTTATGCCCGTCAATCCCCTAACAGTGCAGAAATAGAATTAATGTTTAGACAGTTGGGTGCATCTCACGCAGATACGTCTGCCCTTGGGTCAAACCCGAGTTTAGGTAATATGCCATATCAAGGGACATTAACCCCCGTACATAATCCGTGGCATTTCTTCCCAAGTAATACGGGAACAGATGTTATTAGTATTAGAGGGTCTCTTATGTTGCCCGTAACTCAAACAATGTAAATCGTAAATAATGGATGAATTAAAGATATATTATAGTAGCGGAAATAATTACACCAATGAGTATAGTGGTGAGATTCAAAAAAGCATTGGTGGAATCATAACCAATACCGAAGTTCCCGATGGATTAAGAAATCTGTTTGGTACTGTATCTTTAAGAATGGTGTCGCAAGGTATTAGTGATTACCGTGCCGTATATTTAAGGAATGGTGGCGTAGCACCCGATGACATTTCTAATTTAAGGTTATATGTAAATGTACCCATATTAGCACCCACAACCGACCCATCTACATTAACACCCAATGTTGGGGATATGTATATTGTACCGCCTAATAGTATAGGTGCGTGGTTAGGCGAGGATGGCAAGAAAGCCGTGTGGGACGGTGCAGAGTGGACGTTCTCCTTTGCTCCCTTTGCTACATATGAGTTTGGGTTTCAAACACCCGTAGACATTGATATAGACATTAACCCTATATTAATTACCGAGGGTTATGTAGTGCCTCTTGAGAATGTGTTTCAAGCACCAAGAGGAGTAACATTTGTAAGTGCAAATACCGTAGCCAATGAAATAACTATTGGAACGGGTGATTTAATTGTAGGACAAAATCTATGTATGTGGATTAAAAGAACAATCTTTGAATATCCATTAAACACCGATGATTTAGTAATTGATAAGGGGTCTATCTTTGAAGAGGAGGACATTCCTATCATTTTTAATTATGACACACCGTAAAACCCGACATTTAAGTTTACTTGAATATTTG
>PAAT01000130.1 GCA_002698965.1 Rhodopirellula sp. | reverse complement strand
CCGGATCAGTCAATTTATGCCTGGCGTGGAGCTAGTATTTCGAACATTCTTGAGTTTGAAAAGGACTATCCGGAGGCCAAGGTTGTCCGTTTGGAGCAGAATTATCGTAGTACCAAACGTATCCTGCGTGCGGCTGACGATCTGATTGCGAATAACAAACAGCGTAAACAAAAGCAATTGTTTACAGAAAACGATGAAGGAGAGCCTGTCAGGCTTGTATGTTTTCCCCACCCCAATGATGAGTCTGATGCCATCGCCGCAAGGATTGCAAGCGAAGTGGAAGGTGGCAAGCGATCACTACGGGATTACGCCATCTTCTATCGCGTGAATGCATTTTCGCGACCTCTCGAATATGCCATGATGAAGCAGGGCATCCCTTATCAGGTGGTGCGTGGTTTGGAGTTCTTTCAGCGTAAAGAGGTTAAGGATCTGCTTTGCTATCTTCAGCTGATCAACAATCCTTCGAATGACGTTGCCTTTAATCGAGTGGTCAATCTGCCGGCTAGAGGAATCGGGAAAACGTCTCTTCAGCATGTTATTAATCATGCTCAACGTTATCAATTGACGATGCTTGAAGCTTGTCGTGAAGCAGGCCTGATTGAGTCTCTTTCGAAACGAGCGGCTACGGCAATCAATAAATTTGTTACTTTAATCGATGTCCTAACAACATCGATTCATATGCCGGTTTCCGATTTACTGGTCGAAGTCGTTGAAGAGACTGGATACGGTGATTATGTGGATGCACAGGACGCTAAAGCCGATGAAGATCGGCGTGGGAACGTTGATGAATTGATTAATGCTGCCCGGGAGTTCGAACGGGAAATGCAAGAGTCAACACTGGAAGCTTTTTTAGAGCACGTAGCACTCGTCAGTGATGTGGATGATCTCGATGCAGATCCAGACCGCGTAACTCTAATGACAATGCACGCTTCAAAAGGACTGGAGTTTCCAAGTGTCTTTATTGTTGGTGTTGAACACGGCATACTGCCTCATGAACGTAGTTTGGAAGATCCGGCGGCTGAAGAAGAGGAACGTCGTTTATTGTTCGTGGGAATTACTCGAGCCGAGCAACAGTTGCAACTTAGCTATTGTCAACGTCGAACATTTCGCGGGCAAACAAGAATTGCTTCTCCGAGCCAGTTTTTATACGAGTTGCCACGGGACGAAATGGAATGTCATATTCCAACGGGCGGCCTTTCCACTGTTGGTCTTGGCGGGTTGGGCAGCGAGTATGAGTTAGAACCTGATTTTATGGATGATATAAACTCAGATTTTGACGTGGATCAGTCTCTTTCGGGCTATGACCAAAGTGAAGAATTAGCCAGCTCGATTCCCGCTCCTTTGGAGGATATGGCTGCCCAGTTAAAGACGGCAGCTCAATTAATAGGTAAAAAGGTGAAGGGTAAAAAGAAGGCAGTTGCCTTTCAGCCCGGTATGCAGGTTCATCATGACGAATATGGTACTGGTGTCATAAAGACAATTACAGGCAAAGGTCCCAAACGCACGGCGACGGTAAAGTTTATCGATCAACAGGAACGGAAGTTTCGTTTGGCATTTGCTCCTTTAACCCCCGTTGCTGATACAAGTGACGGTTAAAGAATGGTTGAGTTGTAATCTTCCAAAAATAAATTAAAACGATGGCTGCAAAAAACCGTTACCGCCGTATCGCTCAGTACAAACAACCGGCCGCATTGCGCGAACGGTTTGCGGAACTGGGATTTGAATTGCCATGTGATGATCAGATACAGTCGGCAAGCGATGGATCCCCCTTGGCAACGCCGGTTGATATTGGCGGTTTCGCCGTTGGAAATCGTTGGTGTATCCATCCGATGGAAGGGTGGGATGCCAATACGGATGGTTCTCCGACCGACCGAACCCTGCGTCGTTGGAGGAATTTTGGTCTTAGCGGAGCGAAGTTGATTTGGGGTGGCGAAGCAGCGGCCGTCCAACCGGATGGTCGGGCGAATCCCCATCAAACGATGGCAGTGGCTCAAAATGCCACAGGAATCAAAGCCTTGCTGGATGAATTGCTGACCGCCCATCAGGAAAAGTTCGGGACGACCAGTGATTTGCTCGTCGGTTTGCAGTTGACTCATTCGGGAAGATTTTGCAGGCCGAACAGTAAACAGTTAGAACCCCGAATTGCTTATCATCATCCGTTGTTAGATGCCAAGTTTGGTATCGATCCTAAAGACGCATCCATTGTCTGGACGGATGCGCAATTGGAGAAACTGATTCAGTCGTACGTAAATGCGGCTAAGTTGGCTCAACGGGCTGGTTACAAATTCGTTGACGTAAAGTGTTGTCATGGGTATTTGCTGCATGAGTTCCTCAGCGCGCGGATTCGTCCCGGTCGCTTTGGCGGTAACTATGAGGGACGGACGCGTTTGTTGAAAACGATCATTGAACAGATCCAGCAGCAGTGCCCGGGGCTCTTGGTACTTGTACGGCTAAGCTTTTTTGATGCTCCGCCTTTTATCAGTAGCCAAGACGTGGGTGTGCCGATGGATTTTGAGTCTTTGTTGCCCTATCAATTTGGCTTTGGATGCCGGGAAGACAATCCGCTAGAACTCGATCTCACCGAGCCGATTCGTCTAGTGACTGAATTGAGAGATATGGGGGTTGCTGCGGTTAATCTTTCGTGTGCCAGTCCCTATTACAATCCACACTTCATGCGTCCTGCTTCGTTTCCCCCAAGTGATGGTTATCTTCCGCCAGAGGATCCGCTTGTCGGAGTCTTTCGACAAATCGATGCTGTCAGACGATGCAAACAAGCGGTGCCTGGAATTCCTCTCGTGGGTACAGGTTATACCTATCTTCAGGAATATCTACCGCATGTCGCCCAAGCCGTTGTGCGACAAGGTTGGGTTGATGTTGTTGGGCTGGGCCGAATGGTACTGTCATACTGGAATTTGCCAGCAGATACGCTTGAACAGGGAGTAATGCATCGTAAATTGATATGCCGCACTTTTAGTGATTGCACGACAGCACCACGAAATGGCATGATTTCAGGATGTTTTCCATTAGATCCTTACTACAAGCAGATGGAAGAAGCTGGTAGGCTCAAGGAATTGAAAAGAACGTCGACGTAGAGTTTGCAGCATGCAATCCTGTGAGGATGCATCAGCCATTTGTCGATGGATTAACCACCTCGGGTGAGTAATGAAAAGTCATTGCCTTACCCAGATAATACTGACCTAAGTTTGATGCTTGATTTGACTCGCTTGTTGGCAAATCAGACAGACTTCATGGATACGGTTGCCGTTCTACAGGAGGGGCAGGGGGCCAGTGTTGATGGAGTTTGGGGGTCGTCCTGCGCGCTGGTTTCTGCAGCTATCAATACCGGTGGATTTCCGGTGAATCTGATCGTGCTTCCCGAGGGTAAGCAGATTGATGATTTCCGTGATGATCTTGCATTGTTCACGGATCAGGAAGTCTTCGCATTTCCGGTACTCGAGAACGGATCTTCTCGTGAATCCTATGGAAATGATGATCAACACGGGGAACGTATCCGTATTCTCAAACGGTTACTTGAATATGACCGACGAGAAGTGAAGCCATGCTCCATCGTGACGAGTGTACAGGCATTGTTGCAGCCGGTGCCTACGAAACAGTCTCTGGTAGCAGCTACCCGCTGCCTGCAGGTTGGGGATATTTTTGATATTGAAAACCTGCAAACATGGCTGGTCGAAAACGGCTTCCATGCGACCTCAGCCGTTGAATTGCCCGGCGAGTTTTCCCGACGAGGTGGAATCCTCGATATCTACGCGCCGGAATGGGAGCAGCCAGTGCGTCTGGAATTTTGGGATGAAGAACTGGAATCACTTCGGCGGTTTGACGTTCGGACACAACGCTCCATTGAATCTCTTAATCGGATCGAATTGACTTCCATCCAGTCGTATTATCGTGGTGAAGATCATCTGGCTAATTACTTACCTCGAGGTAGTAATGTCACGATTGTGGAGATGGCAGATTTAGATATTCAGGCTCGTGAATATTTGAAGCGAGCCGATGATTTTCAGCGATGTCACCAGATACAAGAAGTGATTCAAAGTCTTACTCAGGGCGGCTATCTGTTACTGAGTGCATTAGCGGCTGGCGAATTGCAACATGACCTGAAGTTGGCATTTGAGTCGGTGGATCGTTTCTCCGGGGATGTCGATAGCATTTCGCTGCAAGTGGAGCGAATCGGGAATGATCATCAGCTTGTCATCGTTTGTCCGACAGAGGCTGAAATTCACCGAATGCAGGAGATTCTGCAGGATACACGCGCTGCCTCCCGTGAACGCATTCGCTTTGAGTTAGGTTATCTCAAGCAGGGGTTTCACTGGGTTTCACAAAAGACCGTGGTGCTGTCGGTGGGCGAACTGTTTCGACGCACTCAGTTGCGTCGTCGCCAGTTACGTCAAAAAGGGAAGTCGCTCAATAGTTTTACTGAGTTGAAGAATGGCGAGCTGGTCGTCCACTTGGCTCATGGTATTGGACGCTATCGAGGGATGGAATTGCTGGAAAAAGAGGGATACATGGAAGAGCATCTGGTGGTCGAATTCCACGGCCATACCAGAATCTATGTACCAGCGACTCGCATTGATTTGGTGCAAAAGTATATCGGGGGGCGTAAGGTTCGGCCAGCACTTGCTCGAATCGGCGGCAAGACGTGGCAAAACCAGAAGAAGGCGGCGGCGACAGCGGTTCAGGATATGGCCGCAGAGTTAGTCGAACTGCAGGCCACACGTATGGCAAGACCCGGTATCACTTTTCAGTCGGACTCGGTTTGGCAGAACGAATTTGACGCGTCATTTCCCTACGATGAAACCACTGATCAACTCGAGAGTATTTCGGATATTAAAGACGATATGCATGGTACGCGACCAATGGATCGCCTGCTTTGCGGTGACGTTGGATTTGGGAAAACAGAAGTCGCAATGCGAGCGGCCTTTAAAGCGGTTGATAGCGGTTATCAGGTGGCCGTCCTCGTCCCGACGACGGTTTTAGCCGAACAGCATTACCAAACGTTTAGGTCCAGGATGGCACAGTTTCCAATCGACGTAGCGCGTTTGAGTCGATTTGTTTCTCCTGCCGAACAACGAGAAGCTTTAGCCGGCATTGCAAGTGGGAAAATCGATATCGTTATTGGTACTCACCGTATCGCTTCCAAAGATGTTCGCTTCCAAAATCTCGGTCTGGTTATTATCGATGAGGAACAACGATTTGGTGTTGAGATTAAAGAACGATTAAAAAATGTTAGTAACAATGTCGATGTTCTGACGTTATCGGCGACACCAATTCCTCGAACCCTTCACATGTCATTGGTAGGCGTACGTGATATCTCTAATCTGCTCACAGCGCCGGAAGAGCGGGTGCCCGTTGAAACGCGGGTTTTACGATCTCAGGATGAAATTATTCAAGCTGCGATCCACCGTGAAATGAATCGCGGAGGTCAGGTTTACTTTGTCCATAATCGGGTGAATGACATTGAACGATTGGCTCGAAAGCTTCGTGAATTAGTTCCCGAAGCGCGTCTTGAAATCGGACATGGTCAGATGAAAGAATCCGAATTGGAACGCGTGATGGTCGGGTTCATCAATCATGACTTTGACATTCTATTGGCGACCACGATCGTTGAAAGTGGATTGGACATTCCAAATGCAAACACAATCTTTATCGATCAGGCCGATCGGTACGGTTTGGCAGATTTACATCAGCTGCGTGGGCGGGTTGGACGCTATAAGCATCGCGCTTATTGCTACCTATTAATCGATCAGCACAAACATATCACCCCGGATGCAGCGCGAAGGCTGCGCGCCATCGAGGAATATTCGGAAATGGGGGCGGGCTTTGCGATTGCGATGCGGGATTTGGAGATTCGCGGAGCGGGTAATTTGTTAGGAAGTCAGCAGTCCGGACACATCGCGACCGTTGGATACGAGTTTTATTGCTCCTTGCTTGAAAATGCGGTTCGTCAGATCAAAAAACAACCTCCGAAACTGGCAATTGATGTTGAGATTGATTTACCGGTCGATGCGTTTCTACCGGAAGATTATGTAACCGATATTCGAGCGAAGATAGATTTTTATCGGCGTTTGGCGAAGTTAGACGATTTTCAGCAAGTCCATCAGCTCGAAGAGGAGTTAGTGGATCGTTTTGGCCGTGTGCCTCAAAGCGTTCAACAACTCCTCCAACTTGCCGAGATCAGACTGGAAGCTGCGATTTGGCAACTCACTTCGATTAGTCTCGAAGACCGGTTTCTGCGAATTCAGTATGTTGATCGCCAGCGGATCGAACAGTTGTCACGCAATACCAATGGTGCGCTGCGGATTGTTGATCAGAAGAGTGCTTATATGACGATTCCAGCTGGAATGAAGAGTGATCATAGTCTGATTGACTTTGTCAAATCGGTGTTGCAGCCCGCAGTGAATAATTCCTAGAATTGCACAGCTGCCCGTCCCCGATTGATTGATAAAGAACAAACAGGCAGCGGTAAAAAAAGAGGAACCGCATTTCCCGGGAATCTTTTTAACCTCCATTCGTCAAATACAGGTATTATTCGAAGATAATGAAGCATCAGGTCATCTTGTCTATCGTCGTGGTCGCGATTTTATTTGCATCAAATTTTGATACATTGCTGGCACAGCCGCTTGCACCAGTGGATCCTACCGTGAAGGGTGTACCAGAATCAGCTCAGCCGGCAAACAATAGTCAGAACTTCGATCAATCCGTTCTGAGACCTAGATTTGTGCCGGCGTCCGGTGCTCCGCAAGTAGCAATTCTCCCCAACAATACGACTGCAGCAACTCGGCAGGTAACTTCAGCAAACGATACGATCAATGATGTTTATGAACCGACGACCGTTCTGGCGACAGTAGGTCCTGAATACATTCTTGCAGGCGACTTAATTCCTCAGGTGGAAATAGTGATGTGGTTGATGTTTAAGGACAGTCCTCCGGAAGAATTGGCCAAACTCAAAAAGCAAATTGATGCTCAAAAGGAAATGCTCCTTAAAAATTTGTTATCACAGGCGATTGATTCCAAACTTCTCTATTTGGCATTCAAGCGATCTATGAAGCCGGAGGAACTGGAACAATTCGAAGAGCGGGCGACAGAGATCGTTGATAATGCATTTCTTACATCTATTGACGAGACTCTTTTGCTGGTCAAATCCGCAGACAAGCAGGAGATGAAACGTCTGCGAGCCAAAGATATCCAAATTGCTCAGCTATGTACGTTGATGGTGGAACATGATGTCGAGTCTCTGCGAGAGTTGGACGCCATCTTACGGAAATTTGGTAGCTCGCTGGAACAGGCCAAGAATACCTTTGCAGAAACTAATTTTGGACGACAGGCGATTTCACTGGATGTGAAGCTCCAATACGAAATTACTCATCAGGATATGCTCGATTATTATCTGGAGAATAGCGAGGATTATCAAATCAACGAAGCAGTGAGTTTTCAGCAGTTAACCGTGCAGTTCAAAAACCATGAGACGAAGCAGCAGGCATATCAAAAAATATGTACTTTGGGTAACAGTGTGCTTCAGGGAGCCCCGTTTGAGAAAGTCGCTATCTCGCAATCTGAAGGCCCGAAGGCAAAGCAGGGAGGCAGGTACGAGAATATTGAAAAAGGAGATCTTGTCAGTGAAAAGGTAGAAACGGTTGCTTTCGATATACCGGTCAACCGCATGAGTCCGATCATTGAGGACGACAAGGGATTCTATATCATTCGCATTTACAATTACCGTCAGGCCGGTAAGGAAAAGTTTACGGAGGTACAGGGTGATATCGAGCAGATGATTACGAACCAGCGCCGTAACGATGCGATTCAGAAATACATTAAGCAGGTTGGGAATCACGTACCAGTCTGGAATCGTCTGGAAGAAAAGAAGCCATAGACCGGGGTGTAGCGTTACACTTCGGAGACAAAATCAAAGCCTCGCTGTAAGTCTGACTTATAGAGGGGCTTTTTCTATTAAAAACATGACTAGGCGTCTGCTATTAAACTGGTTTCAAAATGTTATATTGGATAGATACTTAACATACCTGCTACTAGATCAGACTGATCTATCATCGTTAATACGCCAAGGAATGCACTGTATGTCGGATGTTGCAAAGCTTTCGGTGGGTGAACACGAACTCGAATTACCCGTAGTCGTAGGCACTGAGAATGAACAAGGGCTTGATATAAGCAAGCTGCGTGGTCTTACTGGATTGATCACACTGGATGAGGGTTTCGTCAACACAGGCTCGACACGAAGCGCTATTACTTTTCTCGATGGTGAAAAGGGAATTCTTCGTTATCGCGGTTATGCGATTGAAGATATCTGTAAGAATTGCGACTTCATTGATTCGACACTACTTTTGTTAAACGGTGAACTGCCTTCGGATGAAGAACGAGGATCTTTTCGTCAGTCCGTGATCGCAGACATGCAATTACCCGCAGGGATGGGCGAGCTAATCAGGACCTTTCCGCGGGAAGCACATCCGATGGCGATGTTAGCATCCTGTGTGAATGCGTTATCGACACATCACCAGGATCAGGTTGATCCACTCGATCGTGCTCAGGTTCAGAGCTCCACGCAACGTTTGATTGCAACGTTGCCGACGATTGCAGCTTATATTCATCGTCATCGTACCGATCAGCCTTTCGTCGCGCCTAATCCAGAGTTGGGATATGTTGAGAATTTTCTGACTATGATGTTCGCTGATGCGCAGGGCGATTACGAAATTGATGCAGACTTCGTCGCAGCGTTGAACTTGTTATTGATTGTTCATCTAGATCACGAACAGAACTGTAGTACTTCCACGGTTCGTGTTGTAGGTTCTGCGAATACAAACTTGTATGCTTCGATTGCGGCTGGTGTTTGTGCTTTATGGGGTCCGCTTCATGGTGGTGCTAACGAAGCTTGTGTTAACATGCTGACGGACATTGCTGCTGACGGTGGGGATGTGGCTAAATATGTAGACATGGCCAAAGATAAACAAAATGGTTTCCGATTGATGGGATTTGGTCACCGTGTTTACAAAAACTATGATCCACGCGCACGTATTATCAAAGGTGCCTGTGACGTTCTTCTGGAAAAACTTGATCTCGATGATCCTCTCTTTGAAATCGCGCAGTCATTGGAAAAGGTGGCACTGGAAGATGAGTATTTTGTAGCTCGTAAACTGTACCCGAATGTCGACTTCTATTCGGGCGTGATTTACCGAGCGATTGGTATTCCGGTTGAGCTTTTCACGGTCTTATTTGCTATGGGACGACTTCCAGGCTGGATTGCACACTGGCAGGAATTACATGCTTCGCCTACAAAGCGAATTTGTCGTCCACGCCAGGTTTATACCGGACCAGAACTCCGAGAAATCTAAACAACGGCTTATTTAACTCTCAGCGTTGTGAAACTTCACTTATTAGGTGGCATAAACTACCTAATCCATACAACCGGCTAACTGCTACGTTCCTAGCTGTCAGGTGATTATTTGTCACCTTGGTTGATTACGTCGATACCTAAAAAGAGGTACCGTTTACCTCACTTTATGTTGCCGCATGGAAGCGATCAAAGTGAAGAAAATACGCACGCTGCTATATATAGCGACGTTATTGATGTTGGTGATTTCAGCCAGCGCAGATGACGGATTTTCAAAAGCTGTCTCCGTTGACAATGATCAACCGGTTATCAGTACAGTTAGCCTGCACCCGAATGGTAAGTTGCTGGTAACTGCTGGAGATGATCACGTCGTCCGCGTATGGGATCTGGTCAGCGGCGTACAAATCAGACAACACGAAGGCCATTCAGGCTGGATACGCAGTTCAGCCTTTATCCCAAAGACAACTCATGTTTTAACTGCCGGAGATGATGGTAACGTCCATCTAATTGATGTTGCCAGTGGCGAGTTGAAACGCAAAGTTGCTTCTGTTGATTTTGCCATTTCGCGAGTAGCCATTTCGCCCAATGGCAAAGTGGTTGCGATTGCCGGATTCTCAAAAGACCTAAGGCTGATCGAAATACAATCCGGTGATGTTATTCACTCCATCGATACTCAAACGGATGATGTTCGCGCTGTAGCCTTTTCCCGGTCCGGAAAAGTTGTGGCCTCTGGCGGTAGGGATGGGTTACTTCGGATTTGGTCGGTAGATACGGGGCGACAAGTTGGTGAGATAACGGCCCATCGAAGGCGGATCAGAGATATGCATTTTGTCGCTGATGACTCATTACTTGTTAGCATCTCGGATGATCGAACGATGTTCGTTGCGAACTTAGAAGATGCTGTTGCAAGTTTTCGTATTCCATTGGGAGGTGTTGTCCCATTTGCTCTGGCAGACTGTCGAAATGATGAAGTTGCCGTGGGAGGAACGGACAATCAGATCGCGATTTGGAATTTGAAAAAACAGACTGTTCGGAAGGTCTTTCAGGGGCATACCGGCAGCGTCACGTCACTGGACTATATCTCTCGGGCAGATGGCTTGGGAGGCATTGTTGTATCCGGCAGTTTTGATACTTCGGTTAGGACCTGGCCCTTGGGACCGGTAAATCCTGTGCGAGTGCGAGTTAGTGAGAAGTCATCGGCCTCCCCTAAGTAAATATCCAATGAAAAAATTCACGACCACATTGAAATCAATAATTCGCCGCGATCCCCAATCGCGTCGCCAGCTCATTGCTGCGCAACTTGGTGGATACGAATTGCTGGAAGCACGCTGCCTGCTTGCTGCGGATGTATTGCAACTTGGGGTTGTCTATACCGAGAATGATTTTGGTTCGGATGCCAGTGGGGATACGCTCGAGATTACATTTGCTCATGGAGTTCCCAACACTGAGTTGACGCGAATGATTATTCATGGTGATCACAATAAGATTGGATTTGATTCAGGTGATATCATCTTTGATGTTCATGGGCAGGGTATTGGAGCTGATCAGGCCTTTCCGTTCACAATTGCGCAACTGACGACCCAAGATCCAGCCGCTACGGTTACCGCTACCGTGCAGGATGGAAGTAGTACCCTTATTTTGGATTTTCAGAACTTTGTTGCAGGCGATCGAGTTGTTTTAGAACTTGATGTCGACGAAGTGGAAATCGCTCTTAATGGTTCGGCTGCTGATAAAAATGAGGGTATTGATCCGATCACTTCGGGGATCGAATTTCAGGGAGTTCGGATCGTAGCAGAGTTTGCCGCCGAAAGCTATTTGGACGCCGGGTCTATGGGGGTCTTTCGTAATCGATACGACGCAGCTTTACAGATCTCCTCATTAGATCTTCCTGAAGACGATGCCCATGGAATGCGAGACCGAACAGCGGCCGCGTTTCTGTCGGTCACTCAGGTACCGTTACCGGTCGGTATTACCGGCTCAGTATTTTTAGATATCGATAACAACCAACAACGCGACGAACAGGATCCTCCTCTTGAAAATGTACAAATCGAACTCTGGAAACTCGAATCAGCCGGCTATGTTCCCACAGGAAAAATCACAACGACTGACGCAAGTGGTGCGTATGGTTTTAGAAGCCTCGAAGTCGGTACCTACGAAGTCAGAGAAGTCCAACCAGGCGGGGTGATTGATAGTGTTGCGTTTGCAGGGGAATTAAACGGACAAGTCGCCGGAACGGTACTGAATCCAAATGTTGTCTCCGGCATTGTCATATCGTCCGGTGGAAGTGAAGTCCGGGGTGTTGATTTTGCCGAGACGGATTGGGCCAAAGTACGTGGCGTTGTGTCCTCGGATAGTTACGGCCCGCTGGGTAATGTGACCGTACAACTCGTGTGTAACGATGGGGAATTGATAAGGACGACGGTCACGGACAATGCCGGTGTTTATGTGTTTGAAGAAGTCACTCCTGGCGCATGCTGGCTAAATGAAACAACTCCCGCAGGGTTTTTAGATGGACCGGATTTCCCCGGAACGGTCAATGGTGTTTCTCAAGGTGTTTCGGACGGGATCGATAGTCTGGGCCCAATCGAACTGCTTGCAGGTGATGAGGCTGTTGAGTACAACTTCACCGAAATTCGTCCGGCAGCACTCTCGGGGATCGTCTTCCGTGATGGAGACGCGTACGTTGTTCATACTGAGGAAGCTGTTCGCTTTAGAGGTGACGGTAAACTTGATAGTGAGGATCTGAGGATTTCAGGTGTGACGATGATTCTGACAAATCATCGAAGTGGTGAGCAAATAGAGGTAATTACCAATCACCGTGGTGAGTTTACCTTTCGAGGGCTGGAACCAGGGAAATATACGCTTCAGCAAATTCAGCCCGAAGGCTATTACGACGGTCCGGACTACGTCGGTTCAAGTCAGGGCAATGTAGATTCGGCCGCGGATACGATTCACAGCATCGATCTCCCTGCTGGCCAGATTGCGACAGATTATCTGTTTAGCGAGTATCAGGCCGAAATTATTCCGATCTCCGTTCCTGACGAGCGGAACCCGGAAAATGAGGACTGGGGAGATTCTCCGGAGTTAAGTGTTGGGACGGTGAAGGCACCTGCAGGAATTAAGGGGCAGACCGATGATTCGGCGAGACAAAATATGAATGACCGTCGTCAGATCACCATTTACCCGGCGCAGAATACCATGCGATTAACGGCAAATGCATGGCATTTGAGTGTTATTGATGGAGGAAATCCGCGTGGTGAATTACGTCCCGCTAACGTTGGTCAGTTGAGTATGGTGTCGACGGAGATCGTTAATGTAGATGCCCGTTGGAATCCGGCAACAATGAATTCGGGACATTGGGAAGCCTTATCTATTTGGGGTGACCCAATTGATTTACAACACGTTGTACTTGGAGATGCCAATGCCCAACCGTTGGCCGGTGACTTTAACGGAGATGGAATTACGGATGTCGCCATTTTCGTTGATGGTTATTGGTTCATTGATATTAATGGCAACGGAAAATGGGATGAAGAGGATTTGTGGGCCCGAATGGGGGATCACGAAGATCAACCTGTTGTTGGCGACTGGGATGGTGACGGTAAAGACGATATTGGAATTTTTGGCCTCCAGTGGCCAGGCGATGATGCAATTGTTGAGCAGGAACCGGGGTTACCTGATGCTGCCAATAAAATCCAAAAGATACTCCCCAAGAATGTACCACCGAAAGAATCGGCTGCTTCTCGTCGCCGCTTACTCCAGAAGTCATCAGCAGGACAGGTTCGTGCTGATGTTGTGGACCATGTATTCCAATATGGTCGTCAGAATGAGATTGCGATTGCTGGTGATTGGAATGGGGATGGCGTTGTAAACATTGGTACCTACCGGGATGGAACCTGGAAATTAGATCGTAATGGTGACGGCCGCATCTCCAACGGGGATGAAATTTTTCAGTTGGGTACGCCTGATGATCTGCCAATCGTCGGAGACTTTGATGGTGATGGTATTGATGATCTGGGAATTTACCGGGATGGTGTCTGGAAGATTGATCTGGATGGCGACCGGGACTTCAATTCCGTGGACGAAGTTTTTCAGCATGGTGCTCCCGGAGACACGCCTATCGTTGGGGACTTTGACGGTGATGGTGTAGATGATATCGCCGTCTATCGGGCAAACAAAGCCGGATAATATTGACACCTCAAGTAAATTACCGGTCACGCATTCTTCAGCGTTTCCGCTTCGGAGGTGATTTTTGCTAGCTCTGTTTCCAGAGCTTCCAATTCTCCAGGCTCGTCGTTCTGCTGTTTGACACACATGATTTTGTGTTGCAGGTCTTTCTGTTTCTTGCGAATGACCGCAAGGCGTTTCTTAGCTTTTTTGTCCATGGTTGAGGATCCTTATTCGTTGGCAAAGGGAGCAGCAGCGGGGGTGGGTGGCGCGACTGTTGGTGTTGTCGTTGCGGGGGTATCTGTCTTGGAAGGCAGGTCCCGTGGAGCAACTTTCATAACCCCGGCACAAAGGACTATCGCAATTGCTGCAAGCATGTTGATTTTTCCCCAGAGTACTTCATTTTGTTGGAATTTAAGGGCTTCTTCACTGCGGCCTGTAAGTAGCGAACTGACATAGAAGACAACCGCTACTAACACAAGTTTTATAACGAATGCACCCGTATACAGCGGATGAAGATCGCCTTGATAGGCTAGAAAGGCATTATAAAAACCGCTGATGATAATAATCCCCGCACAAATCATGATGACCTTAGCCCAGGTGCGTTTGATCTTTGCTTTAACTTGCGTGGCATCACTATTTTCACGTAATGCCGGAATCAAAACCGTGTTCATGAAGATAGCTCCACCAACCAAAATAATGGAGGGAAGAATATGGGCCCAGCGGGAGAGAAGTTTAATGTAATCAATAGATTCCATAGTAAGG
Organism: Rhodopirellula sp.; assembly: GCA_002698965.1. GTDB lineage: Bacteria > Planctomycetota > Planctomycetia > Pirellulales > Pirellulaceae > UBA721. The sequence goes on along the minus strand of PAAT01000130.1, from coordinate 23,609 downwards.
TTCTTTACTGCCCCATAGATTGATAAGTTGTTTTAGCGAGTTCGAGAGCCTGCTCGATCGAATTGACTTTACCCTGCAGTTGCTGATCCCTTACCTGTTTAAGCACTTTAGAGAATGCGGGCCCCGGCGTCATGCCCAATTCAATAAGATCGGCTCCACTCAATAGTTCGGGCGGATTCAAGTTCTCCGGGCTAAGTGCCAGCTTTTCTTCACAGAATTGAATTCCGGAAGGGTCCGTTTTTGCAGTTAAAACGATTGCTTTGGCAAGCGCTAACGTGTCGCTTGCAAGTGGGTGGACGAGTGTACGCTGCACTTTTGGCCAGAACTCGGTAGAGGCTGAAATCAGCTGCGTGATATGTTGCAGTATCCAGAACGCACTCTCAGCCACTTCATTGGAAGTTTTCATGGACTTGATGGTACGACGAATATCTGTGGCGGTGAGTTCTGGTGAAAGAATATGGTAGATGGCTGCAAAAGTGAGTGCGAGTTTGTTTGCCGGCAACTGAGCTAATACTGACTTTAGCAGAAGGATGGCTTTAGCCTCAGCATTCGTTTTCGGCAGAACATACGGAAGAATACCAGTTTCACACAGCAGGTCGATCCCCCGCAGACGGTGTTGGGAGGAAAGCGTTTTTTCCAATTCAACAAGTATCCGTTCACGCGATACTTGATTTAAGTTGTCGACATGACGACAGACAGCATCGAGGGTGTTCCGTTCGATCTGGAAGTTAAGCGTCGTTGCGAAACGAATGGCACGGAAAATTCTGAGTTTGTCTTCTTCAAAACGTTCAGCCGGATCACCGATAGCCTGGATTTGACGTGCTTTCAGATCTGTCAGACCACCCACATAGTCCAGAGTTTCCATGGTCTCAGGATCAAGAAACATACCATTGATTGTAAAGTCACGACGATGCGCATCTGCTTCAGGAGTACTAAAGCTAATCTTGTCGGGTCGGCGTCCATCGGTGTAAGACTCGTCTTCACGGAAAGTGGCGATTTCAATGTTCCCTTGCTCTTTGGAACCAATCAGTGTAATCACCCCAAAAGAAGCTCCGATGGCCAGCGTACGTTTCTTACCGAAGAGCTCTTGAATCTCGTTCGGCAGCGCATTGGTTGCGACATCGAAGTCTTTAGGCCTGACTTGTAAGTGATGATCGCGCACACATCCGCCAGCCCAATAGGAAATAAAGTTTGCTTCGCGTAGTTTTCGCACTGTTTTCACAGCAAACTCACGAGCTTTTTCGGCGTCAATGGATTGCGTGCTGGCCATAGATAGAACATAACAGTTTGAGTGAAATTATGTAGTCGTTGAAGGATTGAAAATTGAGGATGCAGTCATGAGCGAATTAGGATTAGAGATTTCCGTTGCTGAAACAAAGGCGCTTCTGGATTCAGAGGCGGATTTTTATTTCATGGATTGTCGCGAGCAAAACGAATGGGACTATGTCAGCATTGAGGGAGCTGAGTTGCTTCCCATGAGTGAAATTCAGGGTCGAATTGACGAGTTGGAGTCACAGAAGGAACGCCACATAGTCATTCATTGCCACCATGGAGGACGTAGTTTGCAAGTTGCTCAATGGTTGCGTCAACAGGGTTTTGCACAAGCGCAAAGTATGGCTGGTGGGATTGATGTTTGGAGTCAGGAAATTGACGGTTCTAAACCACGGTATTCCTAATTAACCGACAGGATCGTTTTGAAATTAAAGAATAGAGGGCTGTGATGACAACTGCATTTGTAACTGGGCCGACGGGATGTATTGGCGCTGCGACCGTACAGTATTTGTTGGACCATGGTGTGCAGCATGTGGTGGGGATGAGTCGCAAAAAGAACTTGAGTCGTCTGGAACCTGAGTATCACGACCGCTTGGAATTCATTGAGGGGGATATTACAGTGCTGGAACAGGTGCAGGATGCCATTTCATCCATTGAGCCTGAATTGATTATTCATTTGGCGGCACTCCAGACTCCGGATTGCATGGCCCATCCGCTTCAGGGAATGGAAGTCAACGTGGTCGGGACTCGTAATGTTGTCCAGGCGGCTTACCAGTTGGGAGACAAGTTAGAACGATTGGTTTTGGCGAGTAGTTCGGCAGTCTACGGTCCACGTGATATGTATCCGAGTGAAACGGTTATGGCAGACGTCCCGTACAGTCCGGCAAATCTTTATGGGTATTGGAAAGTATGTAATGAAGGGATGGGACAGGCCTTTCATCGAGAGACCGGGATTTCCACCGTTTGTATTAGACTCTCAACCTGTTATGGACCCGGACGGGATTTGGGTATGACCTCGGCACCGACTGCCATGCTGAAATGTGCCGCGGCGGGTAAGTCATTCCGTATGCCTTACCAAGGTCGTGAACATTTTCACTTTGTGGGAGATGTGGGAGCGGGCTTTGCGGAAGCAGCTTTGGCCCCTTTTGATGGATACGGAGTTTTTAATTTGCGTGGAATCACGATTCACACAGAAGCATTCATTGAGACAATAAGGTCTGTTGCGGCGGACCTGGGTGTGATGGATTTGGATATTGGGATTGCACAGGGCGCTCAGGGAATGCCATTTGTGAATGATCTGGATGCCGAGGCTTCTCTTGCCGCATTTCCCAATATGCCTCTTACCTCGATTCAAGACGGGATCCAGATTTCGCTTCAGGCATTCCAGGCAATGGCTGAGGCCGGGGAATTGGATGCTGCATACAACCCGGGTGGTTAGGATGAAGATAGGATTTGAAAAATGAACTGCTGCTGTCAATTTCGTGTGTCTCTCATCATTTTGTTTTTTGGGCAGGTTCTGGCCAGTGGGCAGCAACTTGTTCAGGTCCCGGTTTCCGAGCGTGCTCAGAGGATACATAACAGCACCTTTGTGTTCGATGGACATAATGATTTGCCCTATACCTTGCGCAAAGACGCTTCTTCTTCGTTTACAAAAATGGACATTTCGAAGTCCCAGCCGTCGATCCACACAGATATTCCCAGATTGCGTAAAGGGAATGTTGGAGCTCAGTACTGGTCCGTTTATGTACCCGCTTCCACGGCATATCGGGGTGAAGCATTGAGCCAAACATTGGAGCAAATCGATATTGTCCATGCAATGGTCGAAAAGTATCCGGAAACGTTTGCTCTCACTCGTAACTACCAGCAAATTGTTGCCGCTCGTCGAGAGGGGAAAATTGCTTCACTCATTGGAGTCGAAGGTGGGCATTCGATAGAGGATTCCATGGCCAATTTGCATCGCCTATTTGATCTTGGTGCGCGTTATATGACGCTGACTCATTCTGATACTCTTAGTTGGGCGGATTCAGCAACGGACGAGAATAAACACGATGGTCTGAACGAATTCGGAGAAGCCGTTGTTTTTGAGATGAATAAGATCGGGATGATTATTGACTTGTCCCATGTATCGGAAGCAACAATGCATGATGCTCTGGACATATCGATCGCCCCAATTATGTTTTCGCATTCCTCGGCGCGTAGCGTTGCCAATCATGTTCGTAACGTGCCTGATGCTGTGTTGGAACGTATAAGTAAAAACGGTGGAATTGTGATGGTTAATTTCTTCTCGGGCTTTGTCGATCCGGAAGCTGCAGAGATTATGTCGAATATGTTTGATGTCTCAAGGGAATTACGTAAAAAGTTTGAAGACGATGATGAATATAGCGCCGCGATGACTCGCTGGCGTACGGCCAATCCGTATCCGCCCGGAACGATTTATGATGTGGTCGACCATATTGACCATTTGGTGAAAGTAGCTGGTGTCGAACATGTTGGGATTGGCTCGGATTATGATGGTGTATCCAAATTACCTTTAGGTCTGGAAGACGTTTCAACCTACCCGCGTATCACTCAATTATTGCTGGACCGTGGATATTCCCGACGGAATATTGGTAGGATCATGAGCGGAAATATGATGCGGGTAATTAGACAGGTAGAACGTGTGGCTACCACGGCGAAATAATATCCACCTTTGACGGACAGATTGGGGTGCTCTCATGAAGCAATTAGAACTCGTTATGGCTTTATCTCTAATGGTCTTTTTCGGAGCCTTGGCTATGGCAAATGGAAAACAAACTGAATATGCCATTGTGATTCATGGGGGAGCAGGCAGCGCAACGACGGACCCTGTCGTTATTGCCGCCCGGCAAGCAGTTTTGGAGAAGGCATTGGGAATGGGTATTGCCACTCTGGAAGCAGGTGATACGAGTCTGGATGCCGTGGAAAAGGTAATCCGTATTTTGGAAGATTCTCCGTTGTTTAATGCCGGACGAGGAGGCGTTCTGACAGCCAAAGGAACGAACGAACTGGATGCCACGATCATGAATGGTAAAACTCGTGCTTGTGGTGCGGTTGGCGGTGTCACGAAAGTGAAAAATCCAATCTCTCTGGCTCGCAAGGTGATGATTGAAACGAGGCATGTTTTACTTGTGGCTGAAGGAGCAGATGTCTTTGCCACTGACTTAGATGATCCGATGATTGAAATTGTGGAGCCCGAGTATTTCCGAACAGAAAAACAAGTCGAACGTTTACGTCGGATAAGAGAGAAAGAACAGCTGAGTGATAGAGAAAAAATGGGAACCGTTGGGTGCGTGGCTCTTGATAAGTATGGCAATATTGCTGCCGGTACTTCAACCGGTGGTTTGGTGAACAAAAAGCATGGAAGGCTTGGCGATTCACCGATCATTGGGGCCGGAACTTATGCGGATAATACGACTTGTGGTATCTCCTGTACGGGCGTAGGTGAAGACTTTATTCGCAATGCGATTGCCTATGATATCCACGCTCGGATGCGTTATGGCAAGCAGAAAATGGAATCGGCGGTGAAAGACGTCTTGAACAATGAAAAGCACCCGATTGTGGGAGGTATTATTGGGATTGATCATCGAGGTTTCATAACGATGCAGTTTAATACCGGTGGTATGGCTCGAGCTGCAGCCGACTCGAAGGGCCTGCATCTCATTGAGGTGGGCAAGTAATTCACTTAGTTGGTTAACAAAATTGATGGCCGGAGATATAACTGAATTAATCATTCACCTTTATTTCAGGATTTCAGAATAATGGGCCACCCTCTTCAGCATGTCACTGTTCTCGCTCTGATTGTTAGCTTCTTGACCGGTTGTACCGATTCCGAATCGGCGCCGGTGGCAAATGATGCCAATGTAAGCCAGGTTCAGCCCAATCAACTACCCGCGGGGTCGGTGGGGATGAATTCAGTGGAGCCCGGCAGTTCGTTTAATCCGCAATTGAACAAAGCGGAAATTATTGATGCCCATATTAAGGCGGTTGGCGGTCTTGACGCGATCAAGAAAGTGAAATCCATCGTTAAAGTTTCTCAGGTGATATCTAAATCAGCTGCTGGAGAATCATCCGGAACGACAACCGAAGTTTTTGATTTGGTTGGAGAGCGAGGGCGTGTCGATCTGGATTTGCAAGATTTCAAGGAAGCAAAGGGCTGGAGAGGTCAACAGGGCTGGAGAGTAAGCACTGCGGCGCCGTTGCGAGCAAGCACGCTCGATGAGGTTGGCGTTGATAAGATTACGGTGCCGATTAGCATTGTGCAGGCAATATCCGGAGCTTTTGGGACAGAAGCTTTTCGTTCGGTTGAAAATGTCCAGTTTGATGGGAAACCTTGTATCAAGATGACCATTATTAATAATCCCCTGATTGTCTACTTGGATGCGGCAACCAAGTTAATTGCCGGATTCGAAATTGAACAATTCATGGTGCTTTATCTAGGCGACTACAGAGAAGTCCAGGGGGTGCAGATGGCATATTATTCGAAAGCCGATATTACGGTATTGCAAACATCCTTTGTTTCCAATGTTAAGCAAGTGAACCTTAATGTTGAGATTACAGATGAACAGTTAGCGAAGCCTACTCAATAAGATCAATCACTGCCGGTCTTCCTGTTGAAGCGTACTCGTTAATCGGCTCGTTTTTGTCGCTGTTGTTTGACGATTGTCCAGTGTAATCCCATCGCAGGTAGCAAAAGAAAGACGATGACCAATATCTTTAAGATCGCCACGCTACCGAACATCATGGCATTATAGGTAGTCCGTTCGAGCGGCACGATTGCATTGTGCCAAGTGTAGGTTTGGTCGATCATGAAGAGGAAAGGCAGGAAGAGGAGCGTCAGTAGAAATCCCAAAAAACTGCCGCGATACAGAGCCTTCGTCAACAACCACAAGTGGTCGAGTTTTTCATTGCTATTGTCAGTCATTATTCTATCCCCGGTCTTGAGATGAACCGAAAAGGGGTTATTGTACTTTCCGAGTTGGTTTGAAGATTTGCATGACCTTATCATCTGGTTGAAGGATGAAGGGACGGAATTCCTGATAGAACTCGCTCAGTGATAGCCCCATATGTTTTTTGAAGGCCGCTGATTTCCCAAGTTTGGGAATGTCAAAGTACCATTCTTTGAGGACAACGACTTCCTTCACTTCTTTAACATGGATTAGGTAAGCCGTCGCCCAGGCTCCCAGCATGTAATAAATCTGAGCCGAGCCACCTTCTTCCCAGTATGCTTCGTTCTTCAGTTGCCAGTTCGGATGTTGGGCCACGTATTCGTTAATGCCTGGCCGTCCGATATTGCCGCCGGATTTTTTGAGCTTTAGCATGTAATCTTCGAAGTTTATAAGACCGAGGTTCTCCATAAACTTCGCTGAACTATAAGATGCCATGCCTTCGGCCATCCATGAATTAATGTGCTTATCAGAGCTTCGACTTTGCTTGGTGTCGCAATGTGCCATCTGGAACACATGATGATATTCGTGCAGAGCTCCCCAGGTATTTTCAAGAGGATCCTTTTCGCGCCCTTTAGCGTTGGTCGTGACATCTTCATACAGAATCGGAGGGTTTTGAGTCCAGGTTAGGCCCCCTTCCGCCTTCCCTGCCAGAACGGCTTTTATTTCATTAATTACATTATGCCGTTTCAGAAATTCATCAACCTGTTCTTCGGCGGTCGATATTTTTGAATTTCGATTGATCCGGTTTTTGGCGCGCTGTAGATAGATTTGACGCACACTGTTTTCGCTGTCAGAGCTCAACAGGTAGACATAATAAGGACCATAGTTGCCAAAGTAGTCGATCGCATAATCAAGGCCTCGTCGATAATGTTTAACCAACGATCCATCGGTGTTCAGACCGTCAGCGACAAGCAGGGTCGGAGCAGGGATAATGGATGCCTCGCCTCTTTTTCCAGTTTCTTCTGCAGGTGCCATTCCGGCGATCCCGAGGACCAGTAGAAAAGTTAAGACAAAAGAAGGTCGCATTCTGATAACTCCCGCAGTGATAGAGATTCGATGTACTTTATTACTGTTACTCTTTTATCATAAATTAATAGTCAAGATACCGAACAGTCGAGTGTCTCGGAGGAATCGGCTTAGTTCAGCGAGGCTATTGCAAGTACGTTTTCATTGGCAAGGCTATTGGAAGCAGGATCTGCACCTGCCTATGCGTTGCTTGTGAGAGATACGCCTGTCGGAGCCTGGAACCAAGCAGCGTGTCCTAAAATCACTACAAACATGAATATCGGGTAAATCACGGCACTTTCTGGGGTCCTATTTTGATTACCTCTAGTCGTTGGGTTATTCCGAGGTCATAGTGTTAAAGCTGCGTGGTTAGAGTCACAGAGCAAAAACTCGCCGGAAAAAACAAGTGGATTGATTTTGAAGATCATTCCAGTCGGTTCCCTAAGTGAGTGCGAAGAAGCAGTCACTCATTTGAGTTTATTCATATTTGATATTAGCGGAATAATACAATCTGCTAATGATCCAGTACTGTCCTGGGAGCCAGTACGTCCAATTTGAGCCAATTTGGTGAGGACATGGATCACCCCGCGTCGTGCGACTGGAACAGTCGTCCCGTCGCAAACACTTTGTGTCCTTCTTGTTTGGCCGAAGTCTCCGACGTTCATTGGGATTTCGGACCCTATTTCGGCATGCGTATGTCTACCTTAAAGACGTTGTGGCTATTCAACTATCTAAAGCCATTAAACCGCGCGCCCTATTAAAGCAGTAATGGATATTCAATTGAAAACGTTTGCAGAATTGAACCTTCTCCCTCCTCTCGAGCGAGCCTTAAAAGAACAGAATTACAAAATTCCAACGCCAATCCAGGCGAAGACGATTCCTCCGGCGTTGGAAGGAAAAGATATTCTTGGATGCGCGCAAACAGGAACAGGTAAGACAGCAGCTTTTGCTTTGCCAATTCTCGACTTCCTGGGTGGCGATATGAGAAAGGCTCGCTCCGGTCGTCCACAAGCACTTGTCTTGGCCCCAACCAGGGAACTTGCCATTCAGATTGGCGATAGCATGCGTGTCTATGGAAAGCACCTCAAGCTTCGTACCGCTTTGGTTTTTGGTGGTGTGAATCAAAACAAACAAGTCCGGGAGATGCAACGCGGTGCCCATATACTCGTTGCCACACCGGGACGTTTACTCGACCTGATGCAACAAGGGCATATTCAGTTGGACGAACTTGAAGTGTTTGTGCTTGATGAGGCAGATCGAATGCTGGATATGGGATTTCTGCCGGATATAAAACGCGTCATTTCGAAGTTGCCCAGTGATCGCCAGTCCCTTTTCTTTAGTGCTACGATGCCACCTAAAATTGTGGAGCTGGCAAGTCAACTCCTTTCCAGTCCATTCCGTGTTGATGTCACACCTAAGAAGACCAGTGTCAAAAAGATCAAGCAGAAAATAGTTTATTGTGAACGCTCAGAGAAAGTTGGCTTGCTTCACAAGTTGCTTCGTGGAGAAGATGTGGGACGGGTTATTGTCTTCACTCGTACCAAACGCGGGGCGAATACGTTGGCTAAAAAAACAGAAAAAGCAGGTGTTCCTGTAGCTGTGATTCATGGCAATAAATCACAAGCTGCTCGTCAAAAAGCGTTGAAGGCATTTCGAGCAAAGAAAGTTCGTGTCTTAGTGGCCACAGATGTCGCAGCTCGTGGAATTGACATCGACAATGTGACGCACGTCGTGAATTACGATTTACCCAATGAACCTGAATCTTATGTGCATCGGATTGGACGGACGGGACGAGCGGGAGCTGAGGGGATAGCGGTTTCCTTTTGTTCAGGCGAAGAACTTGATTATCTGGATGACATAGAGAAATTAATCGGAATCAAAATTGAACGCGATCCTAACTCGGTCAAGCCTGCCTGGAAACCGAAGCCAAAACAAGGAGGTGGGCAACGAAGAGGTGGTGGCTCTACTTCTCGTCGAAAAGGGAATCAAAAAGGCAAACGCTCAAAATCGTCTTTGGGAAATTCGCGTTCTTCTAAACGGGGGCCCAAGAGGGGCAAACGGAATACTAAGGAAAATCGACGTAGTGTCGTTGCCTAAATAATCGAAACCTAATTTAACGTGGGACGGTTAGCTGAAATGACCTCCGCAAAAGATTTCAGTGCGACTTCAAAGTTGGAACGCCCGAGCCCAAACCGAACGAAGTTGTCTTCGAATCCAAGGCATTTTCCCGGCAGTAGGACCATTCCGTGGTTCTGAGCCAGATGGTGGCAATAGGAAGTGGCTGAATCGAATCCAATTTGGGAGAGGTTGAGTTCAACAAACGCCACGGAACCAGCCTGGGGACGCCGCCAGATGAACTGGTCCTGAAATCGGTTGAAGAATGCCTCGCACAGGTTCAGATTCTGCTGGATGATGGCTTTACTACGCGTAGCCAGTTTATCTTTTACAAGTAATGCTTTTCGGGCCAGGAATTCAGTCGGCGCCGCAGGGCAGATGGTTGTGTAGTGTTTCCAGTTTATTAGTTCATCTCGAAGTTCTGCGTTACGGATGACCACCCATCCGGCTCGCAAACCGGGCAGACCATACGTCTTGGACAACCCACTAAGGACAATCGCTTTTTCATAAAGGTCCGCAGCTGAAGGAATCGTTGGTCCAAACTCCAGTCCGCGATAGATCTCGTCACAGAATAACCATAAGTCGTACCTGCGAGCCAATCCGATCAAACGATCAAAATCAGATTCTGACGGGACATATCCGGTTGGATTGTGGGGGAAGTTAACCACAATTATTCGCGTTTGAGGACTGATCAAGGATTCCAGTTCGTCAAAATCCAGTTCCCAGCAATTTCTTCCCGGGAACAGATTCCAGGGTAAGACCTCACTGCATAAATGTCGGGCGACATTATTTAATGCATCGTAGGCCGGCCGCAATGCAATGACTTCGTCCTCTGATTCCAGCAGTGTCTGCATCGCTAGATAGATACCTTCCACCGGGGAGGTTAAGACAACGACATCGTCGCTACTAACATTGGAGTACATGTTAGAAATGAGGGAGCGAAGATGCGGATCTCCCTGCGATTCCGTGTACCCCAGAGTGAGGCCTCCCAATTCATCCAGTGTCGAACCTGACAGTTGTAATAATTCGCCGATCGACATGGTTTCACAGTCCGATGATGCCAAGAGATGCTGCGCTGAAAACTCATATTCAGCGAAGAACTGTTCAGTCAGAAAGGGTTCTATTTTCATAGTCACGAAGGCCTCGAAAAGATGGCGAAGTCGCAGGTTTAGAATATTTAAGTTTACTTGTTCCAATTTCCCCTATGGAATGCATTCCTTCTAATTTGGCTGGGCAGCGAGAAGAAATGATTACTTGAGGCCGTTTACCAAAATCGCCTGCTCCCGGGGTAGCTGCCTTAGAACGCGATCGCGATAGTCTAAAAGAACCCGTGGAAAAAGTAATCGACGTTGTCGGTTACTTACGGGGGTCATAAATTCTACCCAGGGATATTCATCAGAATTCAGTCTGGCATCGGGTCGCAGTCGCCAATCCCCCTGGTATAGTTCCCAGAATTGTTTGACATCGCCCATGACAACATCAGTGCTCCCAATGCTTTTCCACAATGAACTCAACCGTTGTGAGAGTTGCTCACCTGAAATGTGAAGCGTAGTATCCATCCCCACCAATGCGATGACAGGTTTCGAGCTATGAAGTTCGGCCCACCAAATCGTAACGTGCGGAAAAACACTCGCAAAACTATTGGCGATCGCCTCGAATTCTTCCTCACCAAGTTGGAACAGGGGTAACCACTGACAGAAATGCCCGCCGGGCTTAAGTCGTTGCCTCGCAACCTGGTAATGTTCCGTCGTATATAGGTAACCCGACTCACTTTCCCAGGGTACAAACAGATCAGAGACGATAACGTCATACTGACGATCCGTTCCTAATAGGTAATGGCGGCAATCGTCGATAAATACCTTAACTCGCGGATGATCAATGACATTGAAGTTGTGTTGGGCTAGTAGGCGGCAGGCCTCAACAACCTCGGGGATGAGTTCCACCACGTCAATTTGCTGAATCCCTTCATGCGGAATACTGCCTCCAGCGGTAAGTCCTGTTCCGAGTCCCATAAAGAGAACCTCTTTGGGATCTGGATGTAGCATTAGTGGGATATGTGCCTGCCGAAATTCCCGTCGATTGTCCCCCGTTCTCCCAAAACGGTAGTGCAGGTTTTGACGTATCTTAAATATTTCTGAATCATCCAATTGAACGGCATCGATCCAACCATAGGGGGAGTTCCAACGTTGAACAATCCGTTCCCCCTGGCTTTCCGCTTGAGCCTCCTCCACTTCTCGGGGAACGTTAATGGCTGCTGCTGATCCGACTAAAAACAGGATGCTCATGACAAGACGCCGCCAATGACGCGAAGACCGAGCTGATAAATAAAGTGAGCACACACCAACCATCCCAGCCATGACCACAAAGGATTCCCATAATCCAATGGCAGGCAACATAACAAAGCTGGCAATCATGGCACCGCCAGCTGCTGCCAGAGTATTTACAGCAGTCAAACTCCCCACGACATTTCCAGCTTTGCCGCCCATTAATTTCCAGACCAGAGGAAGTAGCATACCTAACATCAGAATAGGCGGCCCTACGATCAAGCTTACAAGACCACATGCTCCAATGAGGTAACTGCTAAAACTTTCTCCCGCGCTGAAATATTCAAGTTGAGTTAACGCAACAAACAGAGTTGTTGACACCACGATAGACAGGCTAGAAGCCCCCGTTACCCAACGAATCAGGTGGGAAGCAGCTATTTTCTTCATCAGTTCGCCGACCAACGCCGCGCCCAGCGCCAAAGCGGCGAGGAAAACAGCGATTACAATACCAAACGTGTAAGTGCTATTGTGGAATACCAATGAAAACATACGTGTATACAACACTTGCAAACCTAGTGTTACGAAACCCGATAATCCGGCGATCATGACGAGAATCCAGAAGGGAAGTGGGACACGATTACCGTCAGATTCTGATTCGTGTGGTTGGCTGGAGGTTTTGGCCTGTCCTGCGATCTCATCGGCTTCCTGGGGGGACAAACGGTGTAGAAGGAGAGCAATCCCACTACAGAAAATGGAGAGCCCGGCGGCCAAATAACTGCTAGTTGTCACCCCCATATGCAATAGCAAATAGAAGGTTGCTAATAAAACCCCCACTAATGCCCCTGTTGTATTTATGGCATAGGCTCTTGTAACTCGTCGGGTATTTCGTGGATCCGAGAGTTGCCCTTTCCCGTGATTTGAACAGACCATTGCAACCATGGGTAACGTGACGCCTAAGGCAACGGTTCCCGGTAACAAAAGTACAAAACAAAATACAACTCTTGACAGTGTTTGTACAAAGTGTGATGAGTTCGTCATCCAGGCAGCAATAAACGACGCTTCGGACCACGCCAACAGACAAGGAACGATGATGGCCCAGACGGCCACAACGGTTTCAGCAATCGCATAGCCCAACATTGGAGACAAACGAGTCGACCAACGGGCCCCCAGCAAATACCCCACAGCCATTCCAAAGAAGTAACTCGCCAAAACTACGCTAGCGGCATGCACGGTATGCCCGAATAACAGGCCAATCTGACGAGCCCATGAAATTTCATAGATCAAGGCTGCCGCACCTGAAAGAAAGAAGATCAGATAGATACCAGCGTCGATCCAGACAGATCGCCCCTTACTAACTTCATCAAAACTTTGCACCATCGTCACCATGCCACTGTTGCGTCGTCACCGAATTAAGACGGAGGGACTTTAACAAGTTTTTTACTCAACATTAAGTCCAACCTGATCTCAAATGTTGATGCGATAAAAATCAAAAGACCATATTCAACATTCCACTTCGTTTCTGCAAGCCTTCAGAGTAGGCTCCCTTTGCTTTCGTCAGCATGATTGGTAAATTAAATGCGTAATTCAATAGGGAGCCCAAATAATGCAACGACGTGACTTTCTCAAAACAACAGCAGGGGCTAGTGCTCTTGGTTTAACGGCATCGCTGGCCCGTCCGCTTATGGCGATCCCGGCAAATTCAAAATACAAAGCTAACATCGGACTCCAATTGTGGACGGTTCGCAATGAATTGAAAGAAGACAAGCAGGCAACACTAAAGTCGGTCGCAGATGCCGGTTACCAACAAGTTGAATTTGGTGGAGTTGATCAAGGCCTCGAACTCCAGCCGATTTGTAAGGATCTTGGCTTGAAAATGACGTCATCGTTCATCAACTGGCAAGCCATTTGTAATCCTGCAAACAAAAACGCTCCTGCTCTGGAATCGTTGATTGAGGATGCAAAGAAACTGGAATTAAAACATCTCGTTTTTGGCTATATCGGTAAAAAATATCGTCAAACAGCAGAGCAGTTTCACAGCTACATTGAACGCTCAAATCAATTTGGTGAGATGTGCAAAAAAGCCGGGATCCAATTGTGCTACCATAATCATGCTTTTGAATTTGAAAAAATCGAAGGTAACAAAACAGGGTTTGATCTGTTTATTGAAGGATTCGATCCTGAAAGCTGTAAGTTTGAATTGGATGTTTTCTGGGTCAAGATCGGAGGGTGGGATCCTTATCGAACCTTGAAGCGACTTAACGGTCGTGTTTCGCAAGTTCATCTTAAAGACCTTAAGTTGGGGGCTCAGGTTTACTATGACGAGGGACAGGTTCCTCATGATTCCTTTAAAGAACTGGGTAATGGGTCGATCGATATGGCGAAAGTGATGAAGATTTCGGAAGCGATTGGCGTGGAACAATGTCACGTTGAGCAGGATCAGTCGCCGGATCCGATCAAGAGCATTGGTCAAAGCATTGCGCATCTTAACTCGCTATAGCAGCTGATGAATTTCGCCACGCATGTCTTTCCGGTTGAAATTTTTTGCGTGATGAGAGGTAGGAGGGGATGGAAGTAACCCAGGGCGTTGATTGTCTTCACCGTACCTGCTTGCTTTTGTATCAATTCGAGAGGCATCCTACCGTATAGGGCAAAGTGCCAGATGGATAGCAGACTTAGGCTGAGCCTTTTCAAGAGGCGGTTAAATCTTAATTGTCTGATCGCCAGTACCCTTGGTTCAGCCCGTCCGGTCGCCCAAACTGGAAAGCCAGCTCATGAAGTGTATCCACAACATTAATGCCCAAAGGACCCCGTAAAACGCGACGAAAAACATGGAACCATAGGTCAGGATCGGATGGAGCTCAAGGAAGGTTAGGCAAAGGCCCAAACCGATCATACCCGCCAACACCCACAAGTTTCCATCACAGATTTTGATCGGATAGAAGATCACAATGAAAAGGAAGATTAACAGTTTGTCCAGCACATTTTTCTCTTCATTCATTGCACGACGGAGGATGAAGTTAAACAGCGTTGCCATAAACACGGCCCCTAGCCACATGGAAGTTCCAAACTTTTGAAAACCATATGATTCGACGCCTGGTTCCAGCACGGCCCGACTAGGCTTGGTCGGGTCGTAGGCTACCGATACCTCGGCATTCGCAGGATACTTCTTCACGACCTTGTGAGCGTTATATTCATGGCCTCCGAAGACGACGACATCACTCTCGTACTCGGTTCCCCCGACGGTGTATCGGTATTCGATTTCATCCGAATAGGTTGTCCCGTTTTCGTCACTGTGAGTGGTGATTTCCGAGGTGATGATGCGGCCAATTGCGATGGGCCAATCTACACTCGTCCGAGCCCAGCGCAACTGAGACTGTCCGTAAAGTATAAGCAGCAGACCGATAGTGCCGAAGATACTCCAAATGACTAGCAACGCGTACCGCTGAGTGCGTCCTTTGGCAAGTTCTTTATTCACTGGCATCTCGTCAGTTCCCCAATTCGCAACCACCACTTTTCGATACTGATCCGTGACGATATTAAATAATCGTTACTGGGCAAGTAATTTCTCATGTGTTAGGGTCAAACTCTGAGGTTGCCAGCATATTCGTTGAAAGAAATTGTAATGGACAGGATAAGAAAATTATTGGTTTGCTCGATAATATTTTCCTTGGCGTCACTGGTGGGGGAATCAGGATTAGCGGAGGATCCCCTATCTTTTCGGACAATGACATGGAATATCTGGCATGGCGGTCGCGAGGATGGTGAGAAAATGGGGCCACAACGTGTCGTGGACGTTATCCGGCAAAGCAAAGCTGATATCGTTGCTATGCAGGAAACGTATGGTTCTGGAGAGTGGATCAGTGAACAGCTTGGGTTTCACTTTCACCCCCGCGGTACCAACGTCTCAATTCATAGCCGCTATCCGGTGCTTGAAGATATTTCGGTGTTTGAAAAATTCAAATGCGTCGGCGCTTTATTGGAATTACCAGAAGATCGCAAGCTTGCTTTCTATTCAATTTGGTTGCCCTACAACAAAGAAATCTGGGTGGAAGGCACCCGGGATGTTAATGATTTAGAGGCGATGAAATACGCCTGTGATGCTTCCCGCGAAGATCTGGAAAAAATGTGGGCATTAATTCAACAACGACTCAGTGATCCTAAGTATGCAGGAATTCCGATCGTGATAGCAGGCGATTTTAATAGCATGTCTCATCTCGACTATATAAAGCCATTCCGAAATCAGTTTGATGGCGTGGTAATCGACTGGCCCACCAGTCATATCCTGAGTGATGTTGGGTTTCGGGATGCATGGCGTGAGATTCATCCGGAAGTTGATCGCCAGAAAGATCGGACCTGGACACCACGCTTTCCTAAACAACAACAGGATCGCATTGATTTTATCTATTATCGTGGTTCCCGACTGGAAGCCCGGGATGCTGTTGTTATCGACGAACATGTTCAAAAATTTCCCTCCGACCATGCCGCGTTGGTTACCGAGTTCTCCTGGATCGAACCAACACCATCGCAGAAGCTGCGTTTGGTCTCCTACAATATTAAGCACGGATTGGGTAACGATGGTCGCCTCGATCTGGAACGTACTGCGGCATTGTTGAATAATCTGCGCGCCGATTTCATTGGCTTGCAAGAAGTTGACAACAAGGTGAAACGTAGCGGTGTGGTCGACCAGGCTCAAACTCTCGGCAAGTCTTTGAGAATGCATTCCGCCTTTGGCTCCTTCATGGATTATCAAGGGGGTAAGTATGGATTGGGAATTCTTTCGAAGCATCCGATTCTGGCAGCAAATGAGATTAAACTACCCACGGGAAATGAACCACGCGTGGCGCTGGCCTGTAAGATACAACTACCCGATCGTCGAGAAATAATGGTGGTTAACTTACATTTCGATTGGGTTGAAGATGATAAGTTTCGATTTCAACAAGCAAAAGAACTGGCTAAATATTTGGATACCCTGACTCTGCCATATGTGTTGATGGGTGACTTCAATGATCAACCTCAATCTCGTACATTGGATTTGCTTTCAAGAGGTACGATGGCCGCCGTCAAACCAAGACAGGATCGGTTCACTTTTCCTTCGATGAAGCCCACAATCGAAATCGATTTCATTTTTGCTGCCCCTCGGGAAGACTGGCAATTGAATTTCAGTCGCGTCTTGAATGGTAAAGTAACATCCGATCATCGACCGATTTTGGCCGTCGTTGAACTGCAGCCCTGATTAGGTGGTCGGAGTACACAGAACTCTAGCCAGCAGTGATCAGGCTGGCCATTGATGGCTTTCTAAGAACCCCTCAAATTGAAATACTGAATTGAAAAGCAGGCCTCTCAGTCGCCTAGGCCGCTTGGAAAAGAGCATGACTTTGGTGCTGATAAGAAGAGCTGCGTCTCTTATATTTGTTGGTAAATCATAGAAAATACTAGATTTCAACCTTTACTCCGTACTTTGGTACGGAGTTATAATTTTGGCATGGAACAAAAATTGCAAGAACGAATGACGATCGGTGTTCTGGCCAAAGAGGCCGGGGTTGGAGTGGAAACGATCCGTTTTTATCAGAGGAAGGGTCTGCTCAAGATCCCCGATCGAACCTCGGGTTTTCGAAAGTACACTCCATCCGATCTGCGGCAGATTAGGTTTATCAAAAGAGTTCAGGAACTTGGCTTTACGCTTAAAGACGCGGAATCTCTCCTGGAGATTACTTTTTGTTCCCCCAAGACTCGGCCTCTTCTTGAAAAGGTTTGTAACGAGAAGATCGAGGAAATTGAAAAGAAAATAGCAGATTTGAACGGCATGTTGGGTGAACTACGCCAGTTTCACCAATCATGTGGTTGTGAATCGTCGAATACTATCCAATGCAGTCTTCTTGAATGTTTTGAAAACGAATGGGAATGCTGCGAGAACTCTAATGGGAGAAAGAAATGAAAGATTCTTGTGAATGCTGTAATAAGGGCAAATGCGTATGTAACACCACGGCATGTAACTGCTGTTGTGGATCTGAATCCTGTGGCTGTAGTTCGCCGTGTGTCTGTGGCGATTGCTGCACCTCATGTTGCTAACAAAAAGCAAAACGTTTGCTAATTGAAGAGCGACAACCGGAAAGAATTTAGGTCGGGACGAGCGTGGCCGGTTCCAATGATTCTAGGTTCAAATAATTATTTAGTTCCGCCCATTGGGCGATCGAAACAGCGTGGGAGATCCCTCACGCTGTTTTTTTAGTTGCGTTGGTTCTGTGATCTGTGTCGAGCTAGATGAAGAGACGCTTTGCATACCTACAGAATCAATGGTCTCTTTTGGATGACACGTAGAGATAACTATAGTTCTGCCACGGTACGATAGACCCACCGAGACATTACTCGAAAGTTGGTAAACATAAACCAAAGGCCCTGTCCCGCTTTCCATCCGGGATAGGCCAATACGATCGCAAGACCGGCCAGCATCACTTCATTCTCAGCAAAAGCTCCCACAACTAAGATGAAAGGCATACCAAGGATACTGACCAACAGGAGAATTCCGTTGCAGTAGAAAAACATTGTCAAACACCATAAAAATATAAACTGGACTGTTTTACTACCCTGAAGAAGCAAAAATACAACTAACAAAGATGTGACGACGCAGGCGACAAGAACGACGATTAGAATAAACGTAATAACTAGAAAAAAAATGTCTCGCTCGCCGGTCAGATCTACCTCACCGGTATTTAAGAAGAGTAACAACTGCTCTAAAAGTATTTCCGGGATGCCCATAATTGCACCGCCGATGGCCGCCAATAAACCAAAAACAAATCCGTAACGCAGGATAATTGACCATGGCAGCGACAATACGTTACGCAGATCTCTTTTAAAGTCGATTTCCAAATGTTTTTCCATTGGTCAACTCGCAGATGAGGGTAACAAACTGCGTTGATTACCATGTTTACGATTTAAGTCTCTTTTTATAAAGATGTATTTCTTAGACAGTTCAAGGCGCAATTAATCTTCGGGCTGATCGCTACCGCGTGTTTCTGGAAACTGTCGACCGAAGACGAAAGCAACCAGCAATCCAGTCAAAAACAATTTCGTTTGGTGGCGACTCTCGACTATGATCAGAATTACCTCAATAATAACGGGAGAAAATATACATGCGGAATTGGTGAATTTACTAGCTTCGCTCCCACACTGCTATCACTATCTCACACATTGGATTTCATCATCATGAAAAACCAACCACGCCGTCAATTTCTTAAAGAATCAATGACCGCTACTGTCGGAATGGGTTGTCTTCCATTTTTTGCCAACACATCCTATGCTCGCAACAAGACCGCCAAAGGGATGAAATTTGGCTTGGTAACCTACCTTTGGGGCAAGGACATGGATCTTCCCACCTTGTTGGATGTCTGTGAGAAATCCGGAGTCCTGGGTGTCGAATTACGCACCCAACATGCTCACGGTGTTGAGCCCGTATTATCAAAAGTACAGAGAGCGGAGGTTAGGAAACGCTTCGCAGATAGCCCCGTAGAATTGGTAGGTTACGGATCTAACGCTCAATACCACGAAAACGACCCAGCCAAGATCAAAGCCAATATCGCTTTGACCAAAGATTACCTACGCTTGATGCATGATTGTGGTGGCAGTGGCGTTAAAGTCAAACCGAATGGGTTTGTGAACGACGTTCCCAGAGAAAAGACCATCGAACAAATTGGCTTGGCCTTAAATGAAGTCGCAAAATTCGGGGAGGATCTTGGACAACAAATTCGCGTGGAAGTTCATGGACGCGGGACAAGTGAACTGCCTGTGGTACGCGATATCTTCAAAGTTGCCACGCACCCCAACGCCACGGTTTGTTGGAACTCCAATGATGTTGATCTCGAAGGTGCCGGACTGGATGAGAATTTTGACATGGTTAAGAATCGATTTGGTGGCACCGTTCACATCCGNGANNTGAATGTNGGTAANTATCCTTATGCAGCGTTGATGAAAAAGTTCAACGAGATGGACTATCAAGGATGGATTTTACTGGAAGCACGAACCAACCCCACCGACAAAATCGCCGCATTGATCGAGCAACGAAAGATCTTTGAACGAATGGCATCCTGATTACTATTTTGTACTCTAGGCTCTGTCCGGTTGGCCAGGACAAACCAACGGTGAAAGATACGCGGTTAAAATTCCAGTGTCATTTGCGTATAAAAGAATCTGGCATCGCCGGAATGGGGGACGCCGGCGGTTGTTCGGTAGTAAGCACCCGCAAAGAAGTGTGAATATCCGAGCTGAAATTTCATACGCTCGCTGAACGTTAAAGTTGCCAGTAAGTCAATTTCATGCCCCAAATCACTACTGCCTGACGTATTTGATCCCAGCCCTGCGAAGGGGGTCATGTTCGTGTTGTAGGGAACATCCGCACTATTGGCGAGACTGAAATAATGATAGTGAACTCTCAATTCGAGTGATTCTGTTGGTTGGCAATTCCAACGTATGTTGAAGTCATTCAGATTTCGTCGGCCATATAGGTCCATGTAGCCAAGGTGACGATGGGCTCGTGGGAAGTAGTGATGCCATCCATTTCCCGGAGTATCACTACCTGAGGCCCATTCATAGTAAACCCATAATTGGCCCCCAATCCGACCTTCTAACTCGGTTCCTAGACCCACGACAGCTAAGCCGGCCAGATGGTCTGTTTGATCAGGATTCCTACCAAGTTGAACACCTCCTTCAAACTCGTAAAGCAAATTATCGCGAGTTCCCTTTAGGTGGGATCCGAGTGTATCATATCGAGCACCCGTACCAGAGAGTTCCAGTGTTAACCAGTAAAAATCTCGCGTGATCCCTTCCTTCACTTTCTGTTGAGCATTGATTCCGTAAAGGCAGGTGTCATAATTCGTCTGATTGAAAGCCTGAGGTTGCATTGACAAGGTATGAAGATAGTATGCCTCGAAGTCAAATTGCTCGCTTTGAAGAGAAACCTGCAAGCCATCAAATGCCCGGCGGGTATTGGCCCATTCTCCCATGCCCGCAAAACGTGTTGCCCCAATATCTAGTGATCTTCTACCCACCTTGGCCTGCAATCGATCGTTGATTGCAATATCAGCGTAGGCTTGATGAAGGTCCAGACGATCCACTTCATTACCTCGGGACGGGAAATTTTCCAAAGTGCTTTCGGCATCCAGAAGCTCAACGTACAAATTAAGATGCTCGTTAAAGGTCGTATCCATCCACAGTCTTGTACGGTAGAGCAAAAAGTCATCATCGGTACCGGTTAGCCCGAGAGCATTGGTTAAACCCGGCGAGGGGCGGTGATTGTTTTCATGATGGTAACGCATACGGAATTCACCGCCGAATTCAAAATTCCGGATCGTTGCGTTAGGATCCCGGAAGTCATCTGGCAGAGAACTCATGTCCAGTGAAACTGGTGTGGCGTCGAGAGCCTTAAAAACAACGTTTTCTGGTTCGCTGGAACGTTCCTGTGCCTGGCAGGGAAGCGACACGCAGATCGTTAGCATCAATACGTTTTTTAGTGTTTTTTGAAAGTAGTACATGGATAAAGCTTTCTCCTATCTCTAGATATCGGTTTTCCGAGCCTATAAGTTGATATGGAGAAAAGCCTTCTCAAAGAAGAAATCGAAATTGCATCAATAAGATCTTCACTTGAATGTTCGTGTCCTAACGGTGAATGTGGCTTTTGGTAATATGGCGTGTGAGTAGTTGACCTCTGTACTGGTTAGCCTAGTGTAAGTTCGTTGGAGCAAAATGATCCTAAGTTTAACTACAATGATTCACGTTGGTTTTTCAGGACGAAGGATGTCTTGTGCAGACTCGAAGAAATCTACATATATATAAGTGAGCTTTAAGTGAAACAAACGAGCCTTACCTTCCCGATGCTATTGGGCATCTTCCTACTTGCCACTTCTGCCCGCGCTGCGGAAAGGCCCAACATTCTCTGGATCACCAGCGAGGATAATGGCATTTCCTGGGTGAGTTCTTATGGTGGCACCAATGCCCGGACTCCGAACATTGATCAACTTGCCGCCGAAGGATTTCTTTACCAGTACTGCTTCGACAATGCTGCCGTCTGTGCTCCGACCCGTTCCTGCTGGATCACCGGCATGTATGGCATTTCCAACGGTACGCAACCTATGAGAAGCCGCAACGAAATTCCTCATGACAGGATCTCTTATTATCCTGATCTGCTGAGAAAGGCCGGCTATCACACCTCCAATCCTGGTAAGACGGACTACAATATCGGTGGTCGTGATGATTACGATGCGTGGGATGTTGGTAAAGGAGCAGGTACTATCTACGGCTGGAAAAAGCGACAACCTAACCAGCCGTTTTTCGCAGTCGTCAACATTGGTGACAGTCATGAGAGCCGTGCTCACGGCGACAACGAGAACACCAAAAACGATCCGGCTTCAATGAAGCTGTTCTCCTATCATCCCGACTTGCCTGAGATTCGTAAGACGTATGCTAAGTACGCCGATGCGGTCGAAAGAATGGATGAAAAGGTAGGAAAATGCCTCGCGGAACTTGAAAAAGACGGCCTCGCCGACAGCACGATCGTGATCTACAACTCCGACCATGGCGGTGTGTTGGCCCGCAGCAAACGTTTTTGCTATTCCAGCGGTATTCACTGCCCCCTTGTGGTCCGTGTCCCCGAGAAATTCAAGCACCTTTACCCGGCAAATCGGCCTGGCGAAGTGATTGAGCGACTCGTCAGTTTTGTCGATATGCCCAAGACCTGGCTCAGCCTCGCCGGCGCGGAGATTCCGGATACGTTTCAGGGAACCGTCTTTCTCGGAAAAGGCATCGAGCGGGAGCCCGCCTACCATTTTGCTTTTCGCGAGCGGGCTGATGAACGCCTCGACTGTGTTCGTGTCATTCGCGATAAACGCTATGCCTATCACAAGAACTACATGCCTTATGCGCCCGCGGGTCAGCACCTCGCTTACCTCTGGAAAGCCGAAGCCACGCCCGCGTGGGAGCAACACCACCGTGAAGGCAAAACGGATGAGATTACCGGTCGTTTTTTTGAACCACGTGTTTCCGAAGAATTCTATGACAACGAAAAGGACTTCGATAATGTGTATAACCTTATCGAAGCCAGGAAGCATCAGGAGCGAATCGCCAAGCTCAAGAATGCCCTTCGCCAACGCCAGCTAGAACTCTATGACTCCGGTTTGTTGCCGGAACAGATGCGTGTGCGTCGTGCCAAAGAGAATGGGCTCACGATTTATGACATGGTGCGTGATGAAAAACTTTACCCACTCGCTACTTACCTTGATGCCGCTGATTTAGCGTTGGCCCGGGATAAAACCAACCTTGCCACTTTTGTGGGGCACCTGACCCACGATGACGAAGGCCTGCGTTGGTGGGGGATTGTGGGTTTGCACCTGCTGGATCAAGATTCCGCACCGGCTACTTCGGCACTCAAAGTGGCCCTCACTGATGACGCTCACGAAATTCGTATGATGGCTGCCTGGACGCTTGTCAAACTCGGTCAGTCAGATTTGGCAATTGCCTGTCTCGACGACCTGCTCTTCGGCACATGTGACAATGAAGACATGCTGCACAACGTACTCGAATGGATGGGGGAACCTGGCCTGCCTTTAGTCAAGAAATACATTGAAAACGATGGTAATCGTCAGGGCCGGTATGGTATCGGGATTCTTGGACGGATCGCTGAGTTAAATGGGTGGTAAACTCGCTGAAACGGTAGTCAGAACAAACATTCTCGCAGTTCACTCATTTATCTCTTTGACTTCAAAGGGTAAGACCACAAATCCGGATTTGGTAATACTGCCTTAATTATCGGAGCAATCAACGATATGAGGTAGTGCGTAGAGAATGATCTGACTCTCATTGCCTTCCCTGAGGAGATGGGGATATCGAGTAAAAGGACAGCAGGCAAGATAACGCACTGGTTTAGCACCAGTCTCAAGCAGTCAATATCAGGAAAGCAATGATGAATGAACAAACCGAGGCGGCAAACTGTCAGCGTTGGCAC
>PAAT01000129.1 GCA_002698965.1 Rhodopirellula sp. | reverse complement strand
ATCAGCTTGTGGCGTATCAGCTTGTGGCGTATCAGCTTGTGGCGTATCAGCTTGTGGCGTATCAGCTTGTGGCGTATCAGCTTGCGGCGTATCAGCTTGCGGCGTATCAGCTTGTGGCGTATCAGCTAAAGGTACTACCGCACCAAAGATAATGACCAACTCTTCCGTACCCAAATAATTTTTAACATCCCGGCGAGGACGGCGTATAAGACTCCCCAATACAAGACTGGAGACATCATCCTGAATAGGCTTTGCGATCTCCGGCGAATACAGCAAAGGCAATTCAACCTGAGCACCATCCAACTTCAAGGTCAATCGTTGATAACCGCTAATCGAATCCGGCTCACCCACGCTGCGTGCGGTGAACAAGACGCCTTCACGAGGACTCAGTCGCGTCTGCAGGCCTTTCTCGAATTCATTATTTATTAAAGTCATTATTTCCGAACGCGCTGAGAGTTCCTGAAAGAACGAGTAAGCCCGGGAGGCCCCATCAAAACTTTCATTCATATCCGGATCCTGATAAGTAATTCCGGATGCTAACTGACCTAATGAAAGAAACAACTCTTTACTTTCGACCCGACGCAAATTATCACTCGCATCCTCTTCAAGATCATCCCATTGCTTGAGACTTGCCTGAGCTTGCTCAAACATGTTGTCGATAACGACCGTTTGAAACACAAAGGAATCACGAATGTACTCCGTGGGTGACAAGGGCGCCGGACCTGTTGGTTTTAGCTGGGCTGCGATCTCATCGATCGTTGGATTCTGACTGTTTCCTGTTTCCCCATCCCCAACAAAGGGATTTCCGGAATTAGCTCCACCTCCTAACGGCACTTCGTCCATCGGACCAACGTTAAATCCAGTGTTTGGCTGTAGAGGGTTCGTTAGAGGGCGATGTTCATCTTCTTCCGCGGCTTCAAGACCCTTATTTTCCTCACCGGAAAAATTCTTGTTCAGCGACTCCGGCACAATTGACTGCAAGAAGCTAAGCGACGCTTCCGCATAGATCCTTTCACCAAGCCCTACCGGATCTCTTGGCTCTTCCGGCACGTGCCAAAGCACCAACTGGGCAAGTGGGAGTGCCAATGCTCCACCCAAAAACACCTGAAGAATTGTCTTTAAAGGTGAGCCTCCCGAGGAGCGGGTGAGTACCGCACGATCTGAAACCGGTCGTGAAGGCGCAGCTTCTTCGTCAAATGCAAACGCTGCGTGATTAGATGCTTCTTCCGACACAGGAGCCATTTGGAACTCAGAATCATCTTGCTCGCGCGGATCTGATAAAACCTTTAATTCCGGAGGAAGCAAGTCTTTAAACACTGATAGTTCATACTCAGCGTCACACAAAGGACATTGCACTCTGGCTTGGGCGCTAGCTGAAGGAACGGAAACTTCCTGCTGACACTCCGGACATTTGGCAATTGCCATATGGGGTCTCCCTAATCCCTAGAGGATCAATCTCATTTTCTCTGTTAACTGCAACCATTCTATGCCAATAGGAAGACACAGGCCAATGCAAGATTAAATTCCGTACAGAGGTTCCAGCTTAGACTTTAGATGATTCATCAAATGTGTATGCGTTAAAGGCTCCTCTGTCACTTCGAGAACGAGTTCCGCCGGAGTAACATTCCGGCCACGTTGATGGATCTTTTCTCGGGTCCAATGCTTTAATTCCAGGAACTCACCACGACGGAATAATTCATCTAACCCACCAAGTTCTTTGTCAGCCTGCTGGTAAAACTGAGCAGCATATAGATTGCCAAGAGAATACGTAGGGAAGTAGCCAACCAAACCGGCGCTCCAGTGAACATCCTGCATTACTCCGTCAGCATCTGAGGGTGGCTGAATTCCCAAGTATTGTTGATACTTGGCGTTCCAAGCTTCCGGCAAATCGGCCGGCACAATCTCTTCATTAATCAAAGCCTGTTCTAATTCAAAACGAATAATGATATGCAGGTTGTATGTTAGCTCATCTGCCTCCACACGAATCAACGATGGTTCCACATGATTGATTGCAAAGTAAAAATCATCCAGAGCCACGCCACTCAGACTTGAAAACTCCTGCTGAGCCTGTCCGTACCAATAATCCCAGAATGGTTTACCTCGTCCGACCTGGTTTTCCCACATTCGAGACTGCGATTCGTGAATCCCCAAGGACAAGTAATGTCCGGGGCCCAAGCCGTAATGCGACTTCCTTAAACCCTGATCGTAGATGCCGTGTCCGGCTTCATGAAGGATTCCAAAGAAAGCCATATTAAAGAAATTGCTGTCATATCGCGTGGTAATACGGCAATCATCAGGTCCGGCCTCGGTACAAAAGGGATGATGAGTGACGTCCAGCCGGCCGCGATCAAATTCAAAACCAATCTTCTTCGCAGCCTTCGTTCCAAATTTCTCTTGATACTCAACTGGGTAATCTCGTGTGAGTATGCTACGATCCGGTACCCTACCACTACCCTGGATGGCTTCCAGCAATGGGACTAGATCCTGCCTCAATGCCTCGAGTGCCTCCCGAACCGTACTCGTTTTTTCCCCGGGTTCATAGTCGTCCAGCAACGCATCATACCGACATTCGTCATAGCCAATGGCATCAGCCTGCTCCCGTTTCAAAGAATAGACTGTCTCCAAATATGGCAAGAATTGACTGAAGTCATCTGCCCGTCGAGCTTCCACCCAGGCGTGTTGCCCATCATTCGTAGCCCGTGTCAACGCCTCAACAAGTTCTGCCGGTAGCTTTGTTTGTTTGTCGTAATTTCTCTGGGCTTCCCGAATCACCGTAGCTGAATCACTTTGAGGATCGGCTGTCAGATCGGTACCCTGTACGCTATCCAGCCATTCACCAATCCGCGGGTCCGTTTGTTTATCGTGGAGAAGCCGGGCAACATATGCCTGCTGTTCTGTACGATACGCACTCCCCTGCTGAGGCAGTTTACAGCGAGCATCCCAGTCAAGTAGGGACTCAATTGAACTCAGTAAAGCAACTTCACGAGTATGTGCACATAAATTTTCAAAAGCAGCTGACATATCCAAGTTCCCATCTTAAGGTACGTTCCAATCCACAAACAACCTTCGTGAATCGCAGGCGACAGGTTCTAGTCTATCGCAGTCAGCACCTAATGAGAATCACCGTGAGCACCACGGACGAAACATCGTCACAGGCGTGTTAGAAGATCAAGTCGTAGCCAATGACAAATAGAGCCATATCCACAATCGCATGGCTCAACCAAGCAGCCACAAAATTACCCGATCTACCATACAGCCAGGCCCAGACCCCACCACCAATGGCCACTCCGAAGGAAAACAGATATGCCAAAGGAGAAGTCAGGCCAAAAAACACTACCATCAGAACAACGTGATGTGCCATAAAGCTAAGACCGGACAAAACAATGGCCGCCGAGTCCGGAATACTCCAAGATAAACGCCTATAAACAAACCATCTCCAATAATACTCTTCCATCCCTGAGTGTATCAGCGAGTAAAAGGTAGCAAATGCTCCATACGCCCACAAAGTATTCAATCCAAACCCATCGACCTTAGCTAACACTTTGGATTTGAGATGAAAGTACGGGGCTGACCCTTTTAATAAGCCAAAATAAATCGCCAAAGCCGCGATCGAAGCAACCACTCCAAAGATGATTCCGAGTTTGATCGCTGGCTTTTTCCAAATCGGCAATTCGATCGATTCACGACAAATCAGAAATACGAACACCAAGGGAAACGCAAACTGAATCAACTTTAACACGGTAAAGACCGTATTCTGACTATCCGTATCCTGACCGTTCATAAATACGAAATAGAAAACCGTCAGAATGAACGGGTAGACCATTGCGAACCAAAGTGACAGAGGAATCCGAGCCGCCATGGACTCGTATTCAGACCTGATTACCGGAAGTTCTGCTTCCACACTCATGCAAGACTCCAACGGGTTTGCCGAAGGATCGCTTTGGAACTGTCGGCTAACTTCTCGTACCAGACACTCAAGAATTCACCGTCACTCAATTCGACCGTCGTGACATAGCCGAGGTCGTAATTAGCTGCTTCGTCACTGAGAGTTATGGGCTCCGACCAAGTCTTCCCTTCGTCCTGACTTAACCGAGCCTGATTTCCCATCGAACCACGCCGGTAACCATAGGACATGAGGAGCCGTCCATCCCTGAGACGAAGCAAGTGTGATGGAAATCCCCAGACACCAATGGAATGAGGAACACTCCACGTCGCTCCGCCGTCACTGGACTCACTTTGCAGAGTTTCTCCGGCGTTATTTTTGTTGTGATTGCGAATATGAGCAAGCAGTTTTCCGCTAGGGGCTTCCACGGCGTGTAACTCGTGGTAGAGAGCGGAATCATCCCCCTCGCGAGTAGGAATACGAGCTTGTCGTTTCCAGGACTGACCATCATCTTCCGAGATGACAGAGCCGATGTAGCCATCTTCTCTCCACAAATGTTTACCAGCGTACAACTGCTTACCATCGGATAGCTGGATTGGTCCATGAGGGCTATTGAGTATGCAGTCATAGGGTTTAGTCCATGTAATCCCACCGTCGGTGGAACGAATCATCCAGGTACCCAGCGTCGCCTGGAGTTCTTCAGGGGTGACTCTTGAATGGGCGGCTCGCCAACGTTTCAGCCGGTCGGCTTCCCAGTTTTCTTCCCGTTGAGCTTTTTCAAAGAGGGAAACATAAGCATTGGAGGTAAACGTAGTAGCCAGCAAAGTTCCTTGATTGGTTTCGAGAATACCGGCATCCCGATCATCAATAGGAGTATCGAGAATTGTCTGCGGCAGGAGCCAGGTTCTTCCTTGATCATGACTTCGATAGAACTGCACCGAACCAAACGGGCAAACGTGAGATTCTCGCGTACCTGAAGCCACCAATACCAATTGACCGTTGCTTCGTTTTGCCATAGTCGGCCAACCACTGTAATGTCCGACGCTTACGTCGATGACCTCAGGCGTTGCAACATTTACAGCCGGAGCTGCTTTACTTTGTCGCGGTAAAAGAACTGTGGCAGCCGATGCCATTGTCACTTTGATAGCGGTGCGCCGTTTCATCAATCTTGTTTTCATCCTAAATATTACCCTCCACGTCTCATCTTAATGAAGTTGGATTAAAAAGCCTGTTTTTTTTAAAAACATGGGTTCCAATTTGTGAATTGCATTAAAGAATTCCTCAGCCCCCGACGTTTAGACACTAAATGAACGGCCATCTCGGCAATGGTAGCGTTTTAATTACTAACCACCAGTCTTTTCCGGAGTCGAGAATATGAATCTCAGACAACACGGAATAAGTAACCTAAACGTGCATCATAACCTTGCACCGGCAGCGTTATACGAACATGCCGTTGAGTTTGACAAGGCGGAGCTCACTTCGTCAGGAGCGATCTGTAATCGTTCTTATGAAAAGACTGGCCGCAGCCCCCTAGACAAACGTATCGTGGATAATCCCGAATCGCGCGAGGATGTATGGTGGGGCTCTGTAAATACTCCGCTTTGTGAGAAATCATATCAAGCCAATCGTCTGCGTGCTATTGAGTTTCTGGATGGCTGTGAAAATCTGTACGTGATCGATGGTTTTGCCGGCTGGGATCCACAGTATCGCTTAAAAATCCGAGTGATCTGCGCTCGCCCCTATCATGCCTTGTTCATGCACAACATGCTCATCCGGCCAACCGCGGCTGAACTGGCTGACTTTGGGCGTCCGGACTACACCATTCTTAATGCCGGAGAATGCTCTGCTGCTCCGGAGGTTCCTGGGAATACGAGTACCACGAGCATCGCACTTAATTTTGAAGCAAAAGAAATGACGATCCTTGGCACACAGTATGCCGGAGAAATGAAAAAGGGCGTTTTTACAATCATGCATTATCTGATGCCAAAGGCGGGCATTCTTTCGATGCACTGCAGTGCCAATGAGGGCAACAACGGTGATGTCGCACTCTTCTTTGGCTTATCTGGAACCGGTAAAACAACATTGTCTGCCGACGCCTCACGCTCTCTTATTGGTGACGATGAACATTGCTGGACTGATCAGGGCATCTTCAATATTGAAGGTGGATGTTATGCCAAAGTCATCGATCTTTCCGCCGAGTCGGAACCGGAAATCTTCCATGCGATCCGTTTTGGTACGGTCCTGGAAAATACATTTGTGGATCCCGGCACCAGAGAGGTTGATTACTCCGACATCGGCCTAACTCAAAATACGCGAGCGGCCTATCCAATTAACTTCATCGCGAATGCGGCCGAGCCATGTATCGGCGGCCACCCCAAAAACATCATCCTATTAACTTGTGACGCTTTTGGCGTTTTACCTCCGGTCTCTCGACTCACCCCTGAACAGACCAGTTACTATTTTCTGAATGGATACACTGCCAAGGTAGCAGGGACAGAAATGGGGGTTAGCGAACCGGAAGCCACTTTCTCCACTTGCTTTGGTGCGGCGTTTCTGGTCCACACTCCCAACACCTACAGTCGTCTGCTCGCCGAGAAAATGAAACGCCATCAAACCAATGCCTGGCTGGTCAACACAGGCTGGTCAAGCGGCGGTTTTGGAGAAGGCCATCGTATTAGCCTACCCATCACAAGGAATATTATTAATGCCATTCACAACGGTTTACTGGAGAGCACTGCGACGGTTACTGAACCGGTCTTTGGATTAGAGATTCCCGTCGAAGTGCCTGACTGCCCAAGCTCGATTCTTATCCCCCGAACCACCTGGACTGATCCAAGCCAATACGATCAGGCCGCCGAGATATTGGCACAAAAATTCCATACTAATTTTGCGCAATACGTGCATGAGGTTGACCCACAAGTCGTTGCCGCCGGCCCTGCTGTCTCACTACGGAAAACCGGTTAGTTTCCGGACCAACTTTAGGGCGTTTTTATAAAAGCAATTAAGATGACTGGCTCGGCATTCGATCTTCTCAAATTACAGCAAGATACATTTCTCGAATCGATTGAGTACTTCGAACAGCTTGAATCAACCAACACCGCTGCGAGCCGTCTAATAAATTCCGCACCTGCTCTGGATAACGTTCTAATACTAACTGCTGAGCAAACTGCCGGGCGAGGACAAGGTAATCATAAGTGGTATGCGGGTCAGGGAGCACTTACATTTTCTCTGATACGTCACTTCTCTAATCTCCGAGGAAACGAACTGGCCACCCTTGGATTGGCGACGGGAATTGGTGTGGCCGAAGCGTTGCAGGAACTGACACCAGCCGCAATTCAGCTCAAATGGCCCAACGATATCTTTGTTGAGGGGAAAAAGCTCGGAGGCGTTCTCATCGAAACCACTCAGGCAGCTCCGCAAACTCCGGTAATCGGTATTGGCCTGAATATCAACAATTCAATACAAGACCACTTGCCCGAAAACGTAGCAGCCTCCAGTATCTCTTTAATCGATCTAATCGGTAAAACCAGCAATCTGACCGAGCTGCTCATCGGTTTACTCAGTCGTTTGAACAACTTTTACAAGCAACTTAATGCAAAAACTGCTGATATCCCCGCCAATTGGAATGTGCGTTGTATGTTTAATGGTAGCAAGGTAGATTTCGTTCAAGGTGAAATGCGTTATCAAGCCACCTGCCATGGAGTGCAGGCGGATGGAGCATTGTTACTAAAAATAGATGGCGAAATCAGGCCTTTTTATTCAGGCTCTATCGCCCTGCCGTAGAACGAACCTCTCGTTCCATTCGTACCACAGGGATGACCTAGAAATCCTGCTTCCATCCTTTTTAACGAATCAGAGTTCAATCCGGTTTCGCCATGTCAGATACATCCGTGTCACCCAAAGTTAATTCTCTTAAAACCCCTGAATTGATCGCACTGATATGCTTTGTTCTTTCGGGATTTGCTGCACTTGTTTACGAAATCAGCTGGATTAGAAAAGCCAGTGTCATCGTAGGGGGTACAACGTATGCCGTGAGCACCGTTCTCGCAGTATTCTTCGCTGGTCTCGCCATTGGTAGCCATCTCTTTGGAAAGCGTACCAAACAACAGACCGAACCAATCAAACTATACGGCAAGCTCGAAATCGGGGTCGGCATCCTGTGCATCGCCAGCGTCTTTCTACTACCGGTTATCGATTCCGTTTACACGTTGCTTTACGATTCAATTCGCAGCTCACTGCTAACCTCCCTGCTGTTGAGAGCCGGGCTTGTAAGTATTTGCCTATTACCGCCGACGATCCTCATGGGGGCCACCCTCCCACTTTTCTGTCGACAGTTTGTCCGCCACCAAAACGGCGTACTCAATTCGGTGAGCTGGCTATATGCCCTGAATACTCTGGGAGCAACCATTGGTGCTGCACTCTGTGGGTTCATTTTACTACCGACGCTTGGGATCAACACTTCCATTTTTCTGGCCGGGACTATCAACATTGTGATAGGTATCGCGATTCAGACTCTAAAGCTTCCCGATACAGTCGGCGAAGACGACGTAAGTAAATCTCAATCGCAGGAAACCGAAGCCCGTGAAAAATCAAAAACCATGGGATGGATCTTTGCCTTAGCAGGATTTGCAACACTCGGTAACGAAGTAGTGTGGACTAGATTTTTAACGCTGCTGATCGACAACAACGTCTACACCTACACGCTGACACTTACTGTCATCCTGTTAGGCATTGCGCTTGGCAGTCTCTTTGCAACAAGGATCAGGCCTGACTTCAAACGAAATACCTTCCTGTTTGGTGCCNTGCAGATTCTNAGTGGTCTGATNACTTTCGGAATCATTATGGCACCCGCCGAAATCGTTTGGATTAACTTCATGGAACAAGTCGGTACCGGTTTACTTAGCCAACAATTAATCCTCATCGGAAGCATCATGCTGATTCCGTCAATCATGGCCGGAATGGCATTTCCCATCGGGATTCGTTTAGCAAGCTCCAGTACTAGTGGTATCGGAGCAGAAGTCGGCCGACTTTCAGCGTTAAATACGTTTGGGGGCATCGCTGGCTCGCTGCTGATCGGATTCCTTATCCTACCTCGCCTTGGTCTGGAAAACGCGGTTGCTTTGACCAGCGTTTGCAGCGTTGCAGCAGGATTCCTAGTTTGGGCAAAACTGGAACGCGGACGACTTTTAGAAAATCGCGTCGCTTGGATTTTGTTGGTTGCCTTGGCATTCGTCGGTATTCGCATGTCAAGCAACAGCATGTTCATTCAACGAACTCGGATTCCTTTTGACATGTTAAGCCAGGGACGTCAAATCCCAACGCTTGATGGCACTAACCTAGCGCTTATCGAAGGAGTCAACTCCTTCATTACGGTTGTAGAGAACGACGACCTGTTCGAGTTGCACATTGACAAACAATGGCAAGGAAACTCGAAACGGACTCAGCAGTTTATGGCGGGACATATTCCAACCCTGGTTCATGGAAACCCCAAGAGTATCTGCGTCGTTGGACTCGGGACGGGCCAGACCGCTCAGCGTTTCCTAATGCACGACATTGAGGAATTGCATCTGGTGGAGATTGAAGCTGAGTTAGAACCACTGCTCATACGCTTCTTTAACGGCGACTGGTTGACAGAAGGTAGTCCCGCCCGACTAAACACTGACATCCAAATGATTGTAGAAGACGGACGTAATTACCTGACACATACGGAGAAACAATATGACGTCATCTCCATTGAAGTGGGGCAGGTATTCCGCCCCGGAGTAACCAGTTTCTACACTCACGAGTTTTACGAAGGCGCTCGCGAGCGTCTCCATGAAGGCGGGGTGCTTTCCCAGTTTGTCCCTCTGGAATTTCTGGCAAAACCTGAATTCCAATCAGTGGTGGCAACTTTTCTCAAAACATTTCCCAACTCACAGCTCTGGTATAACACCTCTGAACTATTACTACTCGGGATCAACGGCGACGAAACGGCAACGTTTTCGCGTGCTGAAATCACTGAACAGTTTGATTCCGAGGCCCACCCAGTCTTCATGGACGATCTACGATATCGTCACTGGGGTGGTGGTGAGCATCAGCTCGCCAATCCAGTCACATTCCTGTCATGTTTTCTGGCCAACGGCTCTAACCTCCAGCAAATGATAAGCAATCCCGGGGGAGAGCCTGCGAGTATTTTATATGACGATAAGCCACGCCTTGAATATCGAACCAATGCGTCACTCGACTTCCATCGTCCGGTACTGAAAACGATTCGAAACAACCTCACCCCCATCACCGACATCATTCCGGATCTCTCTAATGCCTTAACCGGTAGATGTCAGGTCACTCGCCAACTCAACCTGGCTCATGTTGAAGCGAAAGCATACAGCGATGCTTCCAAAGCCAAATTTACTTTCAAACAATACGATGACGCTCTGGCATATTTAAAACATGCTTTGACATTGAACCCCAACTATGCCGAAGCTAACTACGACCTAGCATTAATGCTGCAACGTATTTTTGCAATCAAAGTCGACTCTGGTGAAATAAAAGATCAGAGCGGGATGGACAAATATCTAAACGACGCTCGGGCATTTATGTTTCGCACAACCGAAATCGACAATGATCACTGGAAAGCACACTCGGCGATGGCTGATGTAACGCTTGAAGAAGGCAACATTCTGGCCTGCGTCTATCATCTCGAACAGTGTGTACGCGTAACCATGGGGGCTCCTGTGGGAGAAGATATCCTCAACTCGCACCCGGACAACCTTGAATCATTAATTTTCCTTTCAACCATCTACGCAATGTCACCGGATGCCGAATTGCAAAATCCTGAAAAAGCCCTCCAACTGGTCGAAGCTGGCATTCAGGCCGTCGAAGTGTCCGCCATTCAAAAGGCCCAGTTAATTTCTACTCAGGCTGCGGCCCAGGCGATGCTCGGCGATTTCAATACTGCTCAGCAACTCATTAACAGTTCGACCAATATGATTGATAACTTCATCAAAGAAGTTGCATTGCTACAGGGCATCAGTCCTGCCGAAGCAGGACGGGGTTACGAAGAATTCCTGACAGACCTAACACTTCGTTTAGGCTTTTACGCCCAAGGAAAGTTGTACTTCAACAACACCTTTGCACTTCCACGTCAGGCACCAGTTCAAGAAAACCCACTGGATTTGAATAACCTCCAGGTGCCCGTATTACCCGGCGGTGCCGATTTAAATAGCGGGCAGGAAGCTGCCAACGAATAAGCCTGATCAGCGTTGGTCTTCCATTTGTTGAATCCGACCGCCTTCGCTCACGATCGCCGGGGCTTGAGGATCCTCATCGATAAGGTCGCTATTCTTTAGCTTTGTTTCACTGAAGCCTTCCGTTCGAAGCTGAGCTTTGCCGTTATTTCCAACAAGACACGCTTCAATCGTCACGCGTGACGCTCCACCAACACTAATCCCGCTACGTCCATTCCCCCGTGCCGTGATACCCAACAACGTTGCTCCGAATACATTGTCGTGAGCGTTGATACCATCCAATTGAAATCCCTGAACAACGAACCCCTGAACAATGACATGACGACAATTCACAAGTGTTATTCCAACACGACGAGTGTTATAGGTTAGATCATACTCGCGCGGTAATTTCTTTTGGTTTGCTCGAAAATAAATACGTCGGTTTAATAGACACCATTGCTCCTCTGCCAACGCCGGTACATCACTTGCATCAGCCTCTAGCACAACACGTTCAGCGGGCTTATTGCCGAGATAGAGAATCGTGTAAGGGGAAGGGGCTGGCGTGCTATAAGTATTGTCTGAAATTAATTCCCAGTCATCTTTGGGGACTTCTGTTCTGCCATCAAGTACCACACCCTCGCCGATAATCTTGAAGTGTTTTCCCACTAGCCCGCTGTTACTACCGCCCTGCAAAGAAATACTTTCCCGATAGGGATCCGTGGTCTTCGCAACGTGGATAGTATCCCCTTTCGCGGCGAGTTGAATCGCTCGTGAAATCGTACGGACCGGCCCGCTCTTGCTATCGTTTCCATTGGGCGAACGGCCATTCTGACTGTCACTACCACCAACATTATTGACATACAAATCCTTGGCTTCGGCTATCGAAACAAAGAACAAAGTCAGGCAAAGGCAACTGACAAGACATCGTGATTTTTGTAGCCACATGGTTCTGCTATCCATCATTCACCCGGATTTCCGGAGCTGACAAAGAAGTTCAATACAGAATTGTGAGAAAAAAAGGTGGATAAGAGAAGAGCAATCGTCCAACTTAGTTACTCTCGCTAAGCCTAAACGGTAGCAAAGGTCACCCTTATTCTACGGCAGGCGACAGTGCTTCGAGCTCTTTCTTACTATTGAAATAGTAAACGACACCGATCAATGCATTGATGATGGTGACTAACCGAAAGCCTAAAGCCACAGCTAATCCAGAACCGGCATCATATCCGCCTTCCACATACATCTTCGAAAACATCACTTCAAAGGCACCGATCCCCCCCGGCAAGGGAACAGAAGCCGCAAGATTCGACATCGGTGAAATAACCAGATGTTGTACGAAATTGGGATGAGCCACACTAAGGCCCATCGCGATCACAAACACACTCAAAGCGAACAAACAATGGACAATCGTCGTTAGCAATGTAAGACCGATTAATAACATCGGTTGGCTACGGTATGTGTAGATAGCAAAGGTTAGTTTCTTGAGCGTACCACCAACTCGAGGAATCTGCTCCAACTTGTTTTGCACGGCAGCCCCGGTAAGCGCGGGTAAGAATATCAGTAATAGTCCGACAATAGCTCCGGCAATAGAAATTGCCAGTGAAACTTCAGCAATCTTTTGCAGGGCTGCCGCTGTTTCCACAGCTCCGTCTACAGCCCGACTTCCAGCAAAAGAAGCTATCGCACAAACCACGGTCAATGCATAAAGTCCCATCACGCGATCAAGCAAAACCGATGAAACGACTTCGGGCTTTTTATCCGGTCGTTCACGGGAAATAAAAATCGCTTTAATCGCGTCTCCACCGACAACACCTAATGACAGGAAGTTCGAAAAGTATCCGATAAATCCCAGTCGAAAGGCATCTTTCAATTTGAATTGAATATCCAGTGCACGAACGAGAAAGAACCAGCGAATAAAGGTAAGAGATAAGCCAGCGAGTGCCACCATCAGACCGAGCAGTAAATAAGCGGCATTCCAATTTTTGCGATTCTCCCAAACAGACTTAAAACTATCGGAATCTTTACCGGTTAAAACCTGATAAATAAGAAAGGCGACGATCCCCAAAGCAATCGTGTATTTGGCCAACGCAACCAGAGTTTTCTTGTTCACAGGATTATCCGTTTTATTGGGAAAGCTGGATCGATGAGAGGTGGTTGACAGGGGGGACCACCATAGTTAGTTTCAAATATTCACGTACCTGTTTGGATGTTTCGGCATTCTACCCATGTGTAGTTTATTCAAACGGGGGATTAGCTCAGTTGGGAGAGCGTTTGGCTGGCAGCCAAAAGGTCAGGGGTTCGAGTCCCCTATCCTCCACTGGAAGAAAAAACGCCCGAGTAAGGCTTAAATAGCGACTCGGGCGTTTTTTTGTCTGAGTCGAAATTAAACCCTTTACTATCGCTCAGCGACATTTAGATTGAATTACGATTCAAAATCAGGCTACAATCACGACTTATAAAAAATACCGTTCAAAAAACTCCGGAGTTAAACGATGCGTAATTTTGCCCTGCTCTGCATCATGATGTTTTTACAGTTCTTTATCTGGGGAGCCTGGTATGTCACAGCGCCTAATTTCCTGACGACGATTGGATTTGACGCAAACGATATTGGCTGGACCTACGCGGCGGGACCCGTCGCTGGGATTATCGCTCCACTTTTTGTCGGCATGGTTGCCGATCGATTTATGGCCGCTCAAAAAGTACTAGGTTTCATGCATCTGCTCGGGGGTGGATTAATGTACTACGCGACGATGCAAATGGAAAATGGTGCTAGCCCGGATGCAATTAATATCATCTTCTTTGTTTATATGGTGACCTACTTTCCCACACTGGCGTTATCCAATACTGTGGCGATGAAGAACATGAGCGATTCAGAAAAGGATTTCCCGAAAATCCGAGTCTTCGGAACGCTTGGCTGGATCGCAGCAGCTTTCGCCCTAACCCTCTTAGATTATGAAACAAATATCAACATGTTTTATATGACATGTGTGGCAGCACTCTCGTTGGGAGTAATTAGCTTTGTTCTGCCAAATACCCCTGCCAACTCCGATTCGGAAGCGACACTTAACCAATTACTTGGCCTAGATGCACTGGCGTTGCTGAAGGACAAAGCCTACCTGATATTTATGGTCTCTTCCATTCTGATTTGTATCCCGCTTGCCTTCTATTACCAAATTGCCAGTCGTGTCGTGGAAATGGCAGAGTTGCCAATCGCCGTGACGATGTCCTATGGACAATGGTCAGAAGTTATTTTCATGCTCTGCATCCCATTCTTTTTCGCTCGTTTGGGTGTGAAGAAAATGTTAGCGGTCGGCATGGGAGTCTGGGCATTGCGTTATGCCCTGTTTGCTATCGGCGCTCCTAATCAAACAAGTGTCTTAATCGTACTTGGTGTTATTGTTCACGGCATTTGTTACGACTTCTTCTTTGTCACCGGCCAAATTTATACTGACAAGAAAGCTCCTGAGCCAATTCGAGCTCAGGCTCAAGGCTTACTCGTCATGCTCACACTCGGTGTAGGTATGTTTGTTGGTGCTAAAGTAGCCGGTTATGTCGAAAGTTACTGTACTCCGGAAACCTTTGCCGCTCTGGAAAGAACCGTCGAAATGTCGGATGAAGAGTATGAAGCTGCTACGAAACTACATGAGCTAAGACAAATTGACTGGGAAAAACTATGGACAATTCCAGCGGTCTTTGCGGGCGCAGTTCTCGCCTTTTTCCTCGTCGCATTCAAGGACGATCCTGCCAATGAATCCGAATACGCCTCCAATACAGACGTTGACGATTCTGACGCAGACCCTTACCAAACTGCCTCAGCAGCACTTGAAACGGTCGCTGCAGAAGGTGAGGCGTGCAGTACCGATGGTGACTGTGATACGGGCAGCAGTTGAGACTAAGTACTACGCCTTGAGGTCTCAAGGCTAAAAGCGAATACGGGGAGCCATGGTCTTGAGACCATGGCTCTTTTTGCTATTGCTAATTTATTGATCGCATTAAGGAGAACTTGCGACCTTCTCACCTGGAGTTTGTTCCGGAGCAATAATAATAAACAGCTCTACTTGATCGTCGATCCGATTCGTTTTGTAAAAAGATTCCCCGAGCAGAGGCAAATCTGACAGCAAGGGCAGGTTTTCTTTCTCACGAATCACTCGATCCATCGGCATACCATATAACATCAAAGATTCGCCTTCGGCCAGGTCAATCAACAAATCGTGCTGATGCGTTCGAATACCAGGCAGGGTTACTGA
This sequence comes from Rhodopirellula sp., assembly GCA_002698965.1. Taxonomy (GTDB): domain Bacteria; phylum Planctomycetota; class Planctomycetia; order Pirellulales; family Pirellulaceae; genus UBA721. The sequence goes on along the minus strand of PAAT01000129.1, from coordinate 28,542 downwards.
ATCCAGCCTCACAGCCTTGGTAACGTCAATCTGGTTAATGCGTGGCTGAACCCCTAATCTCAACTTACCGTTTATCAGACGCGTCGGTAATACCTGCATCCGTACACCCCATTGCTGCATTCGCACTTTTCCTTCGGTGCGTCCTGCCGCCACAACCAATGGCAATTGCCCACCTGTCTCAAAGGACGCTCGACGCCCTTCCACAGTGGAGATAAGAGGTGTTGCAATTTTACGAAGAACCTTCTTGTCATAAGCCGCTTGAAGAAAATCGGCAACCTCTCCGTGAGTGGATAAAACCTGATGCTGCATTTGGCCTGTTTTACTTTTTCCCAGGGGCCACTTCAACGAATGCTTTGCCAGATCATAATGAGAAATCTCGAAGATCGATGCCCGAAGCTTCACCGGTTCAGGCTCTACGTCCGGGTTGCGAATCAGCTTCAGATTGTTAATCACACGCGGAAAGAATTGTTTGGCGACGGACTCCAAATTCTCCCTCAGTTCCGCTGTCTTGACGTTTCCGGAAAGCAAGACACTTCCGGCAAGCTGTCGTACCGTGACCTCCTGATCGGCGAACTCCTCTTTGAACACTTTTTTCAATTCAGCAATCGGAGCGTGGATCAGGACTTCGTATGTCTGAGTGTTACCGCCCTGTCCCCAAACGTTAACACGTGTTTTACCAGACTTCAGTGCACGTAAACGAAGCTTACTGGGAGTGACTGGCTCGAGCTTCAAAAGAGAATCGTCTGCCAAAAACACACGCGTCACGTCGAATGGCCAACTCAAAACTCGTTGTTCATTCATTTCCATCTCAACCTGCACCGCTGGCATCACCGACTTCACACCGGCTTCCGGAAGAGCAAATCCCTGTGGCTCTTCTTTTTGCTGCGCCTGCGCAAACGTTGCCAACCAAAGGGCTAACAACGAGGCTAAAGGCAGTGAGTTATGAAATCTGTTTTTCATTGAATGTCTATTCCTTGGGATATCATTTCTGCAATGCGATCTTCGCGGGTTCACCGTCTGAGTTTTGACTCGTTTTAGTCTCCTGATTTTCATCCGCGATGATTACTGGCTCGCTATCCCTAGTCTTCCAGACATAACGAACCACTCCATCCGGTGTTATCACTTCCATCTCTCGATAGTTCTTTTCGACTTCGGGCTGAGTTATCGCGTTAGCCGGTGTTACATTGGGGTTGTTTCGCTCGACTTCATCCATACGATCGGTGATCTTTTTCGCAACCTGCTCGGCAACCTGTTCAGTCACTTGCTGAGCTACCTGATTTGCTAACGCTTCCAATTGTTCGTCGCGATTCGTCGTTCCTAACTTTGTTTCAGAAACCTGGCTCGGGAATTCATTCTGAACGACAGCCTGCTCCGTCATGGGTGGATTTTCTGTAGTTGGCTCTTGTTGAATCTCAACTTCCACCACCAGTGATTCTTTGATCGAATCTAACGTATGGATCATGCCGGAAGGAAAATCACCTTCCTTGGCCGCACCTGTTAGACTTAAATGCAAATTGCCATTATTCATAGCTACCAGAATTGGCTCGACAAGTTCTGATTTAACAAGCAAAGTTAGATTGGCTTCTAACGTCTCGGGCACAGGAGATTCCTGGATCCCCATCACCTGACAATTGCTTGCCAAACGGGTAATTCCCAGCGTATCGCTTCCCTCGGAGGATACAATTCCGGACACATCAACATTACAACCTGACTCCATTAAGCCCACTAAGAGTGGATCGAGATGGCTCTCAACCGTCACTGTACTGTATCCAGGCATCAGGGTCTCCACGGCCACCTGATTTGTTTCCTGCAATACTTGCGTAGTAATCGGATCACCCACTATCAATCGTTTGGCTGCAAATTGGCCTTTGATTACCTGCAGGTCCATCACGGGTTTTTCATCGGCGAGCTGAGTTTCTGCCACTTCCATAATCCGGAGTTTTGTTAAATCAAATTGCTCCCCGGCATCCATATCAATGGCTGCTGCATAGACTCTGTGAGTGTTAACAATTTCTTTAGCTTGAGGCTCTGGCTTTTCTTTACTAACGCCAATGGCACAGACGAGTCCAATTGCCAGAGCTCCAACCAGCAAGACATATTTTTTTATTCGAGCTAACAAGGTGATTATTCCCAATTTCGAACGATTTCAGCACAGCCAATAGACTACAAAGCGCAGCCTATAGCGCTATGACTTATCGTTTTCTTCGGAATAATCCCCATACTCGCGTTACGATTATGCCGTAAAAAAAGGATTTTCCGGCATAGGTTACCTATTTCAACAGGCTAACGATGTAATTCACCCCCAATAAGGGGCGTACGTTAGAATTTCTCCGACAAGCCGGGAAGCGCCTGTGAATTTGCAAAGACTACTGCGGACAGGCCCAGTGTTCTCGATACTTTTTGTTCAGCAGTTCGTTAGCTTCTCGATCATTGATCACCGTCTCCATTTCGGGATCGAACTCAAAGCCCCGCCCGACACGCACGGCAATATTGCCTAGATGACATAGTGACGATGTTAAGTGGCCGGTCTCTATATCTGCATTGGGTTGCTTCCCGGAACGAATACAATCAAGCCAGTTCCCAATGTGTTTCCCAGTATTTTGAGCCTCAGCTCCCAATTTGATGTCACGCTTTACATTTCGAGGACCAAGCACTTCAATTTTGCCTCGTCGACTGAGATACATCTGTCCCTCGGTTCCATAGAACTCCGCACCACTGTCGGTGTGATGGGGATAGTTTGTGGACCAAAGCCGTTGCTCATAAATTAGCGTCTTATGATTCTCGGGTTTACCGTCACCTTCATATTCAAACAGTACATGCTGAGTATCAGGGAACTGTTGGTCATCATCGAAGAAGTACTTACCGCCCACTGCCGCAACTCGGTTGGGATGTGTTTTCACTCCCAAACCCCAACGAGTGTAATCGATATCATGAACTCCATCATTGCCCATATCGCCCGTCCCAAAATTGTAGCACCAGTGCCAGCCGCTGTTCACACGGTTCTGCTGGTAAGGCAACCACTCCGCAGGGCCTACCCAGTTTTCATAGTCCAACTGCGGAGGAGGATCACTTGGTTGCTGCTTGCCAATATTAGCTCGCCGCTGTACATTCCAGCACTTCGCAACTTTAACATCGCCAATGATTCCCTCACGTAACAGCTCGACAGCCTCAATCATCATGTCGGTACTGCGTACCTGAGTCCCATGTTGAACAATCACCTTATTTCGGGTGGCGGCCTCGACCAACAACCGCCCCTCTCGAACCGTATGTGAGCAGGGTTTTTCTACATACACATGCTTACCAGCCTGACAGGCCATGATCGCTGCTGGCGCGTGCCAATGGTCCGGTGTCGCAATCATCACCGCATCGACATCTGGATCATCCAAAATCTCACGCAGATCATCGACGTGGTTGACATCCTGATCCTGTTTACGGGCTTTATCTACTTCAGCAATCGTCGTAATTCCTGCGTTTGGATACTTCCCCAACTCTACCTTGAGAGTCGCAGCCCTGCCTCCATTACCAATCAGGCCAATTCGAATTCCTTCGAGTGCACTAGTGTCTGCTTTAGAATCCGAAGTTGCTGAAAGAGTAGCAATAGCCAAGGAAGACTGCATAAACTTTCGACGCCGCTGGTTCATCATTGCTAAAGCCCCTGTTTCAATTCAATCGTTCAGTAAATAAACTTGAAGAGAAGAGACAACTATTTCCACGGATTACGGATCAAGTCATGAAACCTATCTACATTCTCTTATTACTACTTGCGATTCCATTGTCCCTCACGGCCAAAGAACCCGTCAAATTAATTTTTGATACCGACATGGGTAACGATATCGACGACGCAATGGCTCTGGCCATGATTCATTCACTCATCTCTCGAGGTGAGTGTGAGTTACTTGCCGTGACCGTTACGAAAGACCATCCTCAAGCAGCAGCCTTTGTTGATCTAATCAATACCTTTTACGGTCGGCCTGACATTCCAATCGGAGTTGTCAAAGGAGGTATGGCAAAAGAACAAAGTAAGTACACAGTGCTGGCTGATCATCAACAAGGGAATCGACAGCGTTACCCCCATGATCTAACCAATGGAAACAACGCTCCGGACGCGCTTCAGGTACTGCGTGAAACCCTCGCTGGAGCGAAGGACAAAAGCATCGTCATCGCGCAAGTCGGTTTTTCTACTAATTTGTCTCGTCTGATGAACACAAAACCGGACGACATTAGCCCTCTTAGCGGAATGGAACTCATCCAATCCAAAGTACATCATCTCGAAATCATGGCTGGTTCCTTCACTAAAATTGGCGATAACGATCGCTTTCTGGAATACAACGTTAAGATAGATATCCCTAATGCCAAACGAATTCTGGAACAGTGGCCATCCGAAGTGGTCGTTAGTGGATTTGAAATTGGAATTTCGCTTCGTTATCCCGCTCGCTCAATCCTTGAAGACTTCAGCTATGTTGAAAAACACCCCATCCCCACTGCGTACCAGCTATACAATCCAACTCCGCATGAACGCCCCACCTGGGATCTCACCAGCGTACTCCAAGGCGTTCGTCCCGACCGTGGATACTTTGACCTTTCCGCTCCGGGAGAAATCAAAGTCCATAACGATGGATATACTGAATTCCTGCCTCAGGAGAAGGGAACCCGCAAATTCCTCATTCTTAAACCAGAGAATACTCAGAGAGTCCGGGATACACTCGTCCATCTCACCAGCCAACCTCAGTAGGAAGTCCAATTCGTGCTTACATTTAAAGACCTCGGTATTGAACAAATCATTAATGCTTGCGGAACTGTAACCCGTCTTGGTGGTTCTCCGTTAAGGCCGGAAGCTCTCCAAGCTTACCAGCAAGCAAGCCTGCAGGCCGTTGCGTTGGAAGAACTCCAAACCGCCGTTTCCAACCAGTTGGCAAACTGGACCGGAGCAGAGGCCGGCATCATCACTTCCGGAGCTGCCGCCGCACTAACGCTGGGCGCTGCAGCCATTCTGGCTGGCAATGATCCTGCCAAAATGGACTGCCTCCCTCACACGGAGAACATTGCTCATGAATTTATTATTTCCCGCGACCACCGCAGTGGTTATGACCATGCTTGTCGCGCAAGTGGAGCTCGATTAATCGAAGTGGGACTCAACGAAGTCGTCAGTGGAGCTGGCGTAAGACGAACGGAGGCATGGGAATACGAGGCGGCCATTCATGGCAACACAGCCGGAATCCTTTACGTATACAGTAGTGAGTCAGCCCCGACTCTTGAGGAAGTGGTCGCTGTGGGACATCAACATAGCATTCCTGTTTTGGTCGATGCCGCCGGAGAACTACCGCCACCGTCAAACCTGAAGAAGCTGATTGCCAGCGGAGCCGACCTGATTGCTTTCAGCGGCGGCAAAGCCATCGGAGGCCCGCAGGCAACGGGGCTGCTACTTGGGCGTAAAGAACTGATTGCCTCCGCCCTACTGCAAATGCTGGACATGGATGACCATCCACAGCTTTGGAAGCCTTCTCTTCTCGACAAAAACGAACTGCGGGGAATGCCTCGACACGGCATTGGCAGGGGATTCAAAGTTTCCAAAGAGTCCATCATGGCATTAATGGCGGCACTCGAATGTTTTCTGCAAGAAGACAATTCACAACGAATGGCCACCTACGCGGGGATGCTTTCTGACATTAAAAACCAACTTGAAAAGGCAAGTGTTTCCAGCCATCTGGTCTGGCTTAACCCGGAAACCATACCCAAACTGCACATTCCCACGGAAGATGCCTTTGAGGTGTGTGAAAACCTGAGAAACCACACGCCTCGTGTGTTTGCAGGACACAGCTTATTAAATCAGGGAATCCTTACCATCAATGCCATCGCACTTCGCGAACATCAAGTTGACCCTCTCAGTCAGGCCCTTATCCACTGCATTGAAAGCGAGTGATTTCTTATCGTGATTAAGCTGCGATTATTCAACTACATTATCCCGTTGCTTCTTCCCACCTTGGTTTTAGGAGAAACGCAACAGCCCAATATCATACTGCTGTTGGCGGACGACCTTGGATACTCAGAACTAGGCGTCCAGGAGAGTCATACCGGAGACATCCCCACGCCCCATATCGACTCCATAGCCCACGCCGGCGTTCGGTTTACCGATGGATATGTAACGGCCGCGTATTGCAGTGCTTCACGGGCAGGCATGATGACCGGCCGGTATCAAACTCGCTTTGGTTACGAATTCAATCCAACTGGTCATCGCAATGAAAATCCGGATTTCGGTCTTCCGGCAAGTCAGAAAACGATTGCCGATCAATTACAACTAGCAGGTTATACCACTTCACTCATTGGCAAATGGCATCTGGGTGGCACGGCAGCTTATCACCCGTTTCGCCGAGGCTTTGATGAGTTCTTCGGATTCATGCATGAGGGACATTACTTCGTTCCAGCTCCTTATAAAGGCGTCACAACGATGCTTCGCCGTAAAGCACTACCGGGCAATCTCAGTGGTCGCTGGTTTAGCAAGAACGAAAAGCTCGTCTATACCGACCACATGGGTTACAACGAACCGGATTATGATGCCGACAATCCCATCCTGCGCGGTGGCCAACCGGTTCAAGAGCACGAATATCTGACCGACGCCTTCACGCGGGAAGCGATCGACTTCATCCATCGTGCAAGCGATCGTCCCTTCTTCCTATATGTTGCCTACAATGCTGTCCACTCGCCTTTACAAGGTGCTGACAAATACATGAAGAAGTTCAGTGACATCGATGATATCCATCGACGTATTTTCGCAGCCATGCTTTCTAATCTGGATGACAGCGTGGGAAAAATTCTTGACGCTGTCGCAGACAATGGTCTCGAGAAAGATACGCTCATCGTTTTCCTCAGTGATAACGGCGGCCCAACCCGGGAATTAACTTCGGCTAATCTGCCACTCAAAGGCGAAAAGGGAATGATGTACGAGGGTGGAATCCGCATTCCATTTCTAATGCAGTGGAAAGGAAAAATCCCACCACATACAATCTATTCACATCCTGTGATGTCAACCGATCTGATGGCAACCTTTACAACGGCGGCGGGGGCTCCACTACCAAAAACTAAACTGGATAGTGTTGATCTCATTCCCTACATTTCACAACAGGATGAGACCGCCCCCCATGAATTCCTTTTTTGGCGTGTCGGGCAAAAACGCGCGATTCGAGTGGGAGACTGGAAAGCCCTACTGGAACCGGGACGCTTTGGCTCTCCCGACTGGCAACTCTACAATCTCCACGACGATCTCGGAGAAAAGAACGATCTGGCAAAAACAAAGCCCAATGTCTTAGAATCTTTGCAACAACAATGGACATCGGTGAATGCTGAGATGATCGATCCGATATTCGACCCAAGAAAAAAGTAACCTAAACTCAGTTAAAATAAATTATGAATCGCTTCTACTCCTTATTAATGACCGCCTGCCTGGTTCTTCTGTGTTCTAACTTTCTGAAAGCTGAAACCTACTGCTTAAAGCGAGGTGACGTTATTACACATGTAAACACTTTGAATATCCATCGCATCAAAGATTTCTGGAAAGCAATCAAGCATTCTGAAACAACCATTTACCTCACGGTTCAAACAACTGAAGGGATTAAGAAAGCCCTCCATGTTCAGTTACCATTCCACAAACTGGCACCCATCCCGAGGTTTGGCGTTGACGTGACATCCCACAAATCCGAGGGCGTTAGGATTACCAACGTACGCAGGAATTCCCCCGCTACACGCTGTCAGTCCGTCCCCACGAAGTAGCCAAAGGCTACCGACTGAAAAGCTGGGACTGAATCTGAGGTATACGAGCATGCGTATCGTTATGCTCTTTCACGTAACGCACTAATCCCGCTCGCATCTGCGCAATGATTTTTACATACTTTGGATTGCCGAAGAGATTGGTGACCTCCTGTGGGTCATTTTGGAGGTCGATTAACCACGGACGATCACTTGCCGAAAAGACAAGTTTGTACTGTTTAGATACGGCTGCCAGCCACTCTGAACCGGGAGTGCTTCTAAGAAATGTTAAATCTTGCCACTCACTCTGAGCGTTATCCTGGAACAAATCCATCGCGTTACGACCATCGGACGGGTGATTCCCCTGTACTCCCATCACCGAAAGAATCGTTGGGAAAAAGTCAACCGTCGTCAGAGCCTCATGTACCAGATGCCCTTTAGGAAGCATCTTCGGATAATAAATGACAAATGGAATTCTAGCAGAACCTTCGTAAGGGACGCCTTTATTCAACCGACCATGTTCACCACACAAATCACCATGGTCGGAGGTAAACACAATAATCGTATTGTCGAGGACCTCCTCATCCTTCAAGGTCTGAATTAACTTGCCAACATTGTCATCAATGCACTTCACCATCCCGTAGTATGCAGGCATGATTCGACGTAACTGAGCGGCCGTCACCTTTGAATCCGGCTTCCCCCAATTTGGCACTTGGCCGGGACTTCGCATCAATGTCAAAGGGATCGGCACCTTCACATCCGCATACATCTTGTCATAGGGAGCACGAACCGTATTTGGACCGTGCGGATCCGGAAGACTGACGTAATAGCAAAATGAGTTGTTACTATTACGTTTGATAAAATCGACCGCTCGGTCACACAAAAAGTCGGTCGAGAATGTCGTCGCGTTGGCTCCATCCAGATTGTAGGTCGGCTGCCCTTTTTCATCCCTGGCTGCAATTTCTGGTTTACCATCGTCGATGGAAAATTTCTTCCAATGCCCGCGATTAAACATAAAACGGTTGTCCTGGAACCCAAATTTTCGCTCCGGACTCCACTGCGGTTTCCGATTTCCGTCCAAATGCCATTTGCCTGCAAATCCTGTCGCATATCCCTGCCCGCTTAGAATCGATGCGAAGGTAATGACATTGTTGTTTAAAGGGATATTGTTTGTCACCACTGGTGTTTTTTGTGGATAGCGACCTGAAATTAATGAAGCTCTGGAAGGTGAGCAAACGGGTGTGACCGCATAGAAACTGGTACACAAAACACCTTGTTCTGCGAGCCAATCAATATTTTGAGTCTCCACAATCGTACCGCCGTAACACCCTAACGTTCCAAAATGATGTTCGTCCGTTTGGATGATAAGTAAATTTGGTTTGTCACTGGCGTACAAAGTTGCAGACAGGAAAATCGCCGACATGGCCACTGCTGATTTAGCAATCGTTTTCATAGATTGAATGCTGCGTCTGATCATTGATCTTTTAGATCGTTGCTCTTTAGCTGCCACCACAATGAGATTTGAGTTCGGATCAAGCCCCACGACTGGTTTCTCTCGCATGCAAGCCATTACAACGACCGTTTATTCAAAACTCTATTCAACAATTAAATTCCCGTTCATCACAAGCCAGTGACCCGGGAAAGTACAAAGATATGGATAGCGTCCTGGTTGCTCCGGAACTTTGAAATATATAGTGAATTGCTGCTTTGGCAAAACAATATCGGTAAAGACAATCACGTCCGATGAATCCGGAACATACTGTTTGATTGCCGCTTCCGGATCTGAAATAAGTTGATTGGCGAGGTTTCCAACACGCTGTAACGTTCCCGGCTTTAACAAAGCCCAGTTATGCGGTACAACGTCCGGATTGTCGAAAGTCAGTGCCAGTATTTCTCCAGCTTTTGCATTAATAACCTTAGTCGCAAAGGACAAATTACTTCCAGCCTGGAGAGTGATCGGCCGGGCATCCGCAATAACCGGTGCGTAGGGATTTGGAACGACCTTTGTCGCCAAAGCAATGTCATTAATAATTGGGTGTGGATTCACCGGCTTGTTATCCAGGGCAGTCAATCCCGGTGCATCCACAAAAGAATGTCGGTCCAGTTTGTGAGCCGTCACAAACATTTCACTGAAAACCCCCGGGGCCGTTTGGATACGCAGATGAATCTGATTGGCCGGTTGAATATCAGGGATCTCCAGAAACACCGCTTTCCCCCCATCAAGCAAATGCGCGGATTTGATAGGCAGATAGTCATGGCCAATCATACCTAAATGCCGAGTGGAGTATTCCGGTGAACCATACTGACCTCCGTAACGATAATTCCAAGTCATCGCAAAGTGACTTTCAGCTTGCTCCACCAAAGCCTTATCTAATGGCTGCGCAAAACCCAGCTTGATACCATTCTTATGTACACGAAATGACGTCGGTACCTGCACGGAGTCACCTGTATAGCGAACCCGTTGGAAACATCCGTCTTCCGGCGTGTAACATCCCCATCCCTGCATCCCGGTCACGTAAAGCTGACCATCTTTGGGTGAGAATCTGCCGCGATGAATCCCTGACAGGAAGTCACCCGGCAACCGAACCACAGCGCCCTGCAATTGTCCTTCGACTTCATCTTTCAAAACGAGAAAGTGATTTCCGGTTCCAAAGGAGAAGTGTAACAACTGTCCATTGAGAGGCCCCCAGCGTTCACTGTTCACGGTTTGTTGCCCGCCAGACTGATTATCTAGCCCACGTGGTAAATAAACCAATGGCAAGCTCGGGATAGCATCTCCCTGCGGACCACGGAAGCCAAAGTGCGGTACGGAATCGTCTTTAATCTTCATCGCACATATCATGCTCGATGGAGTCCATTCGCCTTCAGCACAAGGAATGGTCAAAACCCCATCAGGAGTTAAACCGATGCCATCCGGATTTCGAAAACCGGTTGCAATCACCTCAGCAGTTCGACCGTCAGCCGCAATTCGATAGACACCGTCTGCTCCGGAAGCCGTATAGAAATTGCCATCCGCATCACGTTCTAATCCACAGATATAATCATGCCCACCGGGAGAAGTCCGATATTGATTTGAAAAACATTCATAAAAGTCCGCGACACCATCGTCATTGAGGTCCCACAATCTTACGATTTGATCACGACATAATACGAAGATTCCATCTTTATCAGCAAGCATCCCCAGAGGCTGATGCAATCCGGTGGCAAATCGTGTCCATTTAGCTTCCTTCGAAGGATACTCCAGATCTTGAACTTTCCAAACGTCTCCATGCATTGTCGCTAACAAGGCTGTTCCATCGGGTAACATCGCGACAGCACTTCCCATCACCGGCACCTTCCAGGGGTTATCCAATGGCAATTCAAACGTGTCGATCGCATAAGGACCATCTTTACCATGCGTAATCTTCGATAGGAGAACCTGAGATTCAGATTCGCCGCTACCGTTCGCTAGTTCTGCGGGCAAAGGTTCGTCTCTCAATTGGACCTCTCGCACAAACTTACCGTCTTTCACCCATGGTGAATCCAAATACGTTTTGCCATTGAGGGTATACCTGAAGTAAACACGCTGTCCGGAACGGTACAGACCATGGTATTGCATGGAACCCGCCAGTTTCTTACCTTCGACCGTTAGCCCTTTTTCAGGGAATTCCACCGGGGTTCCATCCATCGGAATCCCATCAAGAAATCCATGGCGGATATCTCTGAATTTGATAAAGCCCTCTTTCCAAACCATGTCATAGGAGAGCGTTTCGGGATTGAATACACAGGCCAACTGACCTTCGTCGCCAAGACGCACTGCAACTCCACGATTAACCGTGACTCCACCACCACGAAAAACACCAGCTAACACTCTTCCCAGATCAACATGATTCCAGGCATCGCGTCTCCAGGTTTCCTCATCCTGATTTCCCCAGTGGCCCTGTTCGCCACCATCCAGTCCATTGAAAGACATTAGTACAGGTGGAACTTGCTCACCATCAAGTAACCTTTGCCGAAAAAACTCGGATTCCTTCGCATAGAAGTCATATTCGCGATCCCGGTTAATCGGGTGGTCGGAATAGATATGTCTGGAAGTTGCAAGAGGTTGATTGTCATAGGCAAATTCAGCTGCTCCATGCACATGAGCTGTGGCATGTTCAAGCACAGTTTCAACTTCGGCTAATGGAATCTCTTCTGACTTCCCTAAATCGAGTAGGAACCGAACTAAGTCATAAACCTGCTCATAAGTCATCGCTCCAATCAAGTTCTCGGGCATCAGTGTTCCCACTTCTCGCTCGGCATCAATATCTTCGAGAGCCAATTCGACCTGATGGTCCGTTCCCTTGGTTGGATCGCGGAAAAGAACTCGCTGTTCATTTCTCTCTAGTACATAGCCGCTGATCGTCTCACCTTCGGCCGTGATAAATGCATGCGCTTTGTACTTGTCTTCGATCTTACGCTTAGGCCATAAAACCGATTCAACAATTTCGTGTGGTTTTCGCTCTAATGCAAGCTTTGTAAGAGCGGGTCCTACAGTCCCACCGATATTTCCAATACGATGACAATTAATGCAGGCGGTCTTACTATTGGCAAAGTTCACCATTCCCTGCCCGGCGTTTCCCCGTTGGACGACATTCTCAAGAATCTCCGACACTAAATCAGCATCATATTCCGGAGTCTTTCCAATACTATCCGGCTGCGTCTGGGTATTTTTAGCATCACTCGGCAACCAGCGAATAATCGTAGGGCCCGCATCCGGTGGCAAAGAATGTTGGCTCCACGGCAAGCCGGGGCCACGACGGATTCGAACCCAATCAACAGGACCGGAACATCCCAGGTCGCCTGAAACAAGTCGACCAATTCCGAGCTTTCCCGGCAAAGCATCTCCCCCAATCATCTCAACAGGTTGTGATGCCACCTGTTTCCCATCAACAAACAGACGAATCAGTTTTTCTTCATAAATCATCCCGATCGTATGCGGCTTTCCATCAGCAATATCCACATCAGCGCGGACATGATCCGGTTTTAATCCCGGAGCATATAGTGTGAATTTTCCGGTATCAGGCATAGAGAACAATTCCCAATGCCGTAGAGACTGCTTTGTATCACTGGCAACAATAATGTTGTAACTGGCTTTGTCAGGTAGTGTCACGCGCGCTTCCACGGTAATTGCCGGTACGCGATTGCGCGGATTATTATCTACAAGCACACCGTTAGTTTTAACACCTGAAGACGCATTATCTTCCAATGACCAGGTAACCGGCGTTGGCTTGGGACCGGCCGGTTTCCCGTCCAATTGGGGACGCAACCATTCCAGACCATTCAGATTATCCTTTAAACGAAGTTCGACATCATCCTGAGTATGTCCAATAATGCCGATCGGGCCGGAATAACCTGAGCTACGAATAACCTTCAGTAATGAAAGGTCAAGCTCCCCTTCTCCCAAAGGAAGAATCTTCATCCCCTTTTTATCTCCGTCACGAGTGGTACCGTTTAGATTAAGACAAAGCAGATGCGGCAACATCGCTTTTAAATCTTCTGCAAAGAGGTCAACGCGCGAATGACAGTGATGCTGGTTATAGACAATTCCGACGTTATCGATCTTATGATGTTCTTTGAGATACTGACACACAGCAACCATATTTGGTGGGTCACCGGACCAACCTCCATGGTTATATAATCCAACTTTACTACCCATCTTTTTAGCTCGTGCAATCGTCGGCAGACAGGCTTCAGCCGCCTGTTTCACGCGTTGTTGCTGTGTCCCATCATCCTGTTGTGGAATCATGTACCAAATCTGAGGGCTCAGCTGATATTTTTCAAACAATTTAAATGCTTCTTCCTGAACATGCCAGAAAGCAAAATATTCCAGCCCATGTTTTTTGTATTCAAGAATCTCCTGCTCGAAAGTTGCCACATGCTCCTCCCGCCAATCATAGGCAATTTTCTTGAGTCCTAGTTTGGCACACATAGCAGCGCGTTCTGCCGGACCACGTTTCTTGCCGTCAAACGGAACGATACACCATGCAACAAGATTTTCCGGAGCAAAGATATCCTGTGCATCTTCTTGTGCATTAGCAACGGACCAAAGCGGAGTAAAGACGAGCGTAAAAAGTAATATCAGCTGAATGTTTCTAATCATCATCAACCTAAATCTGAAGACCTGGTATGGTTAATCGGCGTCATGCTACTACAAATGTTTCTCAACGAACTTCCAAGCGGAATCGTCGTCGAACTCATGACCACCGTCAAAGATGACATGTTCAAAGTGGTCACGTACTTTTAGTTTCTCATAAAATACGGCGGCATGTGAGGCAATCTCAGCACCTTTTGCCCGGTGAGAATCATTGTCCTTCGCACCTGCCTGTATCTGATGAGCACGAGGAGCAATTAATGCTACTTTGTCAGCATCATCAAACAGTGTAAACCGACTGGGAAAACGAAAATCTGTTGGTACCGATAACTCATCCCGTTCATAGCGGTACTCCTGTACTCCAAAGTAGCAACTGGAAACGGAGACTTTGATGCGAGTGTCGATGGCTGGAGTTACCTGAGCGTAGAATCCGCCATATGATAAGCCAACCATGGCAATGCGTTCCCCATTCACTTCGGGACGTTTTATCAACTCATCGATTGCATAGGTAATCTTGGCAATCTCGACCGCCGTGATACTCGTGCCAATCAACCGCATGCGATGATCAATTCGTCGACGAATGTCTTGAGGATAACCGTCTGCGCGGAACAAGTGTTGCGGAGCGTAAACAATGTACCCGCGTTTGGCTGCCCCCCTTACCATGTCGTTGTAATTGCCTCCTCCGTTAAACAATGCAACCTCAGGACTACCGCCACCACCGTGCATTGATATCACCAAGGGAGCCTTACCCTGAACCGATTTAGGAATAATATAGATACCTTCCGAATGTACTTCAGGAAGAATCGGAATCATAGCGCGATAGTACACGGCAATCGAATCTTCCCCGATTTGCTTTAATGAAATCTCCTTTTCAGGGCGTGTTCCCGGAGGCGGATAACCGATCGAACTACAAAATGCTTTACGGTACGGTACAACCGACTTTTCATATGCCTCCTGACTCGAATAATCCGGATTCAATACCGACTTCAGTAAACTGCGATCTTTACTAATTGTCTTAATATAGGCATCGAGTTCTCTGGCTTGTTCTGTCCGTAACGGATTTGATTCTGCAACCGGTCGATTGAACAACGCAGACTGACCCTGCCCCAGAACAGTCGCTTGTAGTAATAGGATTCCTAAAATCGCTCTCATTTCTTATGGGTACCTTTCTTTTTGGATTTCTTTGTCGATTTAGTTTTCGGTTTTTCTTCTTCGGATTGCGCAACAGCTTGTTCTGGATTTGTATTCACCACTATGTTTTGCTCACGATCGATTGATTCCAGTGGTTCAACACTGGCCAACTGAGAGACGATTTTCAGCTGAATTTTATTGATTAGGTCTCCGCACTGAGTCAGAAAGATCGAAAATCGCTGGTCGCTGCGAATTTCATGATCTGTGAACTGCCGCAAAGCTCGTAAGCGGATTGTGGTAATGCGAAACAGGCTATCGCGCAACTGAGCTACGTCATAGCAGCCACTCTGACCAGTCTCCACTTTAAACGTAGATTCCATAAACCGATCGAGAATGGCGCGTTGCTTTTCAAGTCTGGCTTGCGCTTCGCGTGCCATCAGTTTACGCCAATACGTCCAGACCAAATAACACAAAGCGAACGTGGCCAGGATTAACTCTTTGAGAGCATGTAACGATCCAATGGTCTCCTTAATCATCCCGATATTGTCGGCTGGATAAAAGTAGGACAATGCAGCTGGATGCAGACTACTAGAGACCCATTCCGTCACTTCCTCACGTCGTAAAACTCCCGGGAACTTCACTCGTAAGTTTTCCTCATGAATCGATTTAATCACTGCCTGTACCAATTCATCCGCCATTTGCTCGGTTGTCACGACAAATGCGGTCGTGGCCAACACTGGAATGTCATTGGGAGGCACATCACCATTCTTGCCGTACAGCCCCTGAGGTATCTCCATCATTTTCAGAAAAGGAGTTTTTAACTCAATCGCGCGTGCATCCTCGATCGGCAGCAGTTCGAAATCTCCAGTATTGAGAATTGCCGCCAGATCCTGATTTTCGATACCCGTCGTTACAATGGCTCCCTGAAGCGTGTCATCACTTACTAACTGGTCAAAATATTTGTTCGTTTGCGTAAGTGTGGCAACTGGTACTCCGTAGTGTTCAAGTAATTTCGTTGCCGACTGTCGCATGCCCGAGCCTTGCGGGCCGAGTGAAATCGCTTGGCCGGCTAAGTCACGGATATTGTGTATTTCACTATCCTTGCGGACAATTACAAGCATCACATCCGGATAGAGCGGCGTGACAATGGCGAACCGGCTAAAATCGACGGTCCCCTGCACAATGGCGAATTCGGATTCACCTTGCTCCAAAGCAGTAATATTGGCAATCGAACCGTTCGATGGTATCACTTCGACTGGCACAGAACTGCGTTCAGTAATCGATGGTGCAATCTCGGAAGCAATGCGATAGTAGAGTCCGGAATCAATACCACTGTGGATTCGTACCTTCTCGGGTAAACTCTCCAGCGTCACAACATAAATAAAAATTGATGACACAAGCGTAAACAACATGAATCTGGCAATCCACATTCGGATTGTCGAGGAATCCATCTCCTGCAGTTTTTGTATTGGTATTTTCATCGAATTCTTTAACTGGCGAAAAGTAACCCATTCATTATCTAATAGCGGAAAACTCAATTCAATTCATGAAACCGTGTGTGGCCCGCAATTATCACTTATCATGGTGTTTTTCATCTTCACATCTCGGCTGGAACAATCTAAACATGAAAATTCACGCGATTCTACGAACCGGTTTTCGTCTTATGGTGTTAACAACAAGTCTGATTTTTACTCAGACTTGTCCCTGCTCAGCCGCGGAACCTGTTCGCGTCTTCATCTTTGCCGGCCAGTCCAATATGGTCGGTTCGGATTCAAAGGTAAAAGACATTGCTCAATTCCCTCCTTTCCGGGGACTTGAGCAACCGCAGACAAATGTCCGGTTTTCTTATTCGATCGGCCGCGAAAACAAAATGGAATCGAACGGCTGGGTCGATCTGCAACCAGTGAACAACGTCGTGGGGCCCGAACTTAGCTTTGCGAGAAAGGTAACCCAATCGATTGATACTCCCATCGCCATCATCAAAGTGGCCGCCGGGGGTACTCATCTGGGCGGAGATTGGAACCCGGATCAACCTATTGGCTTTGAAATGTACCCCTTAGCCCTGAAGGTCATCCAGCAGTCACTCCAGCAATTGGAAGACCAGGGGCATGAATACCGCATTGAAGGGTTCATGTGGCATCAGGGCGAAAATGATATGTTCAACGAAGAATACATGGCCAACTACGGAAAGAATCTGAAGAATTTCCTTATGCGGTGGCGAACGGATCTTAAAACCCCCGGTCTGCGTTTTTACATCGGTGAACTCTGTACAAAGACCATTTGGGGAATGGACCTGCGGCCACGCATGTATGCCATCAGCCTCGGGCAAAAAGAAGTCGCTACCAGTGATCAATTAGCTCAGTACGTACCAACATCTCATGTTGGTGTGGAAATCGGAGGTGGTGTAGGACTTCACTACCACTACGGAACGCTTGGCCAACTGGAGCATGGCGTAAACTATGCCACCGCCTACCTGCAGAATATCGGCGTTGATACCGAACCCGGAGCAACAACACACGAGCTGAGGAAACTTCCCTATACGAAGCGGAAGCCTGTCAAACTTCTCATCATGGCTGGCCATCGTAACATGGAAGGAGAACGCGCATTTACGCAGGAATTGGCTGAACTAGACACCTACAAGCATCTACTCAAACCACAAGAGAAAGTCGCTTATCAATACAACATCGGTGGTGGCTATAGAACATCGTCAGGATGGGAAGCAATGCGTCCTGCAGGCTACTATGACAACTTCGGTCCTGAAGTAAGTTTCGCTGCCGAAATCAGCCAGCATTCCGGTGAACAAATCGCGATTGCCAAATTCACCCATAGCGGCAGTCAGATCATCGACTGGACTCCGGAAGGGAGCCCGGCAAAGACCAGACATCTCTATCCTGCCTTCATCGAATTCGTGAAGAAATCGCATCATTCACTGACAGAGAAAGGATACGACGTTGAAATTGCAGGCATCTTCTACCATCTTGGAGAAAACGATATGTCATTTTATCCCTACCGCAAAGACGCTGCGTCACGCCTACAGGCAATTGTCAATCAAAGTCGGATGGACTTGGAATTGTCCGATCTCAACTGGTATGTCAGTCAACAACCTCCTACGGATGACGAACGAGTTAACCAGGTCGATGTCGTTTCCATGGTAAAAGCAATCGCCGAAAAAGATCCTCATTTACATCACATTAAGGTGTTTAATTTACCGCCACAGCAGAAAAAGTTAGTGATCACGACCGAGGGTATCGTGCGTTTAGGAGAATCCATCGCAAAATATTATCTAGAACAATAAATGCAATGTCGCGTGCGTGCTTCTGTGTAAAGCAGACAAATTACTTGGTTAGGAAGATATCACTGAGCACAATCAGTTTGATCAGATCCTTGAGGCGATTGCCTGACTTATCCAGCGTAATGACAATCTTTTCGATCTCGCCACGGTCAACCGGCTCCAAAATACGACCACTTGAGTAAGCCAGCAACTTCCGGGTTAATCCCCGTACAATCTGCGACTCATTTTCAACCAATATTGTTTTCAAGGCGACGATATCATTCACTTCGGTTCCATTGGCAAGTGTTGTGGATGGGTCAATTTCCCCGGTTCGATAACGATCTCTCCATCGCCCAATCGGATCGAAATTCTCAAATGCAAATCCCAGTGGATCTATTTTTCGATGACAACTATTACAAGTCGTCTGTTCGCGATGGATCTCTAATTGCTCGCGGATAGTCTTCGCTTCACTCAAATCCGGAGACAGTGGCTCCACATCAGGCGGTGGGGCAGCAGGCGGCGTTCCTAAAATATTCTCCAGAACCCATACTCCACGAACAATCGGCGAAGTATCAACACCATTGGCCGTGGATGTCATAACACTCGGCATCGTCAATACACCTCCGCGGCGCGGATCATTCGTGGCTACCCTGCGTAAGTAATCCCCTTTCACATCGCTGCGATTATAAAAAACCGAGGCAATTTGTTCGTTCATAAATGTATAGTCTGATTCGACAAGCAGCCGGATTGGTCCATTTTGGTACAACAAGTCTCCGAAGTACTCATTGGTTTGTGCAATCACCTGTGGTTCCATCCGCCGATCCCAATAGACTCGAAATGGACCATTTAATTCCGGCGGACTTTCGGAAATCTTATCCAATCTCAACCAACGTTCGGTGAAATGATGAACAAATGCTTTGGAACGTGGGTCAGCCAGCATACGATCAACCTGAGCCTGAAGCACGCGATGATTATGAAGCTTCTTAGTTTTCGCCAACGCTAAGAGGGTTGCATCCGGCATGGAAGACCAAAGAAAATAACTCAGCCGATTGGCAATTTCATAATCTGTTAACTGCTCTTTCTGCTCTTTGAGATACAAAAAATCCGGAGAACATAATATCGCGGTGTATCCCATCTGGATTGCTTTAATGCCTGCCAGTGTGTCTTCATCCACTACAACTGGAGCGTTGCTTTGAGACCCGACTGCCAGCGGAGCATCTACAAATCCTGGCCCACTCCAAAAGGCTTGCAAGCTATTAGGCTGACCATAGGCAAAATACTCGACTCTGATTTTCCGCTGGCCTTTGGCAAGCATTATCTTTCCAGTCTTTGTTGATGCCCCGTGCAGGCCATCATGATCGACCACTCGCTGGCCATCAATAATAATCCTGGCACCATCATCTGAAGCTAACTTGAATTCATATTGAGCGGATTGCTTAACCTCAAGAACACCTTCAAAAACAACCCCATAGTGCTCGTTCTTTTCTGCAATTCGTATGTCGACAAGCCCTTGCACTAACGGCCCTGACTTAAGAGGTTTCAAGTCGTCAAACTGGGGCAACTTGGTCCACTTGCCGTCATAGACTTTGAAGGCCAGATCCTGAATACCACCTTCAGGTATTTCGGGGCCAGTCTCTAATTTCGCCATCACCAAATCTATATACGGCTGCACTTCTTCTCTGGTAACAGGTCGACGGAACGCACGCTCTGCAAATTTAAGAAGTAATGCCTCAATCTCAGCATTACCAAACTCCTCAGTCCCATACAATTCGTGATGGCTTTTCGGTGGCCACTGGTCTAGTATCGGCTCAATTTTCAAGGAATGGATCTGTACCGTCGGGCCCTGATAATTACGGACGACCCCTTCATGCATCGCTAATAACCACGCCTTTTGAGCCTTATCGAACGCCTGCTTATCCGTCAGTACCTTGCGATCCGGAGGAGCGCGGTAAACGTCCGGGAGATATGTTCTGGCTAACAGGTCGGCACGGGCCTCGCGATCTGTTGGACCATTTTCCCATATAATTTGCGGTAGCCAGTCCTTATCAATCCAGGTTTCGATCGATACGGTTTTCGTTTGACCATTGCCTGGAAGGGACACTCGTTCCAACGAAATATGGTCGTCCCTTGTCCCGCGTTTAAACAGTCTCAAATGAACCAGCATCGGTTGACTTTGATCTGTCGGAAGAATCTCTCCCCAATCATGTTGTTGATTATGAGCCGACAATTGGACTGTCAGCCGGTATTTCGCAGAACTTTTCATACCTCCACGTAGTTCATCAGGGGTTACCATTTCACGGAAAAACAGAGTATCAACCTCCGGATCGATCTCACCGGCCAGACGTGGAAGATCTTTACGATGTGTCCGTAGTAAAACCCCTTTGTAATCCCGCACAGGAATCTCTGGTTTCGTCCCTGTATAGGTCGCTAGTGCCAAACTCTCCTCCGCAGCATCAAACATTAAGCGAAGTAAAAAATCTGACATCACCAGGCGGTTACCGATATTATCAAATCCTTCTTCGGTCTCATCGCCGGGGAAAGCCCGAAAAGGATCCGTGCTGGTATTCTCAACGCGCCCGTTACCGTTATTGTCGATCAGGCGAGGTTTGTTCCCAATACGCAACTCAGGGTCATTGATATACAGTAAATCTCGAACCGTATTACGTAATTCAAATCGATTAAGACGCCGACTCACCGTTTGCCCATTCGTACTCTTAAGAGACGCATAGGCTTCCTGAAGTGGTACTGTTAAATGCTTAACAACATCAGCTATTTCCTGATCCGTCGGTTGCAATGAATCCTTCGGAGGCATATCTCCCAGATTCAATTGATCGACGATACCCTGCCACAACTGCAACGTCTCGAGATCATTAAGGTCCGACTTGAGATTGTCGAACCTCTTGCTGTTCTCCTGCACTTCTGCCCCATGGCATTCAGTACAGTATTTTTTCAGAAACGGTTTTACCGAATCAAAAGGCTCTCCTTTTACCGCTCCCAAGAGCGAACTCGTGATGATCATCACAATCGTGAGCGCGCATACACCGATCAGCTGTTGTCGAATCGGACTCATTAAGCCTGGTTCCACTCAAAATTGGTTAAGGTACCGGAACTGGTACCAAAACGCTCCACTTCCAATCCATGATTCTGGAGAATAGAAAGCAGCAGATTGGCCGCCGGAATTCGGTGCGCTGATTCCGGGTCGGGATAAACTTTATGTTCCCCATGCTTGAAACCACCGCCCGCTACGACCAAAGGCAAATTTTTCGTTGAATGCGGCCCGGTGGCCATCCCACATCCAAACATGACGGTCGTGTGGTCTAATAATGTGCCACCATTGATCATGTCTTCCTGTGCCTTCAGCAATTCAATCAGATGTGCCATCTGACGCATAATGTTGTTTTCAATTTTCTTTAATGCATCAATATGGTCGGCACGGTTTCCATGATGTGAGAAACCGTGATAACCACCGCTAAGCCCAAAGTCACCATTAACAAATCCCGAACTAAGAGTAATTGCACGTGTTGAGTCGGTTTGAATCGCCAATGCCATCAACTCAACCATCGCTCTCAAATCAGCTTCCGTCCCTTTACCTTGCTGAGGTTCCGGCACGTCGGTCTTTGGTTTCGGACGATCTAACCACGGTTCCTGCAACTCGAGTTTCTTTTCCAGACTTCGAACGGCTTCCAGATATTCGGCAAACTTCCGCTGATCACGTTTACTAAGATCTTTTTCGACATCCTTCGCCTTATCCATAACAACGTCTAAGATGCTATTTTGACGCTTTAACTTTTCTGCCGCCGTAGCTTTCTTCTCGGCCGGATCTTCAATAAATAAAGCCCGAAACATTCCTCGCAAGTCGATATCGGGAACTTGGACTCCGGTACGAGTAAAGCTAACAAGATTAGATTCATTGACTCTTACAGTCATTGAAGGAAATCGAGTATTCGCTCCTTCATACTCTGCAATCTTTTGATCAACGCTAATATTTCCTTCCTGATAATAGGAAGCCAGATGAGGCCGAACGCCACTCAACAATACCGGCACGCCCTGATGACCAATGGTGTTGCCATGGTCAAGATTTGAAAACACCGTGAAGTCATTACGATGGGCTGCCAGTGGTTTTAGTGTTTCCGGGATTTCGTAGCCTGGTCCCACATCGTCTGCTTCAGGGAAGAATCCCTCTCGATAAACACCGTAATTATTAGACATGCAAACAAACCGTTTTACCGGTTTCGATTGATCCGCGTGGGCAATCGGAACCATGGACTCCAACATTGGAAGTGCAATGGAAACGCCGGCAGCCGATAGAAACCGACGTCTTGCTATAGAATGTCGCATGTTTTAAACCTCAGTAACAACCAAGCATTTTTATAAGTGCCTAAGACTACATTATAACCGCCGTACGTGGTATGGAGAAAGCGATTCACTCCGGAAACGGCTTCTGCTAACGCCCGGAAGCTTTCCCTGCGGTTCGAGGATCTGAAACGCCCATAAATCGGCCAGATTCCGGATCTCGGTAAATCATCTGACTAATACCGGCAGAACTCGTCGAATAAACGGTATGACCGAGCTGTTTCATTCGATTCAACAACTCCGGTTCATTGGTTCGCTCCAAATAGAGTCGGTCAGGTGACCATTGATGATGAAATCTAGGTTCTTCAATGGCCTCTCTGGGCGACATTTCCAAGTCCACAATACGGCTGATCCCAAGGACAACCGAAGTGATAATTTTAGGTCCGCCAGCGGCTCCAACGGTTAGCATCGGCTGCCCATCTTTCAAAACAATCGTTGGTGACATACTTGAAAGAGGTCGCTTGAGCGCCTCGACCTTATTTGCTTCGCTGCCAAGCAGTCCAAAGGCATTGGCAATTCCCGGCGCCAATGCGAAGTCATCCATTTCATTGTTCATAATGATACCCGTGCCGGGAATGACAACTTTTGAACCAAACGATGTATTGATTGTAGCCGTCATTGCCACCCAATAGCCTTCAGAGTCAGCAACAGCAATATGAGTGGTATGGCGTTCCGATCTGGCTGGAAATTTCCGTGGAGGTAAGCCATGTGACTTCACCGTGATTGCAGCATCTAAATCAATTCGGCGGCTCAAGTCGCGAGCATACGATTTCGCAATCAATCCTTGAGGAACACGAGTGAAATCGGCATCTCCCAACCAGTACGCCCGATCAGCGAAGGCCAACTTCATCGCCTCGGCAACAACATGAGTATATTTTGTAGTACTGTCGCGATAATATTCACTAAGTGGAAATTCCTCCATCATGTTCAGGATCTGTCCAACATGAGTCCCCCCTGAACTTGGCGGTGGAAAGCCTACAATGGTATGTCCCCGATAGGTGCTAACGACCGGTGACCGAAGTTTGGCTTGATAAGTCGCCAAATCACGTCGGGTCATCACTCCACCATTGGCATCCATCCAATCTGCAATCAACGCGGCTACTTTCCCTCGATAAAAATATTCCGGACCCTCCTGAGCTATTCCCTTCAAAGTGCTGGCTAGCTCTTCCTGCACAAACCTCTCACCTGCAGCAAGTGTCTTACCATCACGAATAAACAGTGCTTCGCTGGCAGCAAATTGTTCAAAGAGTTGCTTCCGTGAAGCGAGTAACCGAGCGTAACGATCCGATATCGCAAATCCGTTTTCGGCTATATGAATTGCTTCCTGGAAGTGAGTTTCCCAAGGCAAACTACCGGCCTTTTTCCAGGCCATATGATAAGCCGCAACGGCGCCAGGCGTACCTGAGGCCAATGCGCCTACCTGAGACAATGCCGTGTCAGGTTTTCCATCGCTATAGAACATCTCTGCAGTCGCTTGTTTGGGAGCGGTCTCACGACCATCAACAGTAATCAGCTTACCATCGGGGGTGCGAATAAGAATAAAGCAACCACCACCAATCCCCGAGTTGTAGCCATCCACCACACCTAAAGTGATGGCCGCTGTAAGCGCTGCATCGACAGCGTTGCCGCCGTCAGAGAGCGACTTTAATGCCGCATCGGTTGCCAGCGGATGAACTGTGGCAACCATCGCCCGGTCAGCCGTCGCTACATGCTCCTGAGACTGTGCGATAGCGGCCTGCAAGACGAAAAACAGTAGCGAAAAAACAATCTTCATTCTGTTAGATAAGCCCTTCAATCGGACGACCACCTTCCTGAACAATCGGAATCGGACGGCCTTGAGAATTAACCCAATGGCTATTTAAATCAATTTCCAGATGCTTGAACGTGGTCGCAGCCAAATCCTGCGGCCGAACCATACCTGATTTGATTTCACCCCCTGTACGATCGGTACTTCCCAGTATCTGGCCTCCCTGAATCCCACCGCCAGACATGATCATGGACATCACCGGAACCCAATGATCCCGCCCCGCTTCCGTATTGATCTTAGGCGAACGCCCAAATTCCCCCATCATCATGACTAATGTATCATCGAGCATTCCCCGCTGTTCCAAATCATTGATCAGAGCTGGGTAAACTTGATCCACACGAGGTAGCAAAGGCTTAAGCCCTTTCTCGATACCTCCCCAGCGGACATTATCACCGTGATGATCAAAATAGCCCCAGGCACCGCTCACCAGCACAAAAGAAACCCCGGCTTCCACCAAACGACGGGCAAGCAACGCTTTTTCACCGACACTCGTTCGACCGTATTCATCACGTAGTTCGTCTGACTCCTGCGTGACATCGAAAGCCTGCTCCACTTTCCCGGACAATACCATTTCAAATGCTCGTTGCGTATTTGCATCAAACTGCTCCAGCAGGTTGTGATCCTCGAGCTCTTTGCGGGCTCCATTGATTTGTTCCCGCAAGGCGGCTCGGTTTTGTAGTCGTTGAACATCAATACCGGTAGGCAGCTTAAACTTATCGGCAAGCTCCAGACCTTTGACCGGTTCATACTTGCTACCTAAGTGGCCGGCACCATAAACGTCCGATGCCCAGGTCTTGGCCAACCCGATAAACGCAGGTAGTTCGGGGGCATTGGAACCTCTAAACTTTGATACCACTGAACCCATCGACGGGTAACCTGCCCCGTCTTTGCCATCATTGGTTCGTCGCGCCAACGGGTTGCCAGCCTGCATCGTGATCGGGGTATGATTACTAGCTGAACAATCAACCGCACGTAATACTGCCATCTTATCGGCAATCGCAGCCTGCCGGGGCAGATGCTCGGTAAACTGAATACCGGGAACCGAGGTGGAGATTGTCTCAAAAGGACTACGGATTTCTACTGGCGCATCCGGCTTTGGGTCCCACATGTCTATTTGACTGGGGCCACCGCTGAGCCAAAACAGAATGACGGATTTTTTTGAATTGGAGTGGTTAGCCTGAGCCTGAACTTGCTGCAGAGTTGCCAGTGGAATACTGGCCATTGCCGCTGCCCCAGTTCTAAGGAACCAACGACGGGAACCAACGTGAATACTTGAAGCAAAAGGCGAGTGTGGCTGGAGCATACCTAACAATCTCATGAATTTCTGAATGCAGCTTAGACACTCTATCTTAATATAAAAATGAAATGTGACGCAAAATGAATTACCCGTCAGCCCGGGAACTACTCCTGCATTGATTTTAGGGATTCAACGTAGGCCCGTATTTGCATGCCCTCTTCCCGAGGCCACTCCCAAGCCGGCCATGATGGATTATCCGACTGCACGGACAGAAACGTATTCTGGAGATTTCGGATTAGCTGCTGAGCCACACCAGGATTCTCAGCCTGCACATCCGTCGTCTCATCTTTCGTTAGATCAAACAACTGATAACGCGTTATCCTAGCATCCTGAATTCGTTGCTGATGTTCGGCAAAGATATCTCCATGCGGAGGTAAACTTCCCCCTTCGAATTGCCCAACTATCTTCCAATTTCCGTCGATCGCAGCCAACTGATCCTCTCCTCGGGCGCTATGAAACTGCCAGTAAAGCGGTTTATTTCGGCGAACAGGCCGACCGCCAAGTGCACTGATAAAACTGGCCCCATCTAATTCCAACGTCTCAGGCGGTACCACTCCGGCAACCTGACAAAACGTAGGTAACACATCGACACCGCTGATCGGCAGGTCTAACACCTGAGGGTTCTTCCAGGCCCTGGGCCATTGAACCACTCCGGGAACCCGAATACCACCTTCGTAAACAGAACCCTTCTTATCACGTAAACCGCCGGTACTTCCATGCGGATGAGCATTCGTAATAGCCGGTCCATTATCACTTGTGAAGAAAATCAAAGTATCATGCCTGAGCCCCAATGTCTCCAGATGTTTTAAAAGGCGACCAAAGGCCGAATCCATTTGTGTGAGATTACCGTGATGAGCCTGAAAGCTCGTTACTTCCGGATCGTAAGGACTTGGTTTCCCACGGGACTCATACAGTTTTGTGTATTGATGATTGGATGCGATTGGCTCATGAGGCTCGTGATAAGCAACATACATAAAGAACGGAGTATCGCCCTGACGTTGTTTATTAAGCCAGCGAATCGCCTCGTCCGTCACTAAATCAGCAGCGAAGCCTTTCAATGGGCCAACGGCTTTTCCGTTGCGTACAAAATTTACCGGATCCTTATGACAGGGCAACGCGTTATTTTGGGTGCCAAAAGACCAATCAAACCCGTGATCTTTTGGTTGTGGATAACGAGTATCGGTTAAGTTGCCGTTCAGATGCCACTTGCCTACATGACATGTTTGATAGCCTGAATCCCGCAGCAATTTTGCAATGGTGACTTCATCTTTTCGCACATGCATTGGCGAATCATAGGGAATCCAATTATGAATACCGGCCCGGTACGGTGTCCGGCCTGTCATGAGTCCCGTACGGGCTGGGGAACAATTTGGCGCTGCAGCATAGCAACGAGTAAATTTAATCCCTTCGGCAGCAAATTGATCAATATTCGGAGTTTGCACAACGTCATTGCCGTAGCATGCCAAATCGCCATAGCCAAGGTCATCGCAAAGAACAACGATCAGATTGGGACGAGGAGCCTCTGCCTGTAATAATCCGGGGATAGCAGCCCCTACACACACCATCCACAAAAGTTGCAAATTGACTGCATGAATGATCTTCACAGATATTCCTCTGTATTGTGTAGTTAATTATCGGATGTCTTCACGTAGGACCGTAATACCGGTCGGTTCTTCATTAGATCGTAACCCAGCGAATCAAGAAAACTGAACACGACTGGTACATCTTTGCCTCCGATAGAAACACCAAATACCACCCGCTCTTTGGCTACACTATGTACGTTCTCCTCATCAATCTCTAATTGATCGAAAGGGATCCCTTTTGCCCGATCGTTCGGAAGATCACTAAGATAAACTACGGTACCATCCTTTTTAATCAAACGCGCCTCAGCCCAGTTGGCATAATCTTTGGCGAGACCATTCACCGCTTCGTCCACAACCAAAGTGAGCAACTTAGTATCAGTAACGTCGACCAGTATGGATTTGGCTGGATCCCGTCCTGACACGGCCGTCACTTCAAATCCATAAAGTGACTGCACCTGTCCCTCATTCTTTTCACCAATACTGGCCTTCACGACGTCACCATGAACGACTTTACCGTCAGCACAGACTTTGAATCTTACGGCACCTGCTCCCTCGGCAGATGCGTCGATACCAATATCAGACCGAAAGTCCTTGAACTGTCCATCCAGCCAATAGGTAATTTCGCTCACCGAATGCGTACCAAGACCTTTCTTGTACTTCTTTTCTCCAATCGTAAGCGGTGTCTTTTTTGTAGATTGATCCAGTTGCAACTCACCATAAGTTTGATAGACGTGGCGCAATGCAGGCTGATCCTGGACAATCTTATGAAGGTCCTGATTGATCGACTGGTTATAAACCAGTTGACGAGGACCAAACCAAAGGCTTTTTCGTGAAGTATCGTCTCCTTCCTGAAGACCTATAAAGTCGTTCATAGGCTCAGTCCGCACGGTCATTTCAAACTGTATTCGAATATCCGTTGTTCCTTTCCAGACGCGATCAAGAACACACCATCCCTCTTTCACAACCGCTTCCTGCGGTTCCCCGTTAATCGAGAGTTTGGCCACTCGACTCCAGGCAGGCACTCGTATATTGAATGGGATATTTAACTCCTGTGCCGATGCAACTGTCACTTCGACAACCCCATTGGTCAGATAATCACATTCCATCTGAATCGTGATCGGGTGGTTCTGGACAACCAAATCCGTGGTAGACGGATAATAGAAACTTACAAAGATCGATTCCTGATCCGTCGTGGCAATGTACTGAGGAATCTCCGCCAGCGTACGTGTTCCGTGCATCGCACAACAG
>PAAT01000128.1 GCA_002698965.1 Rhodopirellula sp. | reverse complement strand
AGAAGATATAGTAGTGGAAGTTCTAATAATAGATATCCTGTTACAAATACAGCTTTTTTAATGCCTTCTGGAAACCAACAAAATAATGGAAGAACTCAGGCAAGTGGCGGTAGTAGTAAAGGATATGGTTCACCCTGGGAACAATTTGGTGGTTTTTTATTTCAAAGTGGATATACCTCAGCAATGGGTTATAGTTTATTTAATTGTGTTATGAAAGCGTATATAAAACCAACAACATTAGTTGCATCATAAAGGAGAGATAAATGGCAATACCAACAGCAAAAACTTTAGAAAAAGGTATAATTAATACAAAAAATTCTGAAACAGGTGTTCGTGAAAACAGAGAAGAAACTGATGCAGAATTAGCAGAAAGACAAGCTGATTACGATTTATGGTTAGCTAATTATTACATAAGCAAAACACAAGAAATTGAACAAACAGGAATAGGTCAATTACCCCATACTGATTGGACACAACTTTTAGATAGCAATTTAACAGATGAATCTGTTGCAGAATTTGCTGCTTATAGGAAACAATTAAAAGAATTAAGTAAAGATTTGTTAAAAGGAGATAGCACGCCAACTGATCCAAATGCAAATGTTTGGGATGTTGATTTTCCAATTCATACCTTACTTCCTACAGAACCTACACCAGTATATAAACCAGAGGAATAGGAGCTAATAACCAAATACTCGTATTCTTTTTTAAAATAGGATAAAATAATAATATGGCATTTGGTTTTACTACATTTTCACAAGATAGCTTTTCTTCTTCAGGAGATACAAGCATATCTATTGTTGTATCTGCGACAGGTGTTGCAGGTACAGGACAAATAGGTAATGCCCACGCAGGTCAATTTGTAACAGTATTACCAACAGGCGTACAAGCACAAGTACAAGCAGGAAATCTTGGATTATTTGCGACAGGTGTTTCCGCTTCAACTTCTATTGGTCCTTATTCAATATTTACTGAAGGTAATATTGATATTATCTTAGAAACTCCTGTAACAGCAACAACTCAACTTGGAAATGAAACTCTTAGCTTAGATTGTGTTCTAACTATGACAGGAGTAGAAGCTAGTGCTTCTGTTAATTCTGTTGGTTTTAAAATAGATGTTACAGCAGAACCAAGACAAAGCGAAACATTTGCAGTAACTGTTGCTAATAATGGTTCAGGCAATGTTTATTATATAGATGGTCACGAACAATCAACTCCTACAGCATTACACGCAGGATTTACTTATAAATTTGATCAATCTGATAATAGTAATTCAGGTCATCCTTTAAGATTTAGTGCATCACAGGATGGATCAGATTATACAACAGGTGTTACAGTAGTAGGAACACCAGGTAATGCAGGTGCTTATACGCAAATTGTTGTTCCTGATAATGTACCAAATCCTTTATATATTAAATGTTCAAATCATAGTGGTATGGGTCATGCCATTACTACAGCAGGTAATGTAGAAATTAAAGGTACAAATACTTTAGGAACAGGTACTACTATAAGTACAGGGGTTACAACATTCCCATCAGGAGTTTCAGCATCAACAGCAATAGGCACTGTAAGTATATCATTAAGTGCAGATGTTGATGTTACTGGAGTTTTTGCTTCAGTATCTACATCAAATGTGTTAGTTTGGAGTGAAATTGATACAAGTCAAAACCCAAATTGGACTGAGATTGCAGCATAAAGGATTAAATAATGGCTACATTTAGTAATTTAGGATTAAAATTAATAGCTCAAGGTGATGAAGCAGGTACTTGGGGTACAACTACTAATACAAATTTAGATATTGTTGATGAAAGTTTTCAATATAATTCAAAAAATTTTACATCTGATGCAAATTTAACAATTACAGTTGCAGATGCAACAACAGGTTCATCAGGTTCTCCTAGTGGTCGTGAACAAATTTTAGAATTTACTGATACAGGAACTGTTCTTACAGCTTCAAGAAATGTTATTATACAACCATCTACATTAAAAAAAATGTGGTTATTTAAAAACTCAACTGCTCAAAGTCTTGTATTAAAAATGTCGAATGGAGACTCTGGAATAACTATAGCAGCTGGTAAAGATGCTCTTTTATATTCTACAGGTGCAGGAGCTATGAAACAATCCGAATCAGCTTCGCCAGGTGTTACTCAAGTTACAGGAACTGCTAATCAAATAGTAACAAGTGCTACAACAGGAAATGTTGGTTTAACTTTAGACGGCAGTATTATGAGAAAAATAGCATCAGGAAATGCTGCAACAGGTACTGTTACTAATAATTTTTATAATGGAACTAATTATAATAGATATAAATTTACAGGTTCTTTGCAAATGACTATAAATAATGCAGGAAACTTAACTATTCAACCTATTACTACTGCTAATGCTACAGGAGTTGGTAATTTTTTAGGATCAGGATATAGCACAGATTTATCAACTAATTCTTTAGCTAGAGCTTCATTAACAAATGGAGTAACTAATTCATGGACAGTTCCTTTAAGTGGTGTTGGTTCAGCTAATCAACAAGATGTTTGGTGGGAAATTTGTATGCAAAGAGACCCAACTTATCAATCTGGTAATGGATATCCTTATTATGGATTTGGTAAAATTTATTCAAGATCAGGTTTAAATACAGATGAATCATCAGTAATAGAAATTTCTATGGGAGCTACAAATAATGGTTCTTGGAATACATTTGGTGGTTTAAGATTTACAACACCTGCTAATGTTATATCAGGTCATTATTTAATAGAAGCTAGTAATTAATAGGAGTTATACATGGCTAAAGTAACTGTTTCAGAAGTAGACAAAAAAGTTGCCGTAATTGAACAACAGTTAGTTGACCATGTAAAATCGTGTGAACAATTAGCAGAAGAAACATTAGAAAGAGTTAAAAGATTAGAATATTTTATTATAGCTACTCTTTTATCAGTAGTTGGCGGAACAGTATTAGTAGTAGTTCAACTTATTACAAGAAGTTTAAATTAGGAGACAATATGTTAAACAAAATAATAGAAGCAATTAAATCAAATGTATGTACATTAACTGAATGGACAAAAGAACCCCATATAACTTTGGGCGTTTCTTGGTTACTTTTAGCTATAGGGTATTTTTTATCTTCAATTACTTTATTTATTATAGCTCTAACTTTAGGTGGATACGGAGTCTATCTAATATCTAAGGGGTAATTATGCTATCACTTTTCGGCAGTTTACTCGGCTTTGGAACTTCTTTTCTTCCTTCAATTCTTTCATTTTTAGAACAAGGACAGAAAAATCGTCACCAATTAAAATTATTAGATGCACAAGCAAAACACGCTGAAGTTCTTAGTAAATTAAAAGTAGAAGAACTTGATGCACAAGCTGATGTATCTGAAGCTGAAAATATATATAAACACGCATCTGAATTAGCTAAAGCTAATAAATCATCTTTTGTGTCTGCTTTACAAGCATCTGTTAGACCTGTAATTACTTATTTCTTTTTTGTAGTTTTTGGTCTTATTAAAGGATTAGCTGTTTATGTAGCAATACAAGAAGGTGATGATGCTTATCAAGCTATTATAAATAGTTGGGATGAAGAATCAAAAATTTTATTTTCTACTATAATTTCGTTTTGGTTTGGGCAGAGAGGAATGAAAGCTATTAGGAAGGCAATGAAATAAAATGCCTATTACTGATATTACACCACCGCCAGGATTAAATAAAATAGGTTCTCGTTATACTGCAAGAAATCAATGGTTTAATGGTAATTTAGTTCGTTTTTTTAACGGAATACCTGAAAAACTTGGAGGATGGACAAATTGGATAACTCTTTCTACAGGAGATTATAGTAATTCAAGTGTTCGTTCTATATATTTATATAGAGCTAATGATAATACTAGATATACAGGTATAGGAACTACATCAAGATATTCTATAGTAGAAGGTACAGTACCATCAGATATTACACCTGTAACAACTTTAGTTTTTGGCACAAATCCTGTTGCAAGCACTAATACTGAAAATACTTACACTTTTACAACAACAACACCTCATGGATTATCTTCAGGAGATTTAGTAAAAATATCAGGATTAACAGGTACAATAGGCGGACAAGATTTAACTTATTTTAATGCTGTTGCTAGTGATTCGTTTAGCACACAAACAGTACTTTCCACACCATCAACAACTACTTTTCAATTAACAGGTAATGCTACTGCAAATGCTTCAACTACAGGAGGAGGTGCATCAGTTACAGGTTTAGCTTATTTAGATGTTGGTTCTAGTAGTTATAGTGCAGGTACAGGATGGGGAGCAGGTGATTGGGGTGGATTAATTGATAATACAGCATGGGGTAGTACAGCCGCTATAGATTATAAAAATCAGTTAAGATTATGGTCTGAAGATAATTTTGGAGATGATTTAATTATAAATCCTAGAGGTGGACCTATTTACTATTGGGATAAATCATCAGGAACATCTACTAGAGCAGAATTAATATCAACAAAATCTCAAACTATACCGCCAATTATATCTACTGATATAGCTAGTACAACATTATCTGCACCTCTTACAGCTACTGCAACAACAATAAATGTATCTTCAACTGATGGTTTTTATTTAGCTAATGGCTATATAATTATAGATAAAGAAGTTATTTATTATGCAAATAGTACAGCAACTTCATTTACAGGTTGTGTAAGAGGAAAAAATAATACCAAAGCAGCTAGCCACAATAACAGTACTGCGGTTAAGCAATATGAATCAAACGCACCTTTCTTTTCTTTACAGGTATTAACAAGTGACCAAGATGGTCATTGTATTGCATTTGGTTGTAATCCATATTTACAAGATGATATTAATCCTATGCATATAAGATGGTCTGATACACAAAATGCAATGGATTGGACA
This sequence comes from Rhodopirellula sp., assembly GCA_002698965.1. Classification (GTDB taxonomy): domain Bacteria; phylum Planctomycetota; class Planctomycetia; order Pirellulales; family Pirellulaceae; genus UBA721. The sequence continues at coordinate 5,899 of PAAT01000128.1, read as the reverse complement.
CCAAGAGCTACAAATTCCGCAGGTGGTGTTGATTTAAGTAGTGGGTCAGAAATAGTAGGTGCTTTATCAGGTAGACAAGAAATACTTATATGGACAGATAAAGCTATGTATTCAATGAAATTTATTGGTGGAGAATTTGTATTTAGTTTTACAGAAATACAAGATGGTATCACAATGATATCACCAAGAGCAGCTTCAAATGCAGGTGCAAATACATATTTTATGGGAGAAAGAGGATTTTATAGATATTCAGGTGCTGTTGAACCAATACCATGCCCTGTTCAAAATTATATATTTGATGATTTAGATGTTAGTGAGCAACAAAAAGTATTTAGTGTTTCAAATCCTAGATATAATGAAGTTTGGTGGTTTTATCCAAGTAATGAAATGAATACCTTATACTCAGGAAGTGAAACAGCTAATTCTGATTTATTACAAGCAACAGACAGAAAAGACCCAACAAGATGCGTAATTTATAATTATGTAGAAAATACATGGTCTCTTTCTAATATGTGGAGATCAGCAGGTGCAACTGCATATGAAGAAGATTATATGTTATTAGGTCAACAATTTAATACAGATAATATTTTTATTGTTAAACAAGATGATGGCGATAGAGCTAATAGTTTATCTGCTGATGCTGAAGGTGTTAATTTTACTTCATTTATAGAAAGTGGATCATTGCCTATAGAAGACGGAGAAAATTTTGTAGCAATAAAATCTTTAATACATGATATGGAAATTGGTGGGCAAACTCAATCAGATGTTATAGCAAAATTGTCAGTAAGTAATTATCCAAGCGAATCACCTACAACATCTTCTACCAATAATGTATCAAATGAAACTACAAAAGTTGATGTTCGTGCAAGAGGAAGGTCTGCTGTACTAAGATATGAACATGATGAACAAGATGCTTTTTTTAAATTATATGGTATTAGAGCTAACATACATCCAGATGGTAAACGATAATGGTAAGACAAACTTTAAGACCTGCTAAACAAGATTATACTCAAGTTGATGAAAATTTATTTCGTGAACAAATTACAAATTTTATGAATGAAATTGATAATAGAGTTACTAATATAGAGAACATAAAAACAACAACAAGTGCTAAAAGTGTGAGAAGAATGCAACTTTTACTACTTGGTGCACCTAAATGGACAAATTAAATGGCAGATAATTTTAAAGTTTTAGCTCAATTAAATCCTAGTGCGGCAACAGCAACAACTCTATATACTGTTCCTAGAAGAGAGGGAACAGGTGCAGATACAAAATATCCTGCACAAACAACTATTAGTTCATTAGTAGTATGTAATAGACACGCATCAAGTGCTGATACATTTAGAGTTAGAATAAAAGTAAAAAATGCTAGTGACGATAACAAACAATTTATATATTATGATAAAAGTGTAAATGCTAAAGATACACTTGCGGCTGTTATAGGTATTACTTTAAGTGAATCTGATGTAATAGAAGTATATGCTACTAATGGCACTTTAAGTTTTAACTTATTTGGAGTAGAAACAACATAATGAATAAAAAATTACCTTATAAAGATTTAGCAGATACAGTAGCAAGTCGAGGTCGTTATGGCGATACTACTCTTATTCATGTAAATCCAATTGAAGTTGAAGGATTAGCAAGTCTTATGCCTTTAACAAGAAATCCAGATACAGGATATCCTGAAGCATTTTTACCATTATTAGCACCTGTTTTAGGTTCAACATTAGCACCTGCATTATTAGGCGGTACTGCACTAGGAGGTGCTTTAGGAACAGTAGGTTTATCTGCATTAGGTTCTGGAGTAGGAACTACACTAGCTACTGGAAGCGTTGAAGAAGGTTTGATGGCTGGTCTTGCAGGATTCGGTATTGGAAGTGCATTAGATGCAGCAAAAATAGGTGCTGATGCAAGTAATGTTTTAAGTAATGTAGATACATCTCAAGTTGCTGCTGGTAGTATGGATCAATTAGCAGGTACAACAGGCGATATTATAAGAAATGTAGATAAAGGTTTTGCTAATATAACACCAGAAAATATAGCAAATATTAAAGAACTTGCTCCTCAAGTTCAAAGAGATTTAATACAACAAAATAAATTAGTTGAAGAAGCTACAAAACTAGGTGCTGATGGAGAAGCTATAAGAGCTGGAGTTCAAGGTAATGTATTAAATCCAAATCGTACAACAACAGGAGATATACTAACATCTAAAGAAGGACTTAGTTCATTTGGTAAAAATTTAATGAAACCAATGAATATAGCAGCAACAGGCGCAGGAATTGGTGGAGTTGCAGTTGAACAAGATAGAAAAGCATATGAACAAGCACAACAATTTGCAAAAGATGAAAGAGTAAGAAAAAGAGAACAAGCATTAAGAGATTATCAAGAACAAATACCTGGCGTTTCAACTTTGCCAACACCAGGTTATGCACCAGGTATTAATAATAGTTATGCTCAATCATCAGGTTCAGGTATAGGTATGGGAAATATATTTGGAGCAGAAGGTGGTAGAGTAAAAAGAATGAGATTTAAAAACGGAGGTTTCCCACTTCCACCTGAACTTGATCCTAATCCTCCTGAATTACCACCAATACAACCAATTGAACCGCCAGCACCACCTACACCTGCGGCTTCATCAATGTATTTAACACCAGGTTACGATCCATATGCAGGACAAACAGGTACTAGAGGAAGAGGTTTAGCACCAACACCTGCTAATTATATGGCAGGATTTATGCCAGAATATCAATATGTTACTAACATACAACCAACAGCATCATCATTAGGTGCACTTGGAGCAGGTCTTGATGGAACAATTGATTTAACTCCTGTAGGAGGAGGAATGTATCAAGTACCTACAATGAGTGGTGATGTTAATGTACAACAAGATGATCCAAGTCAATATGTAGGAGGAACTGCATATAATGAATTTCTTTTAGGTAATGTAGAAAAAGGTATGCCTTCTTATTTAGATGCATATATGCAAAATCAACCTTATTACAGATACCAAGATCAAGTATTAAATGATATTTATGGTGGCGGTGGATATGGTACACCTAACTTTATGGGTTATGATCCATATGGTGGTATGCCAATTATGCCTACACAACCTAGTGTTAATCCATTACAAGCAGAAGTTGATTCATTAAATTCAAGAATAAATGATTTACTTTCTCAAATAGAAGGTAAAGATTCAACAATAGCTCAAGAATTAGCTACAGATCAAGCATCAAGATTTGGTCAAATTACACCTGATCCTAAATCAGATTTAATTGTGCAGGAAGGAGATAATGCAGGTAAATTAAATGTTGAAAACACTTTATTTGATTATTTATCACCAACACAAAAAGCACAATATACAGAATATAATTATTTAGATAAATATCTTGGTGATTTATCTACATTTGGTGCAGATACAGCAGCAGAAAATTTTGCAAATTATGTTGCTAATACACAAAGTATTCAACAAGATACTACGCCAGGCTCACTTATATCTTCAAATATAGATAATGTTACTAATTTAGATNCATTAATGTCTTCATCAGGTACTATTGATACAAATACAGGTAATACAATTTTATATCAAGTTATGGAAGGTGGTCCATTAGCAGGTAAAGTTACTAAAGCTCAACTAACACCAGGTGGTTCATATGCTGTAGAAATGGCTTATGATTTACTTCCAGATGGAACAGTTGATTTAGATAGTGGTGTACCTGTTGATAATAGTCAACTTTTAGGAGCATATGCAGGNGGAAGAGTTGGATATGCAGGCGGTGGAATGGTAAATGTATCTACACTAGAAGATTATATGANACCACTACCAATGGGTAANTATTCCTTACGGAATACTTATCAAGAAGGTGGAGATGTAGAAGTTACACAAGAAACAGACAAAGTAGAACAATTAATGCAAAATCCTGTAATACAAGAAAAAATGTCTGAAGGAGATAGAGAATTGCTTAGAAACGCTTCTCTTGTCGTTTTAGGGCGTTTAGAAGATGATGGGTCTATCATACAAAGATTTGTAGAATTGTTCGGAGAAGAAGCGTATGAGCGTTTAAAGAGTGAATTAATGCCTCAAGGAGAACAAAACATTGGTTTGATTGAAGGAGAAGGCGGTGGAATGGATGATATGGTTGATGGACAATTAGGTGATCAACAAAAAGTTGCATTAAGTCCTGGCGAATATATTGTTCCTGCTGATGTTGTTAGTAACTTAGGCGATGGTAATAATGAACAGGGAGCAGCAATCATGGATGATTTTTTAAGCAGAGTAAGAGTTGAAAAACACGGAACAACAGAACAACCTGATCCTATTAATTTAGATAATGTGATGCCAAGATGAATAAGATGACAATTAAAAATACTTTAGTTCAACCAAAAGATATACCAACTATTTGGTCTTTTGCTGAAAAACATTTAAAGAAAAGTGTAAATAGAAGTTATGGCAGAATAAGTTTAAATGATTTATTTACAGAATGTGTAATGGGTCAAAGTCATTTATGGATATTTTATAGAGATGATGAGTATCCTGACTTAATTGGATGCGGTATTACACAAATAAATGATTATCCATCAGGTCTTAGAATGTTAAATATTGATCATTTATCAGGTAAAAATCAAGAATTATGGACAAAAGATGGTCTTAAAAAAGTAGAAAGTTTTGCAAAAGATTCAGGTTGTGATGGTATAGAAGCATTAGGAAGACCTGGCTTTTGGAATTGGTTAAAAGATGATAATTGGGATAAAATAGCAGTTGCTTATCAGAAGAAGTTTGTACAATGATTAGAAGAAATAGTGCACAAAGAATGAGGTTTAAAGGTGGTAGTTCTGCTCCTACAGAAACTACTGTAACTCAAACAAGTATACCTGATGAGGTAATGCCACAATTTAAAGGTTTGTTAGCTCGTTCAGAGTTTGAAAGCAATCAACCTTATTTACCATATCCTCAAGCACGATTAGCAGGTTTTTCTCCTGCTGAAAGAATGGCACAAAGAGGTTTTGGATCAATGGCTCAATATGGGTCTCCTATGGAAACTCGTATGGCTTCACAAGGATTAGCTAATTTACCTAATACAATGACATCAAGAATAGCTGATGCTTATATGTCTCCATATTTTTCTCAAGCATTAGACCCTACAAAAAATGAAGCAATTAGACAATCTGCATTACAAGCTCGTGGTATTAGAGATTCAGCTGCTTCATCAGGTGGTTTAGGTGGTTATAGAGAAGCTATAATGCAATCTAATAGACAAAGAGACTTAAATAGACAACTTACTGATTTAGAAAAAGTAGGTAGACAAGATGCATTTATGGATGCTTCAAGACGATTTGAAGCTGATAGACAAGCAAGAATGGCACAAATACAGGGTCTTGCAGGATTAGGTGCACAAAGACAAGAAGGTGCAACAAGTAGATTAAGAAATCTACAAAACATTGGTGAACAACAAAGAGCATTACAACAAGCTAGTATGGATATCGGCTATCAAGACTTCTTGCGTCAACAAGGATACCCGCAACAGCAACTTGGCTTCTATGAAAATATTCTTAAAGGTACATATAGTAGACCAGATACAACTGTAAGCACATTTAATCAAAGACCTGGCATATTCGCAGGTCTTACAGGACTTGGTTTACAAGCCGCAGGATTAGGAAGGATGTTCTCATAATGGCTTTAGGTAAAAACATAATACAATTACAAGAAGAATTAACTTATATGCCTATGCAAAGATTAGTTCAATTAGTTGGCGATCCTAATTCTGAGTATGGTTCTCTTCCTTTAATGGAAATAAAAAATAGACAAGATTTACAAAATGCATCTGCAAAAGCACCGCAATCAACTGTAGCTGATGATATTATATCTACTGCTACAACCCCCGTTGGCATCTCTCCACCAGGT
>PAAT01000127.1 GCA_002698965.1 Rhodopirellula sp. | reverse complement strand
GCAGAAGAACCTGCAGAAGAACCTGCAGAAGAACCTGCAGAAGAACCTGCAGAAGAACCTGCAGAAGAACCTGCGGAAGAACCTGCGGAAGAACCTGCAGAAGAACCTGCGGAAGATCCGGCTGAAAAACTGGAAGCTGTTCGCGCACAATACGAAAGTGATCTCAATGCCTATCAAGCTGCTCTTCAAGGATATGAAACCGAATTGGCAAATTATGAAAAGAAGCTTGCTGATGGACAGCAGAAATCAGAAGAACTCAATCGGCGTTTTGCATTGTGGTACTACGTAATTCCAGGTGACCAGTATGACAAGTTACGTTTAAGTCGTTCTCAGTTGATTCGTGAAAAGACTGAAGAACCGGAGGTTCCGGCAGGTGGTCTGCCAGGTGGACTTCCAGGTGGACTTCCAGGTGGTAATCTCCCTCCGGGATTAAATCTGCCGCAATAAAAAGGTCAAATCGAGCTTTATCTGGGTAAAATAAAGTGTCACACCCCAAGACGGTTTATTTGAATGTCCTTTCCAGATATCTCCTTTAAGAGTACTTTGCGTCCTAGTCAACTGGAGGTCGTAAATGTTGCGTTGGAACATCTTCGTAGTAACAACGCAAAACTCTATGTAAATGCACCACCCGGATCCGGGAAAACGGTCACGGGACTGTATCTTTGGGCTTCCGTGTTTAAATGTCCGGCTGTCGTTTTGAGTCCGAATTCAGCGATTCAGTCTCAGTGGCTTGCAAGGACAGATCTTTTTGAACATAACGGGAGCTCGATCCCCGAGCAGTGGCTGTCCTCGGATGCCAAATCACCCCAACTTTTTACCTCCCTTACCTACCAGGCGCTGACGATGCCGGCTAGGGGGAGTGACGATCTGACGGATGCCGCATTGGAGTTATGGAAGCATTCGCTTGTTGAGAAGGAGAAGGCCCACTCAGAAGAAGAAGCGGAAGTTTGGATAAGAAACTTACATGAACAAAACGCCGATTATTTTCAGGAACGGGTTGCCTATTACACCAAGAAGATCCGTGAGGAAATCACACGTGGTAGTGATGTCTTGTCAGTCCTTCATTCCAGTGCACTGGAAAATCTAAATCACCTGAAAGAGGCAGGTGTTCGGTTGGTGATTCTTGATGAGTGCCATCATTTGGTTGGTCACTGGGGAAGGATTCTAAACGGCATTTCCGAATACCTTGATAACCCAGTGGTTGTGGGATTAACCGCAACGCCACCGGATTCGGAGGAGGCAGATTCTACCGACTGGAGTATTTATGAAACGTTGCTGGATGAAATTGACTACGAAGTTCCTGTGCCGGCGGTCATTAAGGACGGATTTTTGGCGCCTTATAAAGACCTGTGTTATTTTGTCCGGCCTACAGACGATGAACTTGAATACATTTCCAACACCAGCGATCGTATGCAGGAGATCTTAGATGTCTTGCAACATGTGACGGAGGGGGAAGACCGGTTATCGCTTAATCAATGGGCTTACCAAACTCTTCAAAACATGGAATTGCCGCTGAGGCCTGCCCGAAATTGGGGTGAGTATGAGAAAAGATTCACTACATTTGCCTGGGCGGCCCGGGTCTTACTGGCGAAGGAGGAGGTCTCTCTACCATCGAATGCCAGAGAGTTATCGCAAGAGGAAATTGACGATTGTGAGGATTTGTTGGCTTATTGCGTGCCCGTTATTGATCCGTATGTGCGTCTTTATTTAATGAGAACAAAAAATGCACAGCACCTGGAACTCGCAAACCGAGTAAAGAGTCATTTACGACTACTGGGATCGCAGATAACAGAAACAGGAAACCAGCGTTGTGCATCACCTGTCACACGGATTCTGGCATATTCTAAAAGTAAGGCACTCGCGTTGATTCCCATTTTAACGCGCGAACAGGAGATGCTCGGGGAATCGATTCGGGCTGTGGTCGTTTGTGACTATGAAAAAACTTCGGCCGTTGCTCCGGAAGTTAGTCATATTCTGGATCGCGAAGTCGGAGGTGCCGTGGCAGCTTTTCGCACGTTATTACAGGATTCAGAAACCGATAAGCTGGATCCGGTTTTAGTGACGGGCTCGACGGTACTTGTGGACGACGATCTCTACCTGATTTTTCATGAGTATGCCTCGCAGTGGTTGCAGCGGAAAGGTTACGAGGTTGAACTGAGGTGGGGGGATCAGGATGGCTACAGAATGCTCAAGGCTAGAGGGGCTGATTGGGTGCCGCGAGTATATATTGAGTTAGTGACGGAATTCTTCCAGGCCGGTTATACGCGGTGTTTAGTGGGAACACGAGGCCTTCTTGGTGAAGGCTGGGACGCCAATAAAATTAATGTCTTGGTTGATTTGACTTCTGTCACTACATCGATGAGTGTGAATCAACTGCGAGGCCGATCCATTCGTTTGGATGGGGATGTGCCACGAAAACTTGCTCACAACTGGGACGTTGTTTGCTTGGCGCCAGAGTTTTTGAAAGGGCTTTCTGACTATAAGCGATTTTGTAAAAAACATACTCGGATTTATGGGGTTACCGATGACGGAGTGATTGAAAAGGGTGTTGGTCATGTTCATCCCGCCTTTACGGAGATTAAGCCGGTAGGCGTCGAGAGGGTAGCCGCGTTAATCTCGGATGAGATGCTGGAGCGAGCGGGTAACCGCGATAAAAACTACGAACTGTGGGGCGTAGGAGAACCCTTTAAAGGACAGGCAGCACAGTCGGTTCAGATTCCTTTGGGAGGAAACGGAACGAAAAAAGGTTTCCCTCCTTTTACCGGCGATACCACAGCCTGGACTCCCGAGTCGCTCACGAAGAAAGTGTCAGAAGCTATTGTTTGCGCATTGAGAGATGCAGGGTTCATCATGTGGGGTAAAGAGGCTGAATTGCTGGAGCACCTTTTTGTAGGCGAGCAGGCTGGTGGGTATGTGCGTGTGTTTTTGCAGGAGGCAAATGAGAGAGAGATTGCGTTGTTTACACAAGCATTGACAGACGTCTTTTCCCCGCCGCTTGAAGCTCGCTATGTGATTGAGCGGTATGTGGATTTGAAAGAATTTTCCACCAAAACTCGTCATCCGTGGTTTGCCAACATCCTGCCTAAATTGTTGAAGAAGTATTTCGCAGAAGAATATGAACACGTAGATGTGAGACGGCAGATGGTAATGTTGCACGCGGTTCCCGAGGTATTGTCAAAAAATAAAGAGCTTGCGGAGACGTTTAAGGAACATTGGAATCGATTGATTAGTCCCGGGGATTTGATCTTTACGCAGCGCGGTGATGGTAGAGAATTCATTCTGAAAGCTGTTGAAAAGGGATTGGTGGTAAATCAGAAGGTTTCCAAGAAGGAGTTCTTTTGGTAAACGGTGTTATAATGGGCGCATGATTGTTCGTACGTTTTGCATTTTCCTGATCCTTGTCGGTGTAACGTTTGCCCAGCAACGTGATATTCGCTTACCTTTCCCATTCAATGGTGTTTACGAAGGTGAGTACCATTTTGCAGTCGAAAAACCAGGCAGAGTGCAGGGAATGTCTCACTATGGCAAGGACTGGAGTCGGGATGCTCATTTGCTTTGGGACGGGGAGGTAGGAGCGAAGCTCGAACTCTCCTTTCTAGTACGATTTGATAGCGAATACGATCTAGGTATCCGTCTCACTAAGGCTCCAGACTATGGAATTGTGCAAATTTATTTAGATGGAGCAAAGATCTCCGGGCCCATCGATACGTTTTCCGCCAGGGTTGAGTTAGCGTCATTGAAAGATCTGGGTAAGCACAAGTTATCCAAAGGTGTGCATCGACTCCAGTTGAAGCTCGTCGGCGCCAGCCAGAAAGCCAAGCCCTATAAGCAGGAAGGCCGGTTTCTGGTGGGGTTAGATTATCTGCAATTGACGAATTTGGAACCCAAGTCTGCCGGTAAGATGCCGGAGATTGAACTGGTTCATGTGGATTACACTGAACTCCATAAAGTATTGAAAATATATTGTTCTGACTGTCATCATGCAGATCGACGAGAAGGTAAAGTGGATCTGGAATCATTGACAACTGCGGAGTTGTTTCTGGGGGATCTTCAAGTGGCAAGCAAAGTGATTGGTGCTCTCCAGGCCGGGGAAATGCCGCCTGAAGGAGCACAGCAGCCCTCGCCAGATCAAAAATCACAATTAGTGCTAGGGCTACAAAATTATGTCGATCAACGGCTGGCTTCACAGGAGTCGTTGGAACCCGTTGTGATGCGACGCATGAATCGACTTGAGTACAATAATTCCGTCGTGGAATTGCTGGACCTAAAAGGTGATATCTATCCTCTTCCCGAAAAAGTCATCCGGAGTGATTTTCCATACTACCAGCCAATCGCCGGATTGATGCCCGACAGGCTTCAGCTGGGAAATCGGACCTTAGGGAAAAACGTGATTGAAAAACCAATTCTTACCGGAGTTTTTCCATTTGCGGCAGACTTACCCGCCGAAAATGGGTTTAATAATCGGGGTGAGGAATTGAGTATTTCCGCTTTGCAATTGGAAACATTTGTGAATCTGGCACAGGCTGTCGTGCATGCCCCTGAATTTGAAGACTACTGTAATCTACACAATTCATTGTTTGTTTATGCAGGGTCGGACGATCCACTAGTGGTCGCCAGGAAGCGATTATCTTTCCTGTTGGAAAAGGCATTCCGCTCACCCGTTCCGGAGGAGTTGTTAAGTCGTTATGTAACATTCTTCGAATTGCACCTGAAACGGACCGGAGATTTCCAAAGGGCCATGAAGGATGTTGTAGCCGCCGTGATGTCCTCCCCTCGTTTTTTATATATCATTGAGCGTGCACCTGAAGAAGCCACTCGCCAACGACTCTCGGATTATGAATTGGCAGCCAGACTTTCTTTTTTTCTGTGGAACAGTATTCCTGACGACGATTTATTGAAGCTGGCACGTGAAGGTAGACTGTCGGATTCAAGTACTCTCGAACGGCAGGTTCGGGAAATGTTGTTAGATCCGCGGAGTCAGTCTTTGAGTCAGAACTTTGCCCGACAATGGCTGCGATTGGATCAACTTGTTACTGCCGTTCCGGATTCCAAACGTTTTGAGAACTACTACTCAAGGATCGGGTGCGAGTACTGGAAGTTGGGGTTGCAGTCGATGCTGGAGCCCTTGCTGTTATTTGAAAGCATCATGATTGAAGATCGCCCTATTCTGGACTTGATTCATTCCGACTACACCTATCGAAGTGAGGAATTGCATCATTGGTATCGTGCGGAAGTTCCGTTTAAAAACAAAGGTGAGCGCAATAGGTTTTTGCCCAGTTATCAGCAGTTCAACAGGATGGAACTGAATGATAAACGAGAAGGAGGTGTTATTACCACGGCTGCCATTTTGACGATGACAAGTTCTCCATTACGCACGAATCCAATTACTCGGGGAGCCTGGGTTGCGGGGGTTATCTTTAATCGACCACCCCCACCCCCTCCAGATATCGTCCCTGAAATTGAAGAGGATGATGCAGTAATTGAAGCCCGGGGGCTCACCCTGCGACAGGTGTTGAAGCAACACCAGACAAACCAGTCCTGCAAGTCATGCCATGCCAGGATAGATCCGCTTGGATTTGTTCTGGAAAATTACGATGCCGTCGGTCGCTGGCGAGATAATTATCGCGGTGGGCTTCCAATTGATGCAACCGGCGAGCTTTTCGGGGAAGTTAGGTTCGATGATATTGTGTCCTTTAAAGAGGCCTTGCTTGAACGGCCAGAGGTATTTACGCGTGCCTTTAGCGAACACATGCTCTCCTATGCGTTAGGGCGAGAACTCGAAGTGTCCGACAAACTTGCGGTTGATATGATTGTTAGAAACGTGTTGGCTAATAAAGGACGTATCTCATCAGTCGTGGTGGGGATTGCTACGTCTTATCCGTTTAGGCATAAACAGATGGTTGAGGCCAGAAACCATTCCGAATAGATAATTGAAATATTTGAAAAATGAGAAAGCTCAGCACAATCAATCGTCGTAAATTCCTGCGTGGTTGCGGAACAGCCATGAGTTTACCCTTACTTGACATCATGCTTGATTCAGCGAAGGGAGACGATGACGTAGCTCCCAAGCGAGCCGCTTTCTTCTATATTCCCAACGGGGTGGTGCAAGATCGCTGGCAGGGGGAAAGTGATGGTGGCGAATTTGTACTTAGTCCTACGTTAGAGCCTCTGCAGGATCTCAAGGAGAAGATTTCGGTTTACTCTAATTTGGACCGCATTAAAGTGGCTGGCACCGATGGTCATGCTCAGGCAAGTACCTGTTGGTTATCGAGTGCTCATCCAAGAGAGCTTTCGCCTGCAGGTTATCCGTTGAAACGGACGGTTGATCAGTTGATTGCCGATGAAACCGCGAAGCATACGCCATTTCGTTCTCTGGAACTCAGTTGCAATCCGTACAGAGATAATAAAGAGTCTGTGTATTTTGATAATATTTCCTGGTATGGCCACGGGCATGTGGCTAAATCCATGCGGGATCCGGATAAAGTGTTTCGCCGTCTCTTTGTGGTGGATGAGAATAAAGTGTCCTCGAGCATTCTGGATCTTGTGCTTGAAGATGCGAGAAGCTTGCAACGTCAGTTAGGCGCGCAGGACTTACGTAAACTGGACGAGTATTTAGATTCCGTTCGTTCTGTTGAGAAGCAAATTAAACGCGTTGAGGATCGTAAAGGGACCATTGAAGAGTTGCAATTGGAAGCCCCCACGGTCCCCTGGCCTGAGATGGAACGGCATCAGTACATCCAACTGATGGGCGACCTGATGGTTTTGGCGTTGCAAACGGATTTAACTCGAGTTGCTTCATTGATGGTTGCCCCGGAGCGATGGAGTACTCCACAGAAGGTGGATGGGCTCTTTGAACAGCCAATCCTTCACCACTCATGGACGCACCAGCAGGGAGACGATCGGGTGCGAGCTGAACTGGCTCGTCTTGATCGCTATCATGTTGAACAGTTTGCATACGTGATAAGAAAGATGCTGAGTGTTAAGGAACGTCACACGACGTTATTAGATAACACTATGTTTCTATTTGGATCCGGATTATCGAGCGGAAAAGATCATGTCTATACAAATCTACCATTGGTAATGGCCGGTAGCGCGGGTGGGGCGATTAAAACAAATCGGCATGTTAAGTCAGAAGAAGGAACGCCTGTAGCAAATCTTTGGCTAGCTATGACGCACGTGATGGGCTCAAAAGCGGAATCGCTTGGAGATTCTACTCGCGCTTTAAACTTATCGTGATTTGCGTCTTATTTAGACTTAAGCGATTGCAAGTAAGCAATCAGGTCAGCGAGCAGTTCGGGCGTTAGATTGTCTGCCAGACCTTTTGGCATCATGGAACCTTCGGATTTGCGTCGAAGTTCGATGTTATCCTTCTTTAGCACCAGTGGCAGCCCATTCGTTTGACGAATATTAACTTCTGTTGCACTTTCACTGGTGATGAAGCCACTGATGACCTTTCCTTCTACGGTAATGAATGCATAGGTGTCAAAGCCCTGAGCGATTTTTGCATTTGGATTAAGGATAGATTCTATCAGTTCATGTTTCTTATATCGCTTACCGATGTCGACAAGATGTGGCCCTTTGGGCACCTGCCCGTTGGCGGTGGTGTGGCAGGCTGCACAGTTTTGTCGCGCAAATAGAGGTTCACCTTTCTTAGGATTCCCCTTGAAGTCGTTGGCTCGATAAGCAGCGATGTCAGCTTTCAGGTTGGCGATCAGGTCCGGATTGTTCGGATCCGCTTTGGCAATTTTAATGGGCGCCATTGCAGCACGTTTATTAGCATCCGCTACCAATTGCTGGAGTCCGTCAATCTCGACTTTATGTTTCGCCAACTGTACGCCGGCACTGGCCTGACTTTCTGAATCGAGTTCGGGAATAGTGGTTCTGAGAATCTTGGCAATCTTGTCGCTTTGTTCCCAGCGTTGGCGATCATAATAGGGGCCTGTTAGGTCAGGCCGTGTTCCCCACCAACCACCCGTATATTCAGCTTCACGATGATACAGGCGAATGAGCGTGGTGATGACTTCCTGTCGAATGGCCACATTCTGAGTGGTGTTTAGTCGGTGGATTAATCCATCGACTGCTTTAGCATTGTGCATGTACTTAAGTGCCCAGAAAGCCCCTTCGGTGTAGGGGCCCTCAATAGCGTTCAGGCATGCATCTGTGGCATTAGAACTTTCCAGTGCACGAATTGCCAGATGAGACAGGACTCGCCCAGGATCCGCTTGTTTATAGAGCGGTTCCCCGACTGGCATCGGATAGTTTTCATCTCTCAGTGTATGCGGAATGATGGCTTCCCCGGCTTTTGGGTTACCAATACGTCCAAGACAAATGAGAGCTTGAGCGCGAACTCGCGGATTGCTGTCCGCCAGAGCATCCACAAATGTCCTGAGCGGCAACGTTTTTATTTCCGACTGACGATCTGTTAGAGCTCGTAAAGCATGTTCACGAATGCCTTCCATCTCCACCAATTCCAATAGCAATGACGTCGAATCGCGACCGGCTAATTGCTTCAACGTATAAATAGCTGCCACTCTCCCGTGAAGCGGATTGTTGTCATTGGCGGCTGCCGATTTCAAGGCGGCGATACGTTCTTTAGACACGCCTCGGCGGAGGATCTCGCGTTGAGCGTGAATCTGATAAACATGACTCAATGCGTTCAGGTGGCGCAGGAGTTGGGCGTCAGTTTCCTCGGGCATGATGGGGAACGGTTTGGCAACGTGATCTGTCGGCGTAAGCATGGCAACGAATCCAACGTCTTCACCACTATATGCAAATTTACCGTTTTTCCAACTTGCCACTACCATGCGACCACTACCATCCACATCCATATCGGTTGGGCGGGGAATCTTTAAGAAGACCTCCTGATGAGCATCAAATGTCGCGCCGTTGGCGGGCAGGTTGTGTCGATAGACTTCACTGCGTCCCCAGTCACAGGTGTAAAGCGCATTCCCAAAAGGAGCTGGCCATCGTAAGTCATGCAAATACATTCCACCACAACCGGATCCACCTCCATAGTCAGCCAGCGGGGGCAGGCCTTCCTTGGTGAAATTTACATAAAGTGAAGGATAGCCGTAGTTTCCGGTTTGGTGGATGTGGCTAAGTCGAATATCCCAACCACCACCATCGTTCGTATTATCCCGTGTATAAACATTCATGAAGGGGTCAATGCAAACATCAAGTATGTTTCGCTGACCCCAGTTGTAAATTTCCATTTCCGTGCCGTCGGGACGCACTCGTAAGATACCCCCGCCCCGTTTTGCCAGGACTCGGCCATCTGCACCTTCAGCGTGGGTGAATCCAAAGTCACCAACAGCAATATAAAGCCAGCCGTCGATTCCCATCCGGATGCCGTTGGTTGTATGGTCAGCACCTCGCCGTTCCACCTCGTCGGTGCTGATGCCAGTAATCAGCTCTTCGTGCTTGTCGGCAGTTCCATCCCCATTCGTGTCATGGAACACGCTTAACGTGGGAGGGTGAAGGACCCATAAAGACCCATGATCGTAGAATAACCCCCGCGGATGGTCCATGCGGGCAAATTCATTGATCTGGTCCGCTTTTCCGTCACCGTCAATGTCGATACAGCGGAGCACTTTGCCTTGGCCATCTTCTTTGCCTAATGATCCCTGCGGATCGACCCCAATAAATACTTCACCTGTGGGAGCAGATGCGATACAGACCGGATAGTTAACTTCAGGTGGACTACCAAACAAAGTGACGTTGAATCCTTCCGGGGCCTGAACATCTGCGACAGCGGCATTGGTTGCTGAGGGCTTATTAGCGAGGGCCTTGGGTAATATTGGAAGGTCTGGAGTTGCGTACGCTTCGAATTCCCAGAAACTTCCCCAGAAACCGCCGCTCGCGCCGAGGAAAGTTACTCGCAAAAACTTAGTGTTTGGCGAATCTACCTTATGAGGGGTGATGTTGGTTTTTTTGTTGTTACCCGACTGATCGATGATTTCAATCCAATCTTTGCCATCGGAGGAAGCATGGATCTTGTATTTATAAATCGCATCATCTTTTTCCCAATGGATACGCAAGGAACGTACATAGGACTCCTTTTCAAGCTCCACCTGCCAGGATTGGCCAATTCCTTGCCCCTGAGTACACCAGCGAGTACTGAGATCACCATCGACTGCGTTCTTTGCAAAATTTTGCTTGTTTCCTTCTTCTGACTGAGCAATAGCTGGACGTTTGAACGCCAGATTAGCACCTCCGCAGCATTCTACAGGCAGTTTGTTGGATTTGCCTTGAGGGGTCGGCGGAGCGGCCACGAGAGCCTTGACCTCGGCATCAAGTCCCGGAGTACTTGCAGTAAAATGCTCAGCTGGATCGAGTCCGACCGACCAAAGTAGTCCTTTCGTAAACATGTCGAGCCATTTGGGTTCGGCGAGGGTTTCATTGTAATGACCAACCGTGGTTGCAAAGACATTGCCTTTCCCATATTTGTTCGTCCAAATGCATGTTTGGAGCTCACCATCACTCATCCGTTTGGCCTGCCCCAGAACGGTGGCAGTGTCGAAGAGCTTGATTGAGTGATAAAGTTCCCCTTTTGGCGCTATGAATGTTTTGCCGAAGCCTTGCATTGCCGGGTGCTCGCTGTTCATGTTTTCCACAGTGTACGAATAGTGAGGGCCGTGCCCCGGGGATTGCATCCCTACAAATTCAAACCATGTATCATCGCCCGTCCGATAACTGTGCATGGCACAGTGAATGAGCATTGCGGGTAGACCCTCGCGGTGAGGTCGTACGATATTCTCGACCCATTGTTTTTCACTGGCATGTGAGAAGCATTCGTTGTGGACCACAATATCATATCCTTCGGACCAATTTTTGTCGCGATACAGAGGGATATATGAATCCGTTGCCGTTCCGCCTTGCTGTACTAATGTCCATACGACATTGGCTCGGGCAGATATCCCTTTAGAAATGATTTGCTTTTGGCGAGTATAGTCATGACAGCACCCACCACAGACCAGTAAAGCACGGATGGGACGTTGCTTGGTACCAAGGTTTTTAGGGTTGGACTGTGCAAATGCCGGTTGGATAGTAAAGACGGCCAAGGTGAAAGCAAAAATCACGTGACGCATGCTAAGAATTCCATAAAACAAAGAGGACGTGGGGGAGTCGGAACTGCCTTCTGCAAAATCCAAATTCGGGGAAATCGTCAGTCTGGTGACGGCAGTGCGGTTAGAGCAGTGGTAAAGGTTCCCCTTCACAAATAGGAAGAGGACGGCCTAGCTGGTCATAAATTTCTGAATTGTGGTGAATGCCGAGGGCATTGAAAATGGTGGCGTGTAAATCACCAGGCGTTGCAGGATTGTTCCGGGGGTAGGCGCCGTTGGTATCACTGCTGCCGTATATGTGCCCCCCTTTGATACCGCCTCCTGCTAAAGCCACCGAATAGACATTAGGGTAATGGTCTCGCCCGGCCCCACCGTTAATCTTTGGCGTCCTACCAAACTCTGTGAGGAAGACAACAAGTGTTTCTTCTAACATGCCTCGGTCTTCCAGATCGTTTAGCAACGCATTAGAGCCCTGGTCCCATACCGGAAGTAGATCGCGTTTTAACCGGTTGAAATTGTCACGGTGGGTGTCCCACATATCTCCATTGCCACCGTTAAGATCGCCGGCACTGCAAATTACCTGAGCGATAGGCACGCCGGCCTCAATTAACCGTCTTGCAAGTAGCAAGCTTTGTCCACCTATATGGTCCCCATAGGCTTCGCGCAATTTCGCCGGTTCTTTATCCAGATTATAAGCATCGCGAACCTTCCCACTGATTAGCATGTCCGTCGCTAGTTCCCGGAAGTGATCAAAGCTCTGAAAGGATTCTTCCTGATTTAGCGGAGATTCGAGCTTGGTGAGTAATTCCGTGCGTCGTTGCAGAAGAGGCAGGTCTTTGGCCTCTCCCAGATCGAGTACTTCACTACCGAGGGTCCTTGAAACGCCACCCCATTCGCGTCCAGCAGGTGTTCGGACGACGACGGGGTCATAGTTGATTCCCAGAAAGCCGCCATATTCTCCGGCCTGAAGCGTGCCGTTGTCGACCATGGGATAAGGTAATCGTACAGCGCGGGGAACTCCACGAGGTGCATCTCGGAAGGCACTCACCATTGCAGCCAGGCTTGGCCAGTCTTCACGCATTGGCGGGATGTTGCCGGCACGTGGTGGCTTATGACCGGTCATGTTCCAGTACATACCACGTCCATGAGCCGAATCAGAGTGGTGCATGGAGCGGATGATTGCCAGCTTTTCTGTTTGCTGAGACATCAGCGGTATGTGTTCACTAACCCGGTAGCCTGGGGTTGCTGTGTTGATTGTCCCAAAAGAACCACGTATTTCGGCATGTGCTTCCATTTTAGGGTCGAACGTTTCATGGTGACTCATGCCACCCCAGCAATACACGACGATACAGTTTTTTGCTTTTCCGCTGCCGGGTCTAGGTTTCCATGCAGAGGCCTGAGCTGTTTGTTGCATGTGTAGCCACATCGGCAAAGAATAAGACAGCATGCCGGCTGAAGTTTTCAGCAATTCTCTGCGAGGTAATTTCATGAATAGATCCTACGACCTAGTAGATAATCAAACTACTGTTATTTTACTAAGAAACATAGAGGTTATGCCAATAGCAGTTTAATGTTATGTGAAAAGGTTAACTTAAGATTGGTCTTATCACGTGACCATGGACGTCAGTTAAGCGGAAGTCCCGTCCGGCGTGTCGATAAACCAGCTTTTCGTGATCAAGACCCATCAAATGCAGGATTGTCGCATGGTAGTCATGGATATGTACGGCGTCCTGAATCACTTTATTTCCAATGTCATCGGTTTCGCCGTGAATAATACCGCCCTTCACTCCGGCACCTGCCAGCCAGCATGAGAAAGCGTGGGGATGATGTGCTCGACTCTTGGTACCTTTCCCATCTTGAGCCCAAGGCGTCCGACCAAATTCAGTACAAAAGATCAAAAGGACCTCGTCGAAGAGTCCACGCTGTTTGAGGTCTTTTATTAACGCGGCTGCCGGCTGGTCTACTCTCTTGGCATATTTTGCATGAGAGGCAATATCGCGATGAGCCGCATCCCAGTTGTCGCGACACGCACCAATCGCATCGATGACCTCGACGAAACGTACGCCTGCTTCAATCATCCGTCTGGCCATGATCACTTGGGAGGCATACGAAGTCGGGTTGTCAGGCGATGCACCATACAATTCGAATGTAGCCTTGCTCTCCTTCGACAGGTCCATGATCTCCGGAGCCTCGGCCTGCAGACCGCGAGCTGTTTCGAAGGAGCTGATCCTTGCTTTCAGTGTGTTGTCGGATTTCCGCTTTTCAAGATGTCGATTATTTAGAGAGGAGAGAAGCGTCAGCTCAAGTGACTGATTGGCAGGGTCTGAAGCCGGCGTTAGATTTTGGATGGGCGTTTCGCCTGGGGTGATTTGGACACCAGTATTCTTTCCGGGCAGGAAGATGGAGTCCCAGATTTGAGGTCCGGCGTACGGGCGATGCTCGGAGATCACCACATGCCCCGGCATCGACGTATTGTCTGAACCTAATCCATGGTTAAGCCAGGAGCCCAGTGAGGGCATTGCAAACCCGGTGCTGCCAGTGTGCAACTGTAGCGTGGCTTCACCGTGGTCGAGGTGGTCGCAATTCATAGAACGGATAAGAGCACACTCGTGCATTTGTTCCCGTATGTGTGGAAAGAGGTCGCTAACCTCGGTCCCACATCGTTTGTTGGGGCTAAATTTCCAATTCGAGGCTTTGAGGTAGCGGTCAAAGTCTTTACGTCCAAACTGATAGCCAATCGAAGTATCATGTTCGCGAGCTAAACGAGGTTTCGGGTCAAAGGTGTCAACATGTGAATATCCACCCGACATGTACAAAACAATGACCTGCTTGGCTTTAGGTGTGAAATGCGCTGCAGGAAGTTCTTTTCCCAGGACCGCGCTACTGCCGGGGACAATGCCCGGTATTGCTCCTAGTGCTGCCGTTCTTCCGAGACGTTTGAGTGCGGTTCTGCGATCGATATTTGTTGTATATATACTCACAGTGCTAATCGATGAAAAAAAACTCGTTGCTGGTTAATAAGACTCGACACAACGCCTGATATTCGCGTAGCGTTGTTTTAGGCGTTGCGTTCGAAATGTCAGTCGTTTGTCGGTAATTCCTTAGGAAAGATTTGGTTTCCTGTAATTCTTCTTGGGCGATGTTACGGGCATACAAGAGCTGGAAAAGCCAGCGGAGTTGGTCTTCTTCAGTCTCCTTGGCATTAACCATGCGTACGGCCAGTGCCTGTGATTGCTCAGCAATGAATTTTGAATTCATCAGAAATAGAGCCTGTGCCGGAACCGTGGTTGTGTTTCGTTCTGACGTGCTACTGTTGGTGTCCGGGCTATCAAATAATCCCAGCAGCGAATGACGGAATATTCGTTGGGTAATTAGGTAGACGCTGCGATGTTTATGGTCATATTCCTTATGAAACGGATTGTTCAGGTTGTAGCGGGTTCTGTACCATGGGTCGAGTGGATGTGCTCCCGGCTGTGCTAGATTCAATTGGCCACTGGTGAACAGAATGGAATCCCGAATCGATTCCGCATCCAGCCTTTGCCGTGAATATTTCCATAACCATACATTGCCGGGGTCTTGAATCTGGAGTGCTTCCTTTCCATCGAGGCTGCTAAGCGCATACGTTTCTGTGAGCATGATGCGGCGATGGAGTTGCTTGAGTGACCATTGTTCATCAACAAACGTTTGCGTTAGCCAATCTAAGAGTTCGGGGTGCGTAGGTCGCTTGCCCTGTCTCCCAAAGTTGTCCAACGTTTCCACAATTCCCCGTCCAAAATGCTGAGACCAGATACGATTGACGATAACTCGTGGCGTTAAAGGATGGTCGTCCTGAGTAAGCCAGTTAGCTAGTTGCAGCCGGCCAGAGCCCGCTTCAATCTTGATTTCGTTTGTAGGAGTGATCGTGGATAGAAAATGGCGAGGGACGACCGGCCCTTCCGTTTCCGGGTTACCGCGCAGGTGAATAGGTGAATCTGCGGCTTTGCCATCGCGGACGCTAAAGACAAATAGNTAGGGTGGCTCAGCGCCCATTTTGTCCTTTGTATCCCTGAGCCATTGCAANCCATAGAGCATTAGTTCCCGAAAATCTCCNGANCGAAAATNNAGCTGTTCTTCCCGCANGGCTTCCAGTTCAGTAATGNTCNTTTGGACCGCTTTGCCTTGATCAGTTTCTTCGTGACCAGCCTNGGTCAAATTTNCTAGTTTTGATCGTTCGTCGTTGAGGTTTTTGTCGGCCTGNTTGAAAGCATCAAGGGTGGGCTTGAGCCATGGTCTGAAATGATTNTTGATTTGGTATTCGTAGCGATCTATCAGACGCCAATACTCTTGAGCCTCCTCGGGAGAACTGGTGAGCGGATCGTGAGGATTCAAGTTAAAGGGAGACTTCTGATCAGACATACCCATCCAGGGATACTCAGTACTACGGAAGATCCCATAAAACCCGTAGTAATCAGCCGTTGGGATAGGGTCAAATTTATGATCGTGACAGCGGGCGCAACGCAATGTGAGTCCCAGAATACCGCGACCGACAGTATCTAAAGTATCTTCAATGGTCATGTGGAGGCTGTCTTCGCGGCGGTTGCCAAAGCGACGGCTAAGAGAGATAAAGCCGGTAGCAACATTGTAGCCCTTGGCATCTTCCGAGTTGGACATCCGTGATGCAAGTATGTCGCCCGCTAGTTGCGCCTGGATGAAGGCGTTGTAAGGTATGTCATTATTTAGGGCGTTAATCACCCAGTTGCGATATAAGTACGCTGAATGAATAGGTATGTCGCCTACATCGCCCTGTGTATCGGCGTCCCGAGCCACGTCTAGCCATAACCGTCCCTGCCGTTCTCCATAGCGAGGTGAGTTGAGCAGGCGGTCGATGACTTTAGCAAAAGCGTCGTGATCGTCAGCAGGATCGTCGATAAACGCTGCGACCTCAGCAAGCGTTGGAGGCAGGCCGGTGAGGTCGAGACTAGCTCGGCGAATAAGTGTACGGCGACCTGCGCGCGGGTTGGCAACGAGCCCGTGTGCGAGTCGCTGAGCGTGAACGAACTGGTCAATGGCGTGTTGGTTCCAACGGCGCTCTTTTACTGGAGGAGGGGTTGTGGTCTGGCGAGGCTGAAATGCCCAGTCAATTGTTGGGTCGAACGCAACCGTGGTGGAGTCGGATTTGTGAGTTTTGGTAGCTGTTGTTGCGGGTGAATTTGGCCAAACGGCTCCGTCATTGATCCACTGGTAAAATAGACGTATTTCGTCTCGTGCTAATCGATCGTCATCATCCGGAGGCATCCGCAGTTCTTTATGTGTTTTCTGGATAGCGGCCATCAGTAAACTGTCTTCAGCACGGAAGGGAATGATGGAAGCTCCGTATTCCCCACCTTGTAGAAGCGTTTGGCGGGAAAGCACGGAGAGTGAACTTTCGGATTCGACCTCACCGGAGTGGCATCCAGCACATCGCTCGATCAGGATCGGGCGAATGTTAGTTTCGAAGAATAGTTCCTTTTCCTGAAGTGTTGGATTGCGCTTAGTCTCTGAGGTTAATGTTGCAAGTCCCGCCTGATAATGTTGTTGAAGATCTGCAGGGGAAAGTACAGATGAATAAATGACGAGTTCGTCGAGACGACCTTCCCAGGGACTGTTCTTTTGAGGGTTGTTACCAATGATCAGAGAGCCCCGATTGCTGAATTTAATTGAATCAGAAACGGTATTATGGGCAACTTCAATACCATCAAGATAAGCCGCGGCTTGTGTTGTTTGAGCTCTGCGAGTTACAGTAATCGCCACGTGGTGGAACGACCGTTCCTTTGGTGGTTTGTTTAAGGAAGGGTTTTTGAACTCCAGGCGAAGGATGCCGTTGGCCTTGTTCTGAAGAGCGAACATGAAATGACCATCCTGTCTTTTTCGATAAACCCAAAGTGAGTTGCGTGTGAAAGCATTTGTGTCGGCCTTGTAGAGAACCGAATAGTTAATGCTGTTGTTGGGAGCAGGAGCGTCGTCAAGGTACCAAAATTCGACGGTGAATGAGTTGTTGAGTACCTCGTTAAGGACGTTGTTGGTTTTCTCGTCCAGATGGAATGTCGTACTACCACGAATCGCAGAATGTGAATAGGCTCCGGCAAGTCCGTTGATGCCACGTAGCGGTGCTGGGGTAGTGAGCTGATGTGGAGTGACCCCAAGGGTTCCGTTGGAGTAGCTGTCGTGATGGCTGAGGTAAACGACCGGGCCTTTGCTTTCAATTAATTCGCCATATTCAGTTGCTGGACAACTGGTGCTCATGAGCAGGACGACAAAAAGGATAGATAATGATTTCATATCTCTAGTTCAAAGGTAAATTCTTAGCCGGGAGGGTTTACAGGTGTACCGGAATGAATCTGGTTTGTTCATCCCCGTTAGCCGGATGGGGCGGTTCTTGCCATGGAATCTCTACTTCATCATTTAAAAACTGCTGGACGCTAGCTTTGAATGCCGGAACGATTCTGCTCAAGGCAGTTCGCTCGTCGGTCGCATCGAATTCGATACCGTTGAGGTTCGCAACCCGCGCTTTGACACCGTCAGGCGTTGAACTGACGTGAACGATGCAATTAAAAGTTGGTATTTCCTGAGAGGTGATTTGCAAAGGATTGTCGTGCATTGTTGTTGGTGGAATAAAGGGTTGGAATCGGTGGTGTATCAGGCCAATTTACAGGGATGTGTCTACCTGCCATTATAAGTCATTGGGATGTAATTATAGGCAGCTCTTCCTCCCTTTCTCCGTGGAATGTGAAATCTTGTGAATAGAACGAACCTACTACCATTAATGATCGGCTTGTTTTGTTTCTGTACGTCTTCGCTGACGCAGCAAGTGGAAGCTCAACGTCTGCGTACCGGGATACTTCATCCGCCGGCAGGTAGGATGGTTGGCGAAATTCTGGAACAATCAACGGACCTGCATGTTTATCGAGGAATTCCTTTCGCGAAGCCTCCCGTGAAGGAATTGCGTTGGCGACCCCCTCAGCCGCTTGGAGCCTGGGAAGGTGTCCGTGATTGCCTTGAGAATGGTAGTCAGTCGGTTCAGACATGGAAGGGTACGGCGTATGGAAATGAAGATTGTTTGTACTTAAACGTCTGGACGAATCGGGCCGGTAAGCCCCATGCTAAACTACCGGTCATGGTTTGGATTCATGGAGGTGGATGGACCGGTGGGAATGGCGGACGATCGTATTATAGCGGGACGGCAATCTCGCGGCGTGGAGTCATACTTGTGACCGTTAACTATCGTCTTGGGGCGATGGGTTTTCTCGCCCATGAGGCTTTGGCAGAGGAAAGCAAACGCGGGATTTCTGGTAATTACGGACTGATGGATAATATCCTCGCGTTGCAGTGGATTCAAAAGAATATCACTGCGTTTGGCGGGGATCCGGAGAATGTCACGATTTTTGGGGAATCAGCGGGTGGAGCCACAGTTTCGGCATTGTGTTGCATTCCTGAAGCCAATGGCCTGTTTCATAAAGCGATCTCGCAAAGCCCGTGGATGTTTGGATATACCAACCCCCTGGCTGCTAGAAACATTGTTCACCAGACCGAGAAGATTGGAGAGGTCGAGAGTGGGGAAACCTCCGGGCAGCGATGGGTTGGAAAGTTTACAGAGAAAACAGGTGCCGAAGCCATTGCTCAGTTACGTGCAATGGATGCAAAACAGTTGTTTAAGGGATACTATCCAGCCAAGTTGACGGTTGATAATGACTTTCTCCCCGATCACCCCTTGGAAATGTTCAAACGTGGAGAGCAGTTCGATATACCAATGATTGTAGGAACGACGCAACACGAAGGTAACTACTTTCAGGGAGGTGTGTCGGTCAAAGATCGTCAAGCATTTGTCGGCAAGCTTAAGGGCTTCTATGGTGAAACACGGGGCAGTGATTTGGCGCAGGCGTTTCCGGGAGCAGCCAAGCCTGCCGCTGTTCAGTTTGTGACGGATGCCTGGTTTGTTCATCCCGCAAGAATAATGCTACTGGGAATGGATAAAGTAAGTTCGCCGGCTTATCAGTTTGAATTTCGCCGGGTGAATCACAAGGATCCTACGAAAGGAGCGCCTCACGCTATTGAAATTCGCTATGTATTCAATTCTTTGCAGGATGCGGAAACGCGTCCCCAGGATCAACAGTTATCTGATTTGTGTACTAATTATTGGACACAATTCGCAAAGACGGGAAATCCTAACAAAGCATCACAGCCTCGCTGGCCGGTATATACAAAAAAAGAACGAGCCTTCCTTGCGTTGGATCACAAAGTACAGATTTTCTATGACATTAACCGTACGGCATTAGATGCATTAGATGAGGCTAACCAGGGACTTTGGCCAGCCAAATAAGTCCCCGGATAAAATCCTCCAAGATGGCCGGGATTTCGTTATATAAAAAGTGGTGAATGCGTTCGATGGTTTTGTGACGGTTCTTTTATAATTGATTTGGATTTTAAGGTATTGAGCTTACACGTAAGGACCGTGATTAATGACACCACAGGAGATCTTCTTAAAAGCATCCGAAATTGAATTAGTGGCGGATCGAATCGCATATTTGGAAGAAGTCTGTGGAGATAATACGATATTACGCGACAAGGTCGATGCGTTATTGGCGACGTTTGAATCTTCGGATTCTCCCACGGCCGCTATGGCATCAGGTGGTGAAACGATTGATCGAAGGACGAAGTCACCCGCGGAAGGTCAGGTAGGGTCTATGATTGGATCCTATAAACTCCTGCAGGAAATTGGTGAGGGGGGCTTTGGCGTAGTCTATATGGCCGAACAGGTAGAGCCGATTCGGCGAAAAGTTGCTCTTAAGATCGTAAAGCCCGGGATGGACTCTAAAGACGTTGTTGCTAGATTTGAGGCTGAACGTCAGGCGTTAGCTTTGATGGAACATCCAAACATCGCAAAAGTGTTTGATGGTGGCGTGACGGAATTTGGTCGTCCCTATTTTGTCATGGAATTGGTCAAAGGGATTCCGATCACTGAGTTTTGCGACAAGAACAAACTCTCAACGATTGAGCGTGTCAAATTATGCATTACAGTATGCATGGCAATCGATCATGCTCACAGAAAAGGCATCATCCATCGAGATATTAAACCTTCGAATGTGATGGTAACTCTTCATGATGGAAAACCGGTCTGTAAAGTAATTGACTTTGGTGTTTCGAAAGCTCTCACTCAGCAGCTCACAGATAAGACGCTGTTTACAGCATTTGGCCAGATGGTCGGTACGCCGACTTATATGAGTCCCGAACAGGCAGAGATGAGCGGGTTGGATATTGATATTCGTAGCGATATTTACTCTCTGGGGGTTGTGCTTTATGAACTTCTTACAGGCACGACTCCATTGGCGCAGCAAGAAGTGAAATCGGCGACTTATGACGAGTTACAGCGGATGATTAAGGAGGAAGAGGCACAGCGACCGAGTACTCGTGTCTCAAAGCTGGGGGAAGAGGCTACTGTTAATGCGAAACAACGAAATACCGACTGCCGTAAATTGACGCAACAATTGAGCGGTGATTTGGATTGGATCATCATCAAAGCCTTAGAGAAAGATCGTAACCGACGGTATGACTCGTCAAAGGGGCTAGCTGAAGATTTACAACGCCATATAAATCAAGAGGCTGTGTTAGCCCGGCCCCCTTCAGTCGTCTACAAAACTCAGAAATTCCTTCGCCGAAACCGGTTGCGAGTGGGGATTGTTGGAGTTTTAGCGTTGGTGACAACCATCGTCTTCTCATCAGGAGCAATTATCTTTGAAGGTCGCGAGGAACAGGCAAAGCTTAAGGAACAGGCTGATGATTTGAAGCAGGAAAAGGTGGCATTGGAAAATCAAGTGAAGGAAGAGAGTGAAGCTAAGGAAAAAGTTCAGTTGATAGAGCTGCTAGTTGCGGAAGGGAAACAGGTTAGTGCATATGAGCTATTCCTAGAAATAGAGAAAGTTTTGTATGAAGACCCGAGTTTTGAGGCACTTCGTGGATTAGTTGTCGACACGTCTGATGGATTATCAAATCAGAATGATGTTACGTGGGAATTTAGAGATTGGAATGATGAGGAAGCGGAGTGGATAACTATTAAGACGGATGTGAATGGGCAGTCGGTAATTCCTAGAGGAACGGTGAGGGTTAGAGCAAGTCGAGACGGCTATCAGAAAATCGAGTTTGCCAATTATCTAAATTCGGAGCAGAAACCGGTGTGGGTGCGCAAGCATTACGCTGAAGAGAATATGGTATGTATCCCTGATACCGAGCCCGTTAAATTTGGTACGAACAAACCGCTGGGTAGTTACTGGATAGATAAATACGAGGTATCTAATGGCGAATATGCAGAGTTTATAGCCGCTGGAGGCTACCTCCA
>PAAT01000126.1 GCA_002698965.1 Rhodopirellula sp. | reverse complement strand
GATCAGGGAAAGATGATTCCTGAGCTGGTTTAGTTTGAGTCAATCCAGATTGGTTCGAGCTATATCTATTCTTAAGATCAGACATGAAGCCGTCTGCCAGCATTTTTGTTTCTTGTGGCAGATATAATACAGACCCATATATAATGTGGACCATTTAACACTGGCCCGGGTAATGACTAATCATTGATCATAGATGATTAGTGCAACTTCCATTCTAGCGTCCTCGCCCGGAGTCAAATTCATGCGTTATTTATTGACAAGCCTTGTTTTATTAACGTTACTTGTTCTATCTCCCGCCTCGGAAGGGCAGGAAAAGCCCAAGCTTCAGAAGTTAGTATCACCATTGGTGGGTACGTGGGTTTCAAAATCTGATGCGGGATCGACGATGGTTCGGTACCGGAAGGATGGTTGGTTTATTTCGGCGCATTACTTCTCAGCATCATTTTCTTTGACCGAGTCGGTTTGGGCTGTGGGTCACTGGGCCTTAGCTGATGACTCGCTAATTCTTCACCGACTTGCCGGTAGCGATGGATTGCAACTGGTTCCCGAAAAACGTCAATTGGTGTTAAAAGAATTAACGCCGGATAAATTACGGCTAGCAAATGTTCCTTTAGGGGGCCAGACATTCGAAAAAATGGAGGACATCCCTGCCCCCATCGAATCTCACTTGTCAGGCGCTACGTTGAAAAAACAGGTCTATGAACAAAAGGGATTAATTTTGCCGGAAGACGCGAAAAAAGATGTTGAGTCTTATGTAAGTATCCTCATCAATCAAGGAAGAACAATGCAATATTACCTTTCACCCGGCGGAGAGTTTTTGGGGTCAATTGGAGAGGAGAATGATGACCTGATTGGGAAATGGGAAAAGTCGGGCGATTTCTTGATAGTCTCAGGAATAACCGAAAAACGAAAAGTGGCAATTCTGATGGAATTAAAAAAGATCGATGGACGGTACAAAATATTTAATATGGAAGCCAATGGCATGGCGGCGCCAGACACCTTCAAGCCTACACCCTTCCAAAAAATTACACCAGTCAAGTTGTCCGCAGACGGGGCCACGCAATATCTGAATGTTGAAACTTTCAACGACTGGTATGCAAAACTTAATTCCATGACGGAGGTAACCGGAGTACGCAAGCAGGTAACAGCGGAGGGGAAGATTGAGGAAACGCCAACATCCAGCAAGTCGATTTTCAAAGCGGATTCTAAGACAGGCGCCGTAAAAGGGATGAGCAAGATGTTTGAGGAGGATGGATACTACATGGTCGAGGTTGATGGTCAGTATGATGCGTTTTTAGGAGTGTCTTTCAGTAAGTCTCGATCTACAAAATTACCAGATAGTTATCGGTATCGAATCGGTGTGATTTCCAAGTTGGAGCCTCGTACGCTTCGCTGGTTTTTCACTTCGGGCGTGATACCTAAAACGGATGAGTATTTCAGTGAACAAGTCATGAATTCAACAGGTGGAACGAGTAAGACAACCGTGAAGCGTGACGGAGAATTCTTTTTGGAATTTAATAGCGTCGGAAAACGAACGGCTGATTTTGATGAAGAGGTCTGGGCTCAATTTAACGTGGCAGCAAAAGCGCTTATAGAAAAGACAAAAGACGAGTCGCCGGCCCAACAGGAGTAAGAATTCTTGTTATTAGCCGGGCGTGTTTTCAATGAAAGTCCACTTCGACGTATGGTATAAACGGAAGAGTAAAAACTTCGTTTCAACTCCAGCACAGATTGATTTCATACTATGCGACTGAAGACATTGTTCGCCGCTTTCTTATTATTCTCAACGTCTTTTATAATGGCTGCTGACAAAGGCAGTTTTGATATTACAAAACGTTCCCTGATGCCGACATCGGAAGAGAATGTGCGATTTCAGCCAGTTTATCAAAAGGAGGCCTGGAACGCTTCTGAAACGGCTGTCATCGTTTGCGATATGTGGGATTTGCACCATTGCTTGAATGCGACCCGCAGAGGAGCTGAAGTGGCACCTCGAATGAACCAGTTTTTGAAAACGGCGCGGAAAAATGGTTCGTTGATCATTCATGCTCCCAGTAGCTGCATGAAACCTTACGAGAATCATCCCGGTCGTAAACGGGCGCAGGGTGCCCCAATGGCTCCCAACTTACCAAAGCAGATTGCTGAATGGTGCTACAGTATTCCTGAAGAAGAGCAAGGCGCTTATCCTATCGATCAGACAGACGGGGGAGAGGATGATGATCCTGCCGAACATGAAGCGTGGGCAAAAGAACTTGCAGCGAAGGGGCTGAACCCCAGAGCCCCCTGGACAAGACAGACGGACCTGCTCGATATTCACAAGAACGACGTCATCAGTGATAGTGGCGTTGAGATTTGGAATGTCATGGAAGCAGAGGGTATTAAGAATGTTATTCTTGTAGGTGTTCACACTAATATGTGTGTTCTCGGACGCCCGTTTGGTCTCCGGCGTTTGGCTTCCAACGGGAAAAATGTTGTTTTGTGTCGTGATCTGACTGATACGATGTACAATCCCAAGATGAAGCCCTATGTCAGCCATTTTACCGGAACCGATTTGATTATTGAGCACATTGAAAAATGGGTCTGCCCGACGATGACAAGTAATCAATTGCTTGGAGACGAGCCTTTCCAATTCAAGAACGATACTCGTCCTCATGTTGTGATGCTGGTAGCGGAACGAGAATATGTGACTAATGAAACATTGCCGAAATTCGCTTTAGAACATCTAGGCAAAGAGTATAAAGTAACGATTTTGCATTGTGATGAAGAAGGCCAAGGTAAGCGTGATGATATTCCTGGTACCGCTCAGGCTTTGAAAGATGCTGATGTCTTATTGGTTAGCGTTCGCCGACGGGCTCTTCAGGCAAAAGACTTTAAAGCCGTTGAAGAACATATCAAAGCTGGTAAACCGGTCGTTGGTATTCGCACAGCCAATCATGCATTTTCATTACGTGGTGTCGAGGCGCCAGAGGGCCATATGGTATGGGAAGGATTTGATTCCGAAGTCTGGGGCGGAAGTTATACTGGTCATCATGGAGCAGGGAAAGCGGTCACGATAAAGAAATTGGCTGATCATCCTATCCTGGAAGGTGTAGATATTGATACCTTTGACGGCACCGGTTCGCTCTATATCGTGAATCCAATTGCCGATAGTACACACGCAATTCTCACCGGTACGATCGATGGTGAGCCAACGGAGCCCATTGCGTGGACCAATAAAACCAAATTTGGCGGTAAGGCATTCTATACGTCACTAGGACATGTTGGTGAGTTTGAACAGACGCAGATGAACATTCTGCTGAAGAATGCCATCGATTGGGCGGTGTCAGAATAAAAATATTCGTCAGTTGACCCCCAATAACTAGACCGATATTTGTGCTTTTTCAATTAGAATATAGGTATCTTAATCCCGCCTATATTTCCCACCTGAAAACCATGCGACTCCATCAATTCATTGGCTCGACATTTTGTCTTGTGTGTTTCCCTCTGGCAGCAGCCGAGTATGCTGTCGAGCCAAGTGTAGTTGAGCTGCGGGATAAATATGCTCAAACACAGCTGGTTATCACTCAGCTCATAGAAGGCCAAATAGATCCGGCCAGTGACGATGTCACAGCAACGGCCGTTTATAAGTCATCAGACAATGCGGTGGCTTCAGTCGATTCGACCGGATTGGTTCAGGCCCATGCTAATGGCGCTGCAGAAATCCAGATTGCTGTAGGTGATTGGACTGCAAGGGTTCCCCTGACGGTTGCTAACGTGGAAGAAAGCCCAAAAGTTGATTTTGATTATTCAGTTGGCCCTATTCTGTCCAAGGCCGGATGTAATATGGGTGCTTGTCATGCGAGCCAGCATGGCAAAGGCGGTTTTATCTTGTCCGTCTTTGGTTTCGATTCAAAAATTGACTATGACGGAATTGTCAAAAATGAGTTGGAGCGGCGAGTTGATTTCATTGATCCCGCTAATAGCCTGTTCTTACTAAAACCGACCATGAAAGCTCCTCATGGAGGAGGTCGTCGTCTTAAAGAAGGGACGGTGATGTATAACACTTTGGTCGATTGGCTGAAGGCTGGGGCGCCGGCTCCGGTAAACGAGCCAAACGAAGTGGTATCCATCGAAGTATATCCGAAGCGACGAATAGCTACCGTTGGCTCGAAGCAGCAGTTACGAGTAGTAGCTAAGTATTCGGACGAGTCTCTTCGTGATGTGACTCAGCTTGCCCGGTATGATTCACTGGATGAAGGCATGCTGGCTGTTAATGGTACCGGCCAAATTATGACGAACGGCCAGGGGCAGGCCGGTGTGATGGTGCGTTTTCAAGGCGAAGCAGAAATCTGTATGGTAACAACGCCCTACAGTGAGTTGCCTGATCTGGCCGACTGGAAGAATAACAATTTCATGGACGAGTACGCGATTGCCAAATTCAAAGAGTTGGGGCTCGCACCATCTGCCATTTGTGATGACGCTACTTTTGTTCGTCGCGCGTATTTTGATGCGGTCGGCAGTTTACCGAC
The DNA here is from genome assembly GCA_002698965.1 of Rhodopirellula sp. Taxonomy (GTDB): domain Bacteria; phylum Planctomycetota; class Planctomycetia; order Pirellulales; family Pirellulaceae; genus UBA721. The sequence continues at coordinate 37,741 of PAAT01000126.1, read as the reverse complement.
GCCAGAAGAGGTTACGGCATTTGTATCGAAAGAAGACACTGCCAAACGGGAAAAGCTGATCGATCAGTTACTGGGTCTGACCGGCGACCCTGCCCTTGATATCTATAATGACCGGTATGCGGCTTACTGGACATTGAAGTGGTCTGATCTGATTCGTAACAGCACAGACAATCTGGGTGAACAGGGAATGTGGGCACTACATAACTGGATTCGCGAGTCGTTTCGTGTGAATAAAGGGATGGATACGTTTGTTAAAGAGATTATTACGGCCAAAGGGTCGTTGTATATGAACGGGCCAGCCAATTATTATCAAATCAACAGCAACCCAACGGCATTAACCGAAGCGACCAGTCAGTTATTTATGGGGATTCGTCTGGAATGTGCAAAATGCCATCATCACCCGTTTGAAAGTTTTAGTCAGGCAGATTATTACGGAATGGCAGCCTTCTTTTCTCGAGTAGGTACGAAGAACAGCGAAGAGTTTGGCTTGTTCGGTCGGGAACGGGTGGTGATAGTTCAGCCAAGTGGAGAGTCTCGACATCCCCGCACTGGCAAAAATATGGTGCCGACCGTTCTGCATGGCGAAGAAATGGAACATCCGCTTGATCGTCGCATCCCGTTGGCAAAATGGCTGGCGTCGCCAGACAATCCGTGGTTTGCAAAGAGTATCGTCAATCGTTACGTCAGTTATTTGCTAGGCCGCGGCTTAGTGGAGCCGGTAGATGATCTTAGGTCAACGAATCCTGCCACGAATGAAGAAATGTTTGAAGCCTTGGCAAACTATTTGGAAGAACACCAATATGACGTGAAGCAATTGGTAAAAGTCATCATGAATTCACGACTCTATCAACTTTCATCACAACCAACCGAGCTTAACAAATCCGCCGGCAAGTTTTATGCTTTTTATAAAGTGAAGCGTATCGCGGCAGAGCCCCTTCTCGATGCAATCAATACCGCGACTGACACCACCACCAAGTTTACAAACCTTCCTCTAGGCACTCTTGCAATCGAATTGCCGGATACCAACTACAACAACTACTTTCTTAAGACCTTTGGAAAACCGCGAAGGGTGAGTGTATGTGAATGCGAGCGTGCTCCGGATGAGAATCTGGCACAGGCTTTGCACACACTCAATGGCGACACAATCAATGCCAAAATTGATGATAAAAATGGGCGTCTTAGCAAGTTGATTGCGGACGAAAAGACGGACGATGAAATCATTACGGCGTTATTTATGGCTACCTGGTCCCGGACACCAACGGACGAGGAGCTCACCGTTTGTAAGGGGATTATTTCTGAAGCAGCGGAGCGTAAAGAAGGGCTCGGTGATGTCCTGTGGGCATTAATTAATGCCAAAGAATTCATTTACGTGCGGTAAAGAGTTTGGAAAATCGATGATGAAATTTGTTAACAGCCTGCTGATTTTACTTTTGATGGTGCCGGTGGGCATCGCGCAGACCTCGTACCCGATGTTGATGACGCTTCAGCCAGTCGCCATTCAGGTGGGCACTAGTGCAGACATGGTGGTCAAGTCACGCTCCAGTATGTGGGGTGCGAATAAGGTAATGGTTTCCGGGAATGGTGTAACAGGTGAAGTGGTTCATCCGGATCCACCCGAGTCAAAAGAAGGGGAAGAAACGCCAGAGCCGTCACTCACCAGTCTTACGATTAAATTCACCGCCCGTCCCGATGCTCAGCCTGGCGTTCGCGACTTTAAACTTTTTACCGATCGGGGAGTTTCAACCGTAGGTCAGATTGTAATTACGCGTGATCTTGTTGTCTGGGATGATGTTAGTACTGACACGATGGATGGAGCGAAAGAGTTCCAGGTTCCATCCACTTTGACAGGAGTTTTTGAAAAGCCAGAGGATCTAGATTACTTCAAGTTTAAAGGACAAGCTGGTCAGCGATTGGCAATTCACTGTCGTTGTATGAGATTGCAGGACCGTATTCATGACCTTCAAACTCATGCTGATCCTATCGTAACCTTGAAAAATCATTTAGGGTCTACGGTCGCTGCTTGTGATAATTATTTTGCTGCCGACCCATACTTTGTTGTCGAGATACCGCAGACGGGCGAATACTTTTTGGAGGTGCGGGATGTACGTTACAAGTCAAACGCTTATTGGAATTATGCTATCGAAGTGATCGATCGGCCTTTCCCAACCAATGCATTTCCATTGGCCATTGCGGCTGATCAACCGGTGGCGTTTGACTTAATTGGCGCAAGTGTGGAGGAGGGGACTAAAGTGACATTTGATCCATTTCCCCTAACGCTCGAGACGGGACGTCAATGGCTATCACTGAGATCAGATGATGGAGGACTGTATGACCCAATCCCGATTTACGTTAGTCAGGAAAAAATAATTAACGAAGCGGACGATAATAACGATACGGTTAAAAATGCTCAGCGAATCGAGGTGCCATCCGTGGTTAATGGCCGTATGGATAAGGAAGCGGATATTGATTATTTCAGTTTTGAAGCGAAGAAAGGCGACACACTTACTTTTGAAGTCATTGCCCGTCGTAGTCAGTCGTTGCTTGATAGTTTTATCTCGATTGAAAATGCAGAGGGCACACGGTTATATGCTGCCGATGATTATACGTTTGGCCGTCGCTCGAATTGGGATTCGAAATACGATAATTTTTCAGTGCCGGACGATGGTGTATACCATATTTCAATACACGACCGTCACCTTCGTGGTGGGCCGGAATACGTTTATGCGATTGAAATTAGCCGGAGTGCTCCGACATTTGAATTGACCTTAGATACAGACAAGACGCTTACGACTCCAGGCACATCAGGGGTGCTTTTTGTTCGAGCAAAGCGGTTCAACGGGTTTGCCGGAGAGATTCAACTGCATGCCGAAAACTTACCAGCAGGCATGCAGGTAGCAGCCGGGAAGATTTTAGCTAGCGGTCAGGATGGTTGTATTGTCTTCACCGCCAATAAAGATGCACCTTTGGACGCGCAACATGTACGGATTTATGGCAGTGCTGTTTTGGACGGCGACGAAGGCCAAAACACGAAGCTTTTGATTGACGCAACTCCTTATCAGGAAACCTATATGCCAGGTGGTGGGCGTAGCCACTATCCGGTTGATACTTACACGTTATCAATTCAAAAGCCGAGTGATATTCGCAGGATAAAAGTGAGCGCGAATGAAATTAGCCTGAAGCCCGGCGAGGAAGTGAAGATAGATGTTGAACTTGAGCGTGCCGAAGGATTTGATACGAATGTTTCNCTTGATGTGATCTATCAGCATCTGGGNCAGATCTGGGGGAACTCTCTTCCCAAAGGCATAAAAATGGATGGGAACAAAAGCAAGATTTTGTTGACGTCCGGGGAATTAAAAGGCCACGTCACCCTGGTCGCCGATGATACATTGGAGCAGGCTGCACGTCAGCAATTCTGTATCATGGCGAACGTGTCGTTAAACTTTGTCATGAAGGCGACCTACACCAGCGAACCATTGTTCATTACGACTACACCGAAAGAAGAACCTGCTAAGTAGGAACGCTGATGTCTCAGATTGTTCAAATTACAGACCTCCATCTTGTTGCCGGTGACGGGCCGCTGTTGCTCGAACATGACACAAGAGCAGCCTTTCTTAAAATGAGAAAGTACTTGATGGAGCATCATGCCGATTGTGAGCGGCTGATCGTGACGGGTGATTTGGTGCATGACGAAAGGGAAGATGTCTACCAGGAACTTTTCGAGGCACTGTCTCCATGGCATGATCGCCTGCGGGTGATTCCGGGAAACCACGACACTCGAGCACCGATGCAAAAAGTTTTTTCTTCAATTATTCGAGAGGATCCGGAAAGTGTTTCGTTTCTGGACGAACTCAATGGATGGACTTTAATTGGTTTGGATACACTCATTGAAGGTTCCGTCGAAGGCGATTTGGCTGGTGAGCAATGGGGATGGTTGCGAAGTACGGTATCGGCGTGTGCTGGTCCCGTTGCCATTTTCATGCATCATCCTCCCGTATTTGTGGGAAGTCAGTGGATTGATCAATTGTCGCTAGCTTCACTGGGAATCTTCGCTAATCTGGTTGAAGATTTTGAGCAGATCAAACTTGTGATTTGCGGACATGTGCATCAGGAATTTTACACTCAGATTTTCCATGCGGATGTCTTTACGACTCCCAGCACTTGCGTGCAATTTAAACCAAATTCTCATGACTTTGCTGTCGACGCGATTGCCCCGGGTTTTCGCACTTTCAATCTCAAAGGCGACGGATCCTACGAAACGAAAGTCATTCGCCTTTAAAAAGGTGATGCTGGATGGAGTCCCACGTCAATGTTTTTGCGTTTACAATGAACGCTCTGAGAAGTTTAATTCCCTTTGGTTAAGGCCTGCTAGGTTACTGCTATGAAATTTACCACCACCTTATTGATTGGATTATTTTTTGCGTTGTCACAGATAGGCGAGGCGCAGGATACTCCTTCCGTTGTTGATTCAGAAGTAACATCTGTCAATGAATTAGTCTTTACCGAAGGTCCGGCGTATCATCGCGATGGCAGCGTTTTCTATACCGACATTCAAAATAATCGAATCCTGCGGCTTGCATCAGGAGCAGCGATTGCCGATACGTTTCTTCGGCCCAGCGGTCGTGCTAATGGGTTAATGTTTGACTCTAAAGGTTTCCTGGTAGCTTGTCAGGGGAACGAAAAAGGCGGGTTAGGTGGTCGTCGAATTGTTCGTATTGATCCGATTAGCAAAGAGCAAACGATCATTGCGGACAAGTATCAAGGAGGCCGGTTTAACAGTCCTAACGATTTGTGTATCGACAAAGCTGGTCGTATCTATTTCACGGATCCATACTATTCACCTGACCGCAGTATGCTGGAGCTTGATGGCGTTGAAGGTGTCTACCGAGTAAATTCCGATGGTACCGGGCTTGTGCGAGTGTTGGATAATAAGATTGTCGCTCGTCCTAACGGTATTGCGATCAGCCAGGATGAGAAAACACTTTACGTTGTGGATAATAACCCAGGTGTTCCTCAGCGAAAACTCTGGTCATTTCGTCTTGACCCAGATGGACTCCCAACCGGCAAACCCAGGGAACTGCATGATTTCGGTGACGGTCGTGGCGGTGATGGCATGTGCATGGATAGTAAGGGGAATCTATATGTTACAGCGGGAGCCAACCGAAAGTATCCAAATCAAAACCTCGACAACCCGGCAGGTGTTTATGTTTTTTCACCGGAGGGGAAACTTGAAGGGGTCATTCGAGTACCGGAGGATATGGTTACAAATTGTTGCTTTGGCGGTTCAGACATGAAGACATTGTTTATCACGGCCGGAAAAACGCTTTGGCAGGTCAGAACGAAAGTCGAAGGCTACGCGCTATGGCCGAAAGCAGAATAAGTTGTATCGTTCTGTAAACGTGCCCTCGAGCGGACAGCCAGAAACAAGAGGTGCTTCATGGAGTTTCTATTTAGGTTTGTGCGTAGATTAGGCTAGAATAAAGGGATGAGACGACCCCGCCTACTATTCGTCGCCAGTCTTCTATTTACGCAGATTCTATTTGTATGCGCTCACGGTGCCGAGCATACTCGGATCGCGGTGACACCAGCCCAGGTTTCATTGGAAGGCAAAGACTCTTCCATGCAATTGCTGGTTACCGGTTACGATGCTGAAGATAACCCAACAGACTTAACTCATCTTGCCAAGTATAGTTTTTCACCAGGTTATATCAGCGTTTCTCGGTCAGGCGTTGTTCGCAGTCGAAAAGATGGTGACGGGACCGTCACCGTTGAATTTGACAAATTTACGGCGGTAGTTCCGGTAAAGACACGCCATACTCACGCCCGGCTAACACTTAATTTCGAAAACGATATCATTCCCATTCTGAGTCGATATCGCTGTAATACGTCGGGTTGCCATGGAAAAGCAGAGGGTCAGAACGGCTTCAAGTTGTCAGTGTTTGGCTTTGATCCGGTGGCGGATTATCAGGCGATTGCGATGGAAGGTCGCGGTCGTCGCGTGTTCCCAGGATCACCTCAGGCAAGTTTGCTGCTTCGAAAAATGAGCGGCGGAACTCCACACGGAGGAGGGATTCCGATCCCTCGCGAACGTCCCGAATATCGAACGATTCGGGATTGGATTGCTCAGGGATTACCAGTCGGATCCGATGAAGATGCCACGATTGTCTCTTTGGAGATGACGCCTCGGCAAAGAATATTCAAAATGGGCGAGACGCAGCAGTTGCGAGCGATGGCGACGCTTTCCGATGGTCGGCAGGTCGATGTTACGGAACTAACTCAATTTCAGACTAACTCTCCCAATCAAGCAGTGGTCGATGCGCTTGGCCATGTGACGGCCGGTCAGTCCCCGGGAACAGCGGCGGTGATGGCTACTTATATGGGGCGAGTCGACGTGCTACATGTTTTTGTTCCTCGTGAAGAAACAATCAAGTCCTATCCGAGCTCGCAACAGTATAACTTTATTGACGATCACGTTCTTAACAATCTAAAGAAACTCAATATCCTTCCTTCGGGTGACTGTGATGACGAGCAGTTCCTAAGACGTGTCTACATTGATACGATCGGAACGTTACCTACTGCGCAGGAAGCACGGGAGTTTTTGGCACGGAAAGACTTAAACAAACGCGAGCAGTTAATAGATCAACTTTTAGTACGGGACGAGTTTAGTACCTACTGGGCCTTGAAATGGTCTGATTTGTTACGAGTGGATCGACTGGCTTTGGGTCACGAAAACGCTTACCTCTATTACAACTGGATTCGCGAGAGCTTCCAACAAAACAAGCCACTGAACCAGTTCGCCAGAGAACTGCTTGTTGCCGAGGGGCCATTGCGTGAATCACCAGCAGGTTTGTTCTACAAGGCGGTGCCTTCGGCCAAGCGCGCGAGCACCTTGAGTCAGGTGTTTCTAGGGGTTCGTATCGAGTGTGCCGAGTGTCACCATCATCCTTATGACCGTTGGGGACAAAAAGACTATTTTGGGATGCAGGCATTTTTCACTCAGCTGCAATATAAACCATCCAAGGTGGGTGAAGTATTGCTTGCAAGTGGTAATCCTGTCACCAAGCACCCCCGCACTGGCGAGTCAGTGAACGCTTATGCATTGGGTACGGTAATGCCAGAGCAATCTCCAGAAGGCGATCGGCGTTTGGTCCTGGCGGAGTGGATGACGGCAACAAATAACCCCTGGTTTGCCCGTAATGTCGCTAATCGTACTTGGGCTCATTTTATGGGTAGAGGTATTGTTGAGCCTGTCGATGATGTTCGGTTGACCAATCCACCAACGAACCCAGCCTTGCTGGAGGCGTTGTCACATCATTTCGTGGAAGCGGATTTTGATTTTCGGCAATTGGTAAAAACTATTTTGATGAGTGCAACCTACCAGCGATCGCCAGAGGTGAATCCGACGAACGAACGTGATGAACAGAACTACTCCCGTTATCTTTTCAAACAACTGGAAGCTGAAGTGATGCTGGATGCAATTTCTCAGGTAACCGGTCGCCCTGAGAAATTTGAAGGGGTTCCGGCAGGTAGCCGTGCCATCGAGTTGTGGGACAGTTCGGTCCCTAATTATTTCCTGAAAGTGTTCGGTCGACCAGTTCGGGCGACCGCATGCGAATGTGAGCGTGTAAGCGAACCAACGATTAGTCAGGTGTTACACGTGCTTAATTCACCAGCCATCCAGAAAAAATTAAACCATCAGGATGGACGGATTAGGGCGATCGCCACCAAAATTGCCGATAATAAGAAGGCAATCGAAGAAATCTATTTAATATGTTTTGCACGATATCCGAATGAGAATGAGCTGGAAGCTGCTGTCGGGCATTTAGAGAATTCAGACGACAGGCAACTCGCCTTAGAGGACGTAGCCTGGAGTGTTATGAATTCTCTGGAGTTCTTATTTAACCACTAAGAGGTTTACGAAGATGACTCAACAACGATTTTGTGACGGGATTCGCAGACGAGACATGTTGCGTTTTGGCGCAGCGGGTGCGTTTGGAATGGGCTTAACTCTGCCGAGCCTTCTTGAGCATGAAGCTCGCTTAAAAGCTAATGGTGTCGATACGAAAGATACTTCTTTGATTATCGTGTTTTTACAGGGTGGTCTGTCTACGATTGACACATGGGATATGAAACCCGATGCTCCATCTGAATTCCGCGGTGACTTCACACCTGTTTCAACCAATCTTCCAGGTATTCATATTAGTGAACACCTCCCTAAGCTGGCGAAAATACATGACAAGTTTTCACTTGTTCGTTCCTTTGGACATGCAAACAGTAACCATGGCCAGGCCGACCACTTCATGCTGACCGGTTATCCATCAGGTCCGGGCTTCAATGGTGGTCTTAAACCGAACAATCAAAAGCCATGTGTAGGCGCAGTTATTGGCAAAGAACTCGGACCTCGCGGCGGGGTGCCACCATACGTCTGTTTACCCCGGATGCACAATAGCGCCGGCTCCAGTTATCTTGGTTCCACCGCAACGCCATTTGTTGTTGGTGCAGACCCCAATGCACCGGACTTCAAGGTGCCCGACCTTGCACCACCAGTTGCTGTGGCTTCCCGTCGCCTGAATGACCGCCGTTCACTTTTAAAGACGATCAATCGATACGAACAGTCCGCTATTACGCAGGCTAATCAGGGTGCACGGGCTATGCGCACCTATCAGGAAAAAGCCTTCGAACTGATGACATCCGAAGCGACCAAAGCAGCCTTTGATATTAATAGCGAACCGGATGTAGTCCGTGAAAAATATGGTCGTAATATGTTGGGCCAGTCGTGCCTAATGGCTCGCCGATTGATTGAAGCAGGCGTTCGTTGTGCTTTTGTAAACCATATTGACTGGGATACCCACTACAACAACTTTCATGTTCTTAAGAATGAATTATTGCCTAAACTTGATGCAGCCATGTCCTCATTGCTTGCAGATCTGGAAGATCGAGGAATGCTTGATTCCACCATGGTCCTTGTGACTGGTGAGTTTGGTCGTACACCCCGCATTAATAAAGATGCAGGAAGAGACCACTGGGGCCCAAGCTGTGCCATTGCACTGGCAGGTGGTGGAGTTCAGGGTGGCCGAGTGATTGGTGCCTCGAACGAACGGGCAGAACGGCCTGCAACCACACCGTTTGGGCCGGCAGACTTAATGGCGACGATTTACCATGGTATGGGTATCGATCCTGAACGGGAGTTTCTTACTCCTGAAGGTCGTCCCGTGCCAATTGTGCCTGGCACAGGACGTGTTATCTCTGAACTCTTCTAATCTCAACGGGCGAAGATATCCATGTGGCGTGTTCTAAAACAATGTCTCTGTTACGGGATTCCGATTTTTCTAATGGTAAGTGGCCTCAAGGCCGAAGTACCAGGCGTTTCATATATCTATCCCGCCGGTGCTCAACGAGGATCGAAAATAGATGTTCAGATAGGAGGGTTCTATCTTTTCGATCGTGCTCCTCTTGAGTTTATGAGTACGTCGATCAAGGCCTCGCCAGATGTTCAGCGACTTCCCAATACGTTGTGGTTCGAAGGTCCACGTATTGCCATGCCCGCCTCTCAGGCGAAAGAGGACTATCCGGTTGATAATGGCGCGACGATTGAGGTCGATAAGGAAGCAGCACTAGGAATTCATTATTGGCGAGTCTGGACGAGCCAGGGCATCGTACCGGCGCAGTCCTTTGTTGTGGGTGAATTGCCTGAGATTGTTGAAGAAGAAATTGATGGCACTCCGGTGCCGGTTGATGTTGAGCTTCCGTTGACGATCAATGGCCGGATCTTTCCGCGTGAAGATGTCGATGTATGGCAGTTCAAAGCTGAAGCAGGCAAGTCCTATACCGTGGAAGTAATGTCTTCAAGACTTGGGTACCCTTTGGACTCACATCTTCAGGTTGTTAGCGGAAATGGTGATTTAATTGCTCAAAATGTTGACCATTTTGACAATGACTCCTTTCTCCGCTTTCAAGCGGATACCACAGGTCTTTATCAGGTGCGTATTCACGACAGCCAGTTTGGCGGTTTGCAAAATTATGTTTATCGTTTAACGATCACCGATGGCCAGATTGTCGATAGGGTTTTCCCTTTTGGCGGGCAGCGAGGTGCAATATTGAGCGTCAACTTGGAAGGCCAGGGCCTTAAGGCTGCCCCGTATCAAATACCGTTAACCAGCAAAACAGAACAGCAAGACGTTGAGTTGCCAGGCGGTGGACGGTTTGAGCTCCAGGTTAGTGATTACCCGGAATATCTGGAAGCAGAGCTTAACAAAGAACCGCTCCCGGCGGTTGAATTGCCCGCGGTTTTCAATGGACAAATCACAGAAGCAGGCCAAAAAGATGAATGGCTTCTCCAAGGTATAGCTGGACAAACGATTCAGTTTGATTTACAAGCGGCGGCGTTTGGCTCGGGACTCGATTCCGTTGTAGAGTTGCAAAATGCAGAAGGCGAGACCTTAGCAGGTAATGATGATGTGGCTAAAGGCAACACGGACTCCTCTTTCTCATTTACCTTTAAGGAAGATGGCGATTATCGATTGGTTATAACAGAACGATTTGCTAGTCGTGGCGGACTAAATTTTGGCTATCGGCTGACGGCTGCAAGTCCGGCATCGACAAAATCATTTACGCTTTCCTTACCGGCAAGTGAATTAACCCTTGTACGGGAGCAGTCTGTCAAGTTGAAGGTGGCTGCGAAACGTTTTGGTGGAATGAGTGAAGAAATAAATCTTGAGTTTCAAGGTTTACCGGAAGGTGTAACGGTTGAAGGAAATGCAATAGCTCCAAATAAGAATGAAGCAGATGTCACACTGAAGTGTGACGACCAAGTTGCTATTTCAACTTATGATCTTACGGTGGTTGGAAAAGCGATCCTCCACGGCGAAGAGGGTGAGCCAGAAACAGAAGTAGAGATTTCAGCGACGGCCATCTGGCAGGAATTTGATCAACTTAAGCTGGCCGTTGCGATTGCCACTCCCTTTAAACTATTTGGAACGTTTGATACGAACTATGCTCATCGGGGTTCGACCTTTGAAAAGATGCTGTATATCGAAAGGACCGGATATGATGGCCCAATTGAAATTACGATGGCAGACAAGCAAATTCGTCATTTACAGGGTGTCACGGGTGAGAAGATTATTGTCCCCGCCGGGGCTGAGCAATATAAATATGCCATTCAGTTAGCGCCCTGGATGCAACCTGGCCGAACAGCCCGCATGGTCGTCTGCGGCTCAGCAATCATCACAGACCATGACGGAACAAAACATCGTGTAAGCCATTCGTCAGGTGCACAAAATGATCAGATCATATGCTTTATCTCGCCATCATTGTCGTCCGTTACCAGTGCCATAGCCTCAGTTCAATTTCAGCCGGGAGGTAAGCAACCATTGCCATTTACGATTAATCGTGGCGTGCTTCAAGGTGATGTCACGGTTGAAATTGTGATGCCACACCACCTAAAAGGGGTGTCCGCGATACCAGTTTCCGTACCGGCCGGGCAGAATGATGGTCTGATTGAAATACAGTTTGCCGATACTGGAGATATAGTGTTAAACGCTCCTATTATTCTGCGAGCGACCATTCGAAATTCCCAAGGGACGCATCTGGCCGAGGATAAGATAGATCTGGTGCGGTGATTTGTATTTCACAGGTTTTGTCTGTGAGGTATTATTGAGAAGAGAACATTAGTTATTAGGTTTTAGTGAAAAACGAACCATGAGATATTCCAATTGCGAAGGTATTACAAGACGCCATACTCTGAAGCTGGGCCTGGGGGGAATGTTTGGTGCTGGACTCAGTTTAACCGACTCACTTCGATTGAAAGCACAGGCTAAGGCAGTCGGTTCGGCGACCGGTACAGCCAAGCGTTGTATCCTGATTTGGATGGATGGTGGTCCTACGCACTTTGAAATGTTTGACCCGAAGCCCGATGCACCTGCAGAAATTCGCGGCGAATTTGGTACTTGTCAGACGGCTAATTCCGGCATTCATTATTCCGAGCATATGACGAAGCTTGCAGCGATTAGTGACAAGTTCGCAATGATTCGGTCGATTAGGCATAATCAGGGAAATCACGGTGCTGGCAATCACTACATGATGACCGGCGCACCGCCTCGCATCCCCGTTGGTTGCGGAGCCTTTGTAAGTTTTCATCCGAGTATGGGAAGCGTGGCGAGCCATGAGCTTGGAACCAAGTCAGCTCTCCCAAACTACTTTTCACTGCCCCGAATGTCACGCAGTGGTGGCCCGAACTTCTTAGGGGCTAATCATGCACCTTTCGTTGTTGCGGACGACCCGAACGGTAGCAGTTTTCGTGTGCGTGATGTGGCTATCCCGGGCGGTTTAACGGACGGACAGTTCAAATCAAAATCAAACGTCCGAAGTATGCTTGATCGCATGAAGCGTTTCAACGATAAAGCGTCTGGTGATCCGGCGGTGGCGATTGATGAGTATTATGAGCAAGGGATGAGCCTTGTTCTATCTCCGGATGCTCAACAGGCTTTTGATATTTCTCAAGAGACCGATGATATGCGTGACAAGTACTACCGTGATTCATTTGGTCAGCGTTGCCTGTTAGCTCGCCGACTTGTTGAAGCCGGCGTCCCATTTGTAACCGTTTATGACGGTGGCTGGGATCATCACAGCGATATCTTCGGTAGATGTAAAAAACGTCTTCCAAGTTGGGATCAAAGCGTTGCTGCACTCATCAATGATCTGGACGAACGCGGTATGCTGGAAGAGACTTTGGTTTTGGCCTTGGGTGAATTTGGACGCACGCCAAAGATTTCAACCCTCTCCGGCCAGACCACTCCCGGTCGTGACCATTGGGCTAACGCCATGAGCGTTTTAATGGCTGGTGGCGGCACCCCTGGTGGCGTTGTCGTCGGAGCGACAGACCGTAAAGGATATTCCGCCATTGAAAATGTAAAGAGTCCGGAGAATTTTGTTGCGACGGTTTACTCGAAACTTGGCATCGACCCGGGTAAAATTCTATATACCCCACAAGGTCGCCCAACCCACTTGGTAAGCGACCCAACTCCCATGCAGGAGTTGATGGGCTAAGAGCTGGTCGTTCTTTTTACGCTTGGCAAATTAATTCATTCCTTAGAGGTATGCTATGTCTGATGATGCGCAAAAACAAAACGTAAAACGTCGTGATTTTATTGCGGCAGGAGCGGTCACTGCTGCTGCGACAACGATGACACCCGCGGTGAAAGCCACTGCAGAGGACGAGAAACTGGTCGTCGCTGTCATGGGTATGAGCCGCGGGCGGAGTCTGGCAGATACATTCGCAAAGCACAGTGACTGTGTTATTAAATACGTTTGTGACGTGGATAAGAACCGAGCGGAACGAGCCGCTGAGGAATTGGAAGGTAAAGTGGGATATCGGCCTCAGGCCATCACCACATGGGAAACATTTGTTGAGGATGACGAGGTAGATATCGTCGCTTGTGCAGCTCCAAACCACTGGCACGCTCCCACAACGATTGTCGCAGCAGAAGCAGGTAAGCATGTTTATGTTGAAAAGCCATGTTGTCAGAATCCCTGGGAAGGTGAAATGCAGATTGCGGCTGCCCGCAAAAATAAAGTTTGTGTTCAGATTGGGACTCAGCGACGTAGTGCCCCGACTTATCGCGAAGGCATTGAGTTCATTCACGGTGGAGGCATTGGTAAAGTTCACTCCGCACGCTGTGTTTATTTTAGTGCTCGCGCCTCCATCGGCTCCGGTAAACCTGCTGAAGTTCCGGAGCATTTAGATTACGAACGTTGGCAGGGACCAATTCCACGTCGAGAATATATTGATAACCTAGTGCACTATAATTGGCATTGGCGGTGGTTCTATGGCAATGGAGAACTTGGCAATAATGGGATTCACTCACTCGACATCGCGCGCTGGGCATTGCAGGTCGAATTTCCAATGACCGTGAGCTCAACCGGTGGACGTTACTACTTTGATGATGATCAGGAAACGCCCGATACTCATATTGTTTCCTTCGAATTCGAAAATGAATCTCAAATCACCTGGCAAGGTAGTAGTTGTAACCGTAATGGCTCCGGCTTCGTGAAAGTCTTTGGCGAGAATGGGATGGTTGAATTCCTCGGCGGTGGTGGATACGTGGTTTACGATCGTGGTAATAAGGAAGTGAAGCGTGCTCCTGGTGGTCAGGGTCAGCCCGAGCATGTCGATAACCTGATTAAAGCGATCCGAAACAACGATCCGGAAAGCTTACATGCTGAAATTGAAATTGGTCATCGCAGTACCCTGCTTTGCCACCTCGGGAATATCTCACAACGTGTAGGTCGGATGCTTGCGTGCGATACGAGCAATGGCCATATCCTTAATGATGAGGAAGCGATGGCATTGTGGCAGCGTGAATATCACGGCGATTGGAAACAACGACTGACGATTAGCTAGCTTTAGCAGATCAATTGAAGACACTCCTCGGTGTTGGATCAAGCCAATAGCGAGAGAGTGTTTTTTATTTCATAGGCTCTTTATCAAAAGATACTATTCAAAGATGAACAAATATCTACAACGAATTGTACTAATTTCTCTAGCCACGCTTTCTTTCGTATCGGGCTCTTTGCAGGCCGCAGACGAAAAGGCGCGTCCCAATATTGTATTTTTTTTAGCTGACGATCAACGCAATGATCAATTGGGATGTTACGGCCACCCGTTTGTAAAGACACCTAACCTTGATAAGCTTGCTGCCCGCGGAACTCGGTTTACAAACGCTTTTGTCACGACTTCCATTTGTGCAGCCAGCAGGGCGACGATTTTTACGGGGCTGGTTGAGCGGAGTCATCACTATACGTTTGGAACCCCAGCGATCGCTCAGGACCTGGTGTCACATTCTTATCCGGTTGTGATGAAGAACGCCGGGTACAAAACAGGATTTGTTGGTAAGTTCGGCGTCGGATTTGCTGGAGGAACCAAGCAAGCGTTTGATTTCTTCCAGCCGATCAATCGCAATAAGTATTTTAAACCGCAGCCGGATGGTTCACTTCGCCATACCACGCAGCTTTCCGGTGATGCGGCCATTCAATTTATCAAGGCAAACAAAGATGAGCCGTTCATGCTGTCGGTTAGCTTTAATGCCACACATGCCGAAGATGGTGATAAAGTAGACCATTTTCCCTGGCCAAAAGTTATGGACGGGATGTACGAAGATATAGAGATTGCTCCCCCCCGTTTGAATGCTCCGGAGATATTTGCGAGTCAACCAGAATTTTTACGCGAAAGCCTGAATCGAGAACGCTTCTTTTGGCGATGGGATACCCAGGAGAAATACGAAAAAAATATCCGCTCCTATTACCGTATGTTAAGCGGCATCGATCATGTTGTTGGTCGCGTTATCGATACATTGGAAGAACTCAGCCTGGATGAAAATACGATTGTCATCTACACCGGTGATAACGGGTATTACATGGCTCAGCGAGGCTTTGCCGGAAAGTGGTCTCACTACGAAGAGTCTTTACGTGTGCCGATGATTATCGCTGACCCCCGAGTAAAGGATGATGTTAAAGGCCAGGTTCGGGATGAAGTCGTGCTAAACCTGGACCTTGCCAGCACGTTTGTTCGGGCAGCTGGGATTGAGTTGCCTAAACAATATCAAGGTGAGGCTCTTGGTGGTTTGGTGGCGGGTAAGACCCCTAAGAAATGGCGCACTGACTTCTTTTGCGAACATTTGATGGATGTTCCCGGCCGGATACCTAAGTGGGAAGGAGTTCGTGCTCAGCGTTGGGTTTATGCCAATTATTTTCAGGACGATTTTGAGTTCCTGCATGACCTGGAGTCCGATCCGGATCAGTTAATAAATCTAGCCACTGTCCCGGCCCACAAGTCGCAGCTCAAGAAGATGCGGGATCGTTGTCTTGAATTGCGGGATTCATATGGAGGGGAATATAGCTATAAATTGATTCCTACGAATAGGTATTTACGTGAAAAGACCGAGGAAGAAAAGAAAACACAGCCAGCAAAACTCACGCCTCCCATTCCATCCGCAAAGGCTAAGCCTAAACCAAAGTTGCCGCCAAACCCGAATGTTGTTTTGATCATCTCTGATGATCAGGCATGGACAGATTACAGCTTTTTGGCTCATCCTGTCATCAAGACTCCACGGATTGATCAGCTTGCCCGTGAAAGTGCAACCTTTACCCGGGGTTATGTGCCTCAGGCATTATGTCGAAGTTCTTTGGCGACACTAGTATCAGGCCTCTATCCTCGACACCATAAAATAACAGGTAATGACCCCACTCCATTGGGAGCGGGCGCTAAGCCGGGAGCCTATCAGGAATTGAGAAATCAATTGATTGCTAATATCGATCGGATTGACACGGTCCCCCGAATGTTACAGGAGAAGGGTTATCTGAGCCATCAGAGTGGCAAGTGGTGGGAAGGCCATTATTCACGAGGCGGGTTTACTCATGGCATGACCCATGGTGATCCAGAGCGAGGCGGTCGGCACGGTGATGTTGGATTGCAAATCGGCCGCCAGGGAATGGAGCCAGTTCACAATTTCATTAAGGAGTCGAAAGATCAGGAGAAACCCTTCTTTGTTTGGTACGCACCATTCCTTCCGCATACGCCGCACAACCCACCAGAGCGTTTGTTGGTGAAATACCGAGCGGAAGATCGACCTGTTCAATTGGCAAAATATTATGCGATGTGTGAATGGTTCGATGAAACATGTGGTCAGTTGCTCGACATCATTGATGACGAAGGCTTACGAAAGAACACGGTGATTATTTATGTTACAGATAATGGATGGATCCAACGGACTCCTGACATGGATCTTGGCTCCGCCTGGCGGTCATCTTACGCTCCTAGGTCAAAACAGTCCGCTAATGAAGGGGGCATTCGTACGCCGATCATGGTTCGTTGGCCTGGCCAAGTGCGTCCGGGGAAACGTAGTCAGCTTGTGAGTTCGATCGATATTGCTCCGACGATTCTGGAGCTTGCGGGGCTTGAGAAAAAAGAACATATGTACGGTAAGAATTTGATCGATGTCGCCCAAGGACGTACCTCGCCTCATGATGCGTTGTTTGGAGAGTCTTATGCGCATGACATTGCTGATCTCAATGACCATACAAAAACGTTGCTTTATCGTTACGTCATTCAAGGAGATTGGAAATTGTTGTTGTCGTATGATGGCATTGTGAATCGCTATAAGTGGTCTCATCCTGAACGGGATTTAGGGCCCCAGCTTTACAATTTGCGGGTTGATCCTGCTGAGACAGATAATCGTGCGTCGACGAACCCTGAAATCGTAAAAGAATTAACAGAGTTGCTTTACAAGCATTGGGATCACCGTAAAAACTAAGCGGGCGGCACTCGATAAACCTCATGCCCCTCGATTTTGATGGGGAACGTCGAATTTTTTTGTTGCATGGGATGCCGTCATCAACCATAGCTTGAAAGCAATTTCCTCATGCAGAAAACGGCATTTTGACCTAAAATAGAGACTAAGAAGCTCTACGCTTATTCCCACCTCGCCTTACCTATCCCGGGCTACTTTTGTTATGAACAGACATCATTGTTTTATATTGATGGCTCTTTTTTTGAGTGTTCCGATCGTTACGAACGCCGACGAAGGATTAACATTTGAGAAGCATATCCGTCCGATCTTCCGGGCTCATTGCTACGATTGTCATGGTGCCGAAAAGGAGGTCAAAAGCGAGTTGGATTTGCGCCTTGTTCGTTTAATGGAAAAGGGCGGTGAATTCGGGCCTGCTTTGGTTAAAGGGAAACCGGATGAAAGCTATCTCCTCGAACGCATTGTGAGCGGTGAGATGCCGCCAGGGTCGCACCGCGTCCCGGAAGATCAGATTGCGACGATTCGTCAGTGGATTGTGGAAGGTGCTAAGACAGCCCGGCCGGAGCCGGCCACCATTGGCCCTGGACTTGGAATAACCTTTGAAGAGCGATCTTATTGGGCATTCCAAGCTATTCAAAGGCCTGACGTCCCGATCGTTAAAGATGTGGATCGAGTACGAACCCCAATTGATGCACTATTGCTGGCGAAGATGGAACCACATAATCTTTCCTTTGCGCTGGATGCAGATAAACCCTCTCTTTTACGACGGGCATCACTCGCTCTGACGGGTCTGCCACCGACGGCCGAGGAACTGAAAGCGTTTCTGAGTGACGAAAGTTCCGAAGCGTGGATAACGGTTATTGACCGATTGCTTGATAGCCCTCAATACGGCGAACGATGGGGTCGTCATTGGCTCGACGTGGCAGGTTATGCCGATTCAGAAGGTTCCAGTAACAATGACGCGAATCGTCAGTGGGCATATAAATATCGTGACTGGGTGATCAAGGCGATTGGCAGTGATATGCCATTCGATCAGTTCATTACATGGCAATTGGCAGGTGATGAATTGGTGGAACCGCCCTACAAAAATATGTCACCTTTAGAGATCGAAAAACTTACAGCCACAGGCTATCTCCGGATGGCTTCCGACGGCACGGGGCAGGGTGATAATGAAGAAAAACGCAATCAAGTTGTGATCGATACGGTCAAAATAGTTTCGACAGGGCTGTTAGGCATGTCGGTTGGCTGTGCTCAATGTCATGACCATCGTTATGATCCCATTTCACAAGAGGATTATTACCGAATGCGAGCCGTTTTTGAGCCCGCATTGAATCCTAAACGCTGGAAAGTACCAGGAAATCGAGCTGTTTCGCTGTATACAGATGAAGATCACGCGAACGCCGCCGAGGTTGAAGCGAAAGCTCAGGAAATGGGCAAGGCGCGTAATGCCAAACAAACAGAATATATGGATATCGCTTTGGCAGCGGAGTTAGAGAAACTTGACGAAGCATTACGCGAACCACTGGAAATGGCGTATCGTACTGCTGGCGATAAGCGAACAGACGAACAGAAAGAGTTGCTTGCGACGAACCCTAATATTGGCAATCTAAACCCTGGTGTTTTGTACCAATACAATCAGGGCCATGCCGATGAACTGAAGAAACTGGATAGTGAAATTGCGGCGGTTCGGGCAACCAAACCGGTGCATGAGTATGTTCGAGCGTTAACAAAACAAAATCCGGAAGTGGATCCGACGCTGCTGTTTTATCGTGGTGATTATCGCCAGCCCCAGCAGGAAATAGCTCCCGGTGGTCTTACTGTTGCGGCACCGGCGGACAGTCCATTTCAGATTAAGGATAATCCGGAAGGAGCACAGACTACAGGGCGTCGTTTGCAATACGCTCGCTGGTTAACAAGTGGCCGGCATCCGTTGGTGGCTCGGGTATTAGTCAATCGTTTTTGGATGCATCATTTTGGCACTGGTATCGTTGATACACCGGGCGAATTTGGGCTGCTCGGTTCACTGCCAACCCAACCGGAAGTTCTGGATTGGCTCGCGGATGAATTCATGGCCAAAGGGTGGAGTCTCAAACACCTTCACCGCGTCATTATGACCTCGACTGTTTACATGCAGCAATCCAAACGCACTCCGGATGCAGATCAAATTGATGGCGGAAATCAAATGTATTCCCACTTTCCCGTAAAGCGACTCGATGCGGAAGCTATTCGAGATTCTATTCTTGCAGTTAGCGGAAAGCTCGATACAACAACGTTTGGCGCGCCAGTGATGGTCGAAAAAGATACATCCGGGCAGGTCATTATTAACGGTGAAGTTCAGCGTCGAAGTGTCTATCTGCAAATGAAAAGGACGGAGCCGATTGCAATTCTTAAAGCGTTTGATGCTCCAGCGATGGAAATTAACTGTACAAAGCGAGATAGTTCGACCGTAGCAACCCAATCGCTCATGTTAATGAATAGCGACTTTATCCTTCGTTATGCAGACTTCTTTGCGGCCCGCTTAAATCAGGAGGCACAAGGAAAAATAGAATCTTCTGTTATTGAAGGATTGAACTTAGAACTTGGTGAAAACGCATTAGTAAACTCAGATCCATGGTCTTACGGATATGGGGAAATCAGTGATGCTAAAGAAGGTGAAATTGCGAACGTTACGTTCACCCATTTCCCGTTTTATGGGAGCGATACATGGAAGGGTGGAGCGAAAGTGCCTGATGAGCAAATTGGATTTTCATTTTTAAATAAGACCTCCGGTCATACGGCCTCGAAAGGCTTCAGCCCTATTCGGCGATGGACCTCTCCAGTTACCGGCAAAGTTCAAATTAAAGGCAATCTTCATCACCCATCAGATAATGGTGACGGTGTACGCCTTACTCTTTACAGTAGTCGTTTAGGAGTACTCGGACAGTGGTCTGCAAAAACAGGTGGTGTGGATTACGAGGTGACCGCTGAAGTGGAATCCGGAGATAGAATTGATGCGATCGTCGATATGATTGAAGACTATACTTCCGATACCTTCTCTAACATTTACACGATCAACCAGTTGGAGTCGGCAAAGCCCGCAACGTGGATTTCAGATAAAGAATTTCACGGGCCGTTAGATAAGAGTGAGTACGAGTTGAACGCGACGATTGCGGAACAAATTGCCTATGGCTGGCAGTTGGCCTATGGACGTCCACCGACACGTGAAGAAGTTCAACTTTCGATTGAATTTATTGAGCAACAGTTAGTATTGCTGATTGCTTCTAAAAATGAATCACCATTTGAGCAGGCCATGACCAACTATTGTCAGGCATTGCTGACCTCAAATCAGTTCCTCTATATGGAATAAGATAATGACCAAACAAGGTATTCAGACAGGTTTTACTCGACGCGGGTTTTTACGCGAAAATGCGATGGGTTTAGGCATCGTTGCCCTGGCGTCGTTGTTGGAAGATGAAAAATTACTGGGTGTTCCCCGTAATGTGAAACTAGAACCTCAAAAGTTTGACCTGACAGCTAAGCAGCCTCACTTTGAGCCGAAAGCTAAGGCGATGATTTCGCTATTTCAGCATGGTGGCCCATCGCATATGGACCTATTCGATCCGAAGCCGGAATTAACACGGTTAGACGGCAAGACGTACGACGGTGACGTTGGCTTTAGCTTTATCAAGCGGGCGACCAAGGTGTTGAAGGGCACACCGTTCAATTTTAGTAAACATGGTGAAGCCGGTACGGAAATGTCAGAGCTGATCCCTCATATAGGCTCTATCGCGGATGATATCTGCCTAATTCGGTCGATGCATACCGGCTTCAATGGCCATGAAGTCTCCATTCGTTATATGAATGCCGGGATTGCCGGAGTGACCGGTCGCCCTGCTCTAGGTAGTTGGGTTACCTATGCATTAGGTAGTGAAACTCAGAATCTTCCGGCGTATATGGTACTCACAGACCCAGGTGGTCATCCGGTCGATTCAACTCATAATTGGTCCAATGGCTGGATGCCCTCGATTTATCAGGGGACCGTACTCCGACCAAAAGAGCCACGTATTCTTAATCTTGATGCTCCGGAGCATCTTCGCGGTAGTGTCCAGGCGTCGAATTTGACCTTTCTGGGTAAACTCAATCGTCGCCATGCGGAAAAACATCCAGGAGAACATGAGTTGGAAGCGCGCATTGCAAGCTATGAGCTTGCTGCTCGAATGCAAGATGCGGCCCGAGAAGCGTTGGATATTTCAGGCGAAACAGAAGCCACTCATAAGCTTTACGGCATCGACGAGGAAGCCACGAGAGAATATGGTACCCGCTGCCTGATTGCCCGACGTTTAGTGGAGCGTGGAGTACGATTTGTACAATTGTTTCATGCCGGACAGCCATGGGATAACCACAATTCTCTCCATACTAGTTTGCCGAGTGCCTGTAAGAAAACCGACAAGCCTTCCGCCGGCCTTGTGAAAGACCTGAAGCAGCGAGGCATGCTGGATGAAGTGCTTGTTCACTGGGGTGGTGAAATCGGCCGCTTGCCAGTTGTTGAGGGTGATCCGAAAACGGGTGGTCGCGATCACAACGGGCAGGGATTTAGCACTTGGTTGGCCGGTGGAGGAATTAAGCCTGGTATTACCTATGGCCAATCCGATGAGGTGGGTCACAAGGCGGCGGAGAACATTGTCAGGCCTAACGACTATCAGGCAACAATTTTTAAGTTGTTTGGGATCGACCATAAAGAACTGTATTATCTTCACAACGGTCAGGAGCAAAAATTGACCGTTAGCGCGGATGCGAAAGTTGTTGAGGACATCATAGCCTGATGGGATTCCCCGAAAAGCTGCTAACGATTTGCGTTCTAGTATTGAGTGTCGTTAATTGCTCCGCTCAGGATATTCCGGAGGTATCCTCCGACAACATTCACCTGCGGGGTAGTCTGACTAATAGTAAGTTGGTGTTTGAACAGTCGGGTAAAGGGCATGTTGCTTGCATTGGTGGCAGCATCACCCAAATGAACGGTTATCGCCCCATGGTAAGCGCATTTCTGGAACAGCGATTCCCCGATACAGAGTTTGAGTTTACGAATGCGGGGATATCATCCACCTGTTCCGTGACGGGTGCCCATCGGTTGACGCGGGATGTCTTGTCAAAAGGCAATGTGGACCTGCTTTTCATTGAGTTTGCGGTGAATGATGATCAGGACGCAGGACATGATATGACACATGCTGTCCGGGGCATGGAAGGACTTCTGGCTCAAGCGCGACGGCATAACCCCAAGGCCGACATCATTGTGACCCATTTTGCTAATCAATCGATGATGAATTCGATTCGTCGCGGTGAGACGCCGATTCCGATAGTGGCCCATAATCGAGTGTGTGAGCACTACCAAATTTCAACGATTGATCTCTGCGCCGAACTTGTGCAGTTGATTGACGATGAGAAAACGACCTGGGACTTGTATGGGGGAGTGCACCCAAAGCCTTATGGAAATGCCATTTGTACGGCGATGATCAGGAAGTTGCTGGATCGGGGGTGGGATAAAAACGTAGACAAAATGGTTGTCCACCCAACGCCGGAAAAGCTAATGGATGATGGTAGCTATGTATGGGGGCAACTCGCTGACCCCGTTGCGGCGAAGTATGATGAGCATTGGAAAGTGTCGGTTCCGGACTGGACGGATATTCCAGGCGGCTTCAGGCAGCAATTTGCAGGGTTGCAATTATTGCACGGTGAAACAGTACAAAGTGAATTCAAATACACGTTCGAAGGGACCTCGCTTGGTGCGTATGTCTTAGCCGGACCGGACGCGGGAATACTAGAGGTTCACGTAGATGGCAGCGAGACGCGGCATACAGTCAACCTCTTTCATCGTCACAGCAGAGGACTTCATTATCCACGTACTGTCATGTTAGCTGAAGGCTTGAAGGCTGGTCGACATACGATCACCGTGCGTATTGATTCATCTCGGGATGCACAAAGTCGGGGCTCAGCAGTCCGGATCTTAAATTTCGCAACCAATGCGAAACGCTAATGGTCAGCTTGGCGTGGTAAATCGAAATCTTTCCCGTCATGGTGATCGAGCAGATCGCGTCGATCGAAGGACCGGAGTTATTTCTTGGTAGATTTCTACCCCACCATCCTGATTCAGAGAAGTTCAGAGAATTAGTCGTGGAACCAACTGTGCCATCTGTGTCGAGATATGTGAGAGCTCCCGGGAGACTTGGGTCTCACCGTGATTTGGATTTAGATTAGTTCCTGATGAGATCCACTTTATCTAAATAGAGTATTTGCTGCTTGGAGCCGATATCCAACTCAAGACGGACATCCATTATAGTTTCAGCATTGTGAGTGTAGAGCTTTGTGTAGACACGCGGTTCTTTGCCAATCGTTATCCACCCACCACCCGTTTCAGCACTGTCATAAATGGAACGCATGTTTTTGACATCCTTCAACATGATCTTCATGCGACCTTTCCCATCTTCACTCGCAGCAATAAAACTAATTTTGTAAGTTTGGCCTTTGAATAGGTGTAACAATGTTCTGTCGGGGGCCCCCATGTATCCATCCTTATTTTTATACGTTTGCAGATATAATTGCCCTTCCGTATCAGCAGGCACTTTCAACTTAAGCATACTGATCCCACTAAAAGCCATTTTCCCATAGATATATTCTCTTGAGATTTTTTCTGTGGTCAGCCGCCATGCATGATCCGGCTTGAAGAATTCACCATTAATGACCTGAGATATTTTTGGGGACACTGCTGGTTTCACTCCAGTTAGCTTGTCCAAGACGGTCTGGTTCCAGCCTGTTTCAGAATTAAAAATACCGAATGCCCTCTGGTTGTTTTGTATTCCTGTGTACCACATGCTGCCAATGTTGTGGGCATCGAATAGGTCAACATGGTGATCCAACCATTTGTTCAAGTCTTGATTGGTGCGGTTTGGAAATAGCCAGCACCCCCATTCGGTAATAATGATTGGAATGTCTACACCGACGCTATTTTTCCAATTCACAGCATTGATTATTTCCTTTGTGATCGGACCCTTCCATTTCAATTCCTCGTTTCCAAGCCCCATGGTCCACATCGCAAAATTAAGGCCATCCCTGTGTCCGGGGCTATAAAAATGGATCGCTACACCTGTGTTAACGTCATCATAAAACCCCTTACCACCTTCAAATTTATACGTCAGGTATTGTTCCGTCACATAAGGGTCCAAAAATTCAGAATCATTGTAGCCGGGTGCTCCAATTAGAATTGGACGGTCGGGGTCGACATCACGAATGGCTTGTACGGCAGCATTATAGAGCGGCATGACTTTCGACGCTCCTTTAGCATTTTCAAAACCAATGCCCTTAGGTTCGTTAAGTATTTCGAAAACAAGATCGTTTGGGTATTTTTCCCAAACCTCGGCCAGCTTCCTCCACTTATCTGCTATTTGCTTTTCTCCCAATTGTGGGTTTCTAGACCATACGGAAGAACCCCACATGCAAACCACGATGGCTAGTTTATTTGAGAGAGCATCTTTAATCTGTTGTTCGGTAGATTCGTAATTTGCGTGAACCGGCAGAAACACCCGAACCGAATCAAAACCGGCATCAATCGCCGCTTCAAAATGTGCTGCATCGTGTTGGATTTTTGACCACACACCACTGTCACGACTTGCCGTATCGATATTAATACCGTTATGGAGCTTTTTGAAAACCGAGGCATTTTGGCGGGGGTTGCCTACTGGTTTCTCGTTGGAGATTCCCTGTAACGGCATGCACATTGAAACGACCAACAAACCGATAAATTTTGGAACCATCGATTTAATTCTTGGTGAGAATACAACGCAGACCAACGGCATCGTCTGTTAAATCTGCCGCAACAACGTAACGATAACTACTTGTGAGCTTGTCGGCTTTGTCTTTCCAACTACCGCCGCGCAGAATACGTGTCTTTCGATCCTTTTCGATATGGGCACTGCCGTCGTTGGGGGCATTCTTATAAGATTCGCTTCCCGTATCAGTGCACCATTCCCATAAGTATCCGTGTATATCAAATAGACCCCAGGCATTTGGTTTCTTTACACCTACAGGTGGATCGTTCCCGGCAGCATTGCCGGTAAACCAGCCGTAGTCCCCAAGCAGCTTTTCGTCGTCGCCAAAACTGTAATCAGTTTTGGTACCCGCCCGAGCGAAATATTCCCATTCGGCCTCCGAAGGCAGGCGTATCTCCTGATCTTTGTCAATCAGCTTTGCCAATTGCATCATTTTGGTTGCTGTTGTACAAAACTTTTGAGCATCCTCGAATGTTAGTTCTTCAACGGAGTTACGGGGGCCTTTCCAGCGGGAAGGATTGCTACCCATGACCGCTTCCCACAGATTTTGTGGCACTTCATATTTTGCCACATAGAAGGAATAGTCAAAACTGACTTTGTGTTTCGGTGTTTCTCTCTCCGCCTTGCCTCCCATTTCATACGATTTGGGGAACTTGCCTTGTCCCGGCGTGATGAGAACGAATTCACGGTGAAACGTTTTTAGCAACTTTTGCTGAGTTTCGGTGAGTTCTTCGGCGTTCGTCATCGTAGTGAGTAGGAGTGGACAGAAAGCTGCCCAAAAGAGAGTTCTAATAGAGGGCACGTTATTTACCTTGTATTTCAATATTTCCGGTACGAAAGGCTTCAGCCATTGCCTTAGGGACTTCGGCTTCTGCCTGTATGAGGCTAGCTTGTTTGCCAATGACTTCAGCTTTTTGCTCCTGTTCAACGGCGATAGCTTCGGCTCGTCGCTGCTCGGCTTTGGCACGGGCGACACGGGTATCCGCTTCGGCCTGATCTACCTGCAGACGTGAGCCAATATTTTCACCAACGACGGCTCCCGCGATATCAATCGAGACAATTTCAAAGGCAGTCTGAGAATCCAAGCCTCGTTCCAGCACCGCTTTGGTGATCATGCCAGGGTTCTGGAGCACATCTGAGTGCAGTGTAGCCGAACCAATCGCAGAGATAATACTTTCGCCAACTCGGGCGATAATGGTCTCTTCGGTTGCACCCCCGATCAATTGTTCAAGATTGGTACGAACCGTGACTTGTGCATGTACTTTGAGCTCGACGCCGTCTTTGGCCACGGCACTAAGAGATTCTTTACCACTACGTTGGGGATCCGGGCAGCTAATGACTTTTGGATCTACACTCGTACGGACAGCCTCAACTACATCACGGCCGGCCAGATCAATTGCAGCGGCTTGATCAAATTCAAGCGCAATGCCTGCGTTCTTGGAAGCGACCAACGCCTCAATAATATTACCTACATTTCCACCCGCAAGATAATGTGCTTCCAAACTGTTTGTTGTCACAAACGTACCATCAAAGCTGGCGCCTTTAGGAAGATCTCGTTCCGTCTTTAACTGCGCCTGAACAGCCTTGATTTTGGCTTTCATGATGGCTTTTTGATTAACCTGACGGAGACCCATGATTACTAATTCAATCAAACCGATCTGAGCTCCACAGTTATACCCTTCCCACCATAACGCTCCATATTTTAGCGTCACGATTAGGAGGCCGAGCATAAGAATGACGACAATGCCGAGGCCTGCGATTTGACCAATAGCTGTATCAGCAATCAGGTAGAGAAAATTCATCGTAGTGTTCCAATATTACGTGTGTTGACAGCTTTGATAATACCGTATTCGCTATAAGGAATCCAAGCAATTCGAGGCTTGAAGAATAGGTAAGCTCTAACTATTTGAGGAAGGCTGCATTGGCATCGACAGATTGATCAATTAGTTCCAGCTCGATTAGTTGATCGCGTAACTGTTCCCAGCGTGCGGAGGTCATATTGCCGAGCGTGTCCGAGCTCATGCCATCCGGCAAACACAATTCTTTTAAAGTTTTTGCACCAAACGCGAGGATTTCCAAATCCATTTCTTCATTGAGTGTATGAATATGCTCATCGGTTTTTGTTGAATCGTCAAGATAAATAGCCCACCCTTTCCTGCTCGCGCGGATCATCCGATCGATGAGATCTTTATCAGAGTTGACGGTTTCCTGTGTTGTAATCAGCAGGCTGGTGTAGGGGTTATAACCTAAGTCGGAGACCATCAGAACTTTCGGGTTGGCACCGGACTTTCTTGCTACGAACGGTTCGCTGAACACGTAGGCCTGTTGCCCATAATTTTCGTTGCTTAAAAACACCGCCGGGCTGCCCGGATAGCCAACGAACTTAATGTTTTTCAAAGGAAGATGTTTTTGCATGTACAAAGCAAAGGCGCGTCCCGCACTTATTCCTAGTGTCATATCATTAAGGTCGGAGAGTGAATTAATCCCGGAACCTTCATGCACCATAATGCAACGTGGGCTCGTTTGTAGTGGCGCAAACAAAGCGACCGCATTTGAATCTTTCGCCCGGCTCGTTAGTACCTGATCAGCATTGCCAACGATAAAGTCTGCCTGCCCCGACACGAGCTTTTGAATGACGGGACTGTTAGGCCCGCCACCTATGATCTCCACATCTAGCCCCTCTTCTTTATAGGCACCGTGGATCAGAGCAGCGTAATAACCACCATGCTCCGCTTCAGGAAACCAATTGAGCTGTAGAGATACTTTGGTCAACGGTGTTGCGCTGTCGTTGATAGTGTTTTGTGGGATTGGCTGCTCCTCGGTTTCACATCCGCTAAGAATTAGAAAAGCGACCAGAGCGAAGAGTGAGTGGTGTTTATTCATTGTGATTATCTGTAGAAGGAAGAGCGTCGGTGATTCTTGTTGCCATCACATCTATGATGGACTTATGGATTCCAAGGGGCGGAGTGACAACGCAACTGGTTTCCGGATGTTGTCGTGCTGCCTCTCGGGCTAATTCCGGAATGTCCTTATGCCAATGACGTCCAGGAGCGAGAAAATAAGGGTGTACAACAATGTATTGAGCTCCCCGTGCTACACAGGCCTGATAAGCCGCATTGATATCCGGTGAGGCCAACTCCATATGAGCGGGCTCTACGATTTCGACATCGGCATGGTGCTGAAATAGCCGGGCCATTTCCTGCACGTAAATATTGCTCTCGTCCCGTTTCGACCCATGATCAACAACAATGACTCCCAACAAAGCTCGCTCGAAGGACTCTGGAATCGAGCCTTGGACAAGAATTTGTTTCGGGAGATCGGGGATCTGAGTCATGATTGGGAAAACAAGTAAATAGGAATGCTGGTGTAAGTTAGTTGTCAACAAATGTACAACGTTGTCTATTATAAAAGCAGGTGGCCAGAAATCAGTTCCAGTCATACCGTTCAGAGTGCCAAATTAGTGAAAAATATTATCGAACTTTCATCCCTGAATGTCACGCTAGGTCAAAGTGATATCCTGCGCGATCTGTCGCTGCAAATTCCAGCGGCTCAATGGTGTTCGATTGTCGGCCCTTCGGGATGTGGAAAATCGACGCTATTACGCGCTCTGGCGGGCTTAATTGAAGGTACGGCGGAAAAGTTCGTAACTGATTTTAAGACGCCAGCTTTTGTTTTTCAGGATCCGACGCTTATGCCCTGGCGAACAGTTCGTGACAATGTGGTTTTACCGCTTGAACTTAAGGGTAGCAGTGATGGGCGGCGGCCACGGATTGATATGCTGTCTATTCAGGAAACGATTGAGTGCGTTGGATTAAATTCAGACGATCTGATTAAATTTCCTCGCCAGTTGTCTGGTGGTATGCGGATGAGAGTATCGATGGCGCGTGCTTTAGTAACACAGCCTGACATCCTCTTCATGGATGAGCCATTTGCCGCACTTGATGAATTGCTTCGTCAGCAACTAAATCAACTGATCCATGAGATTTGCCGAACTCAGCGCTTGACTACTTTGTTTGTCACTCATAATGTCTCTGAGGCAGTGTATCTCAGTGATAGAATCCTGGTCATGAATCTTGAAGGCACCATTGTTAGCGATTTAGAGATATCGTTGCCTCCGCAGAGGACGCCGGATTTACGAGGATCGGCTTTGTATATCTCTCAGGTTAATGAAGTGACTCAGCGTTTGCAGGAGGCAATGCAATGAGCCGCAATGAGATTCGCCAATTTCTGCTACCAGTGCTGTTCCTGATTTTTGTACTGTTGGTTTGGCAGTTAGCAGACTATGTGTTCGAGATCAAACGAATTATTCTGCCCAGTCCGTTGGAAATTGCGGAGGAAAGCTGGAAGAAGTTGGATGACCTAATGAAAGCGACATTTGTCACTGGCTTGGCAGCATTAAGCGGTTTTGCTATTTCGATTTGTTTGGGGGTGACACTCGCATTACTCTTCTCAATATCGAAATTGGCGAAACAGAGCATCTATCCTTATATGATCTTACTGCAAACGGTTCCCATCGTTGCCATTGCTCCTTTGGTGATCATTTGGTTTGGTGGAGGATTGAGTAGTGTGGTGGTCATCGTGACGGTGATTAGTATTTTTCCTGTAGTGACCAATGTGACCACTGGGCTGACGACGGTTGATGTTGGATTAACAGAGCTAATGCATTTGTATCAGGCTAGTCGTTCAGATCTATTATTCAAACTAAAATTGCCGAATGCGGTGCCTTACCTTTTAACTGGGGCAAGAATCTCCTCAGGGTTAACGATTGTCGGTGCCGTTGTTGGAGAATATATGGCGGGCCATGACATAGACAGCCGAGGCTTAGGTTATTTTATCTTTATGAGCAATCAGAATTTCCAGGTGGAGGTGTTATATGCAAGTATTCTACTCTCGACTTTGCTTGGCATTCTTATGGTCGGTCTGACGGCACTGGTTGGTAAGACGATTCTTTCTCGTTGGGCTTATCCGCTCCATCAGGGCTAATTAGCCTGTCGTTAAAGCGGGCGAGATTGTTATACTTTGCCCGATAAAAGCGATTTAATCGGGGAAGTCTGCCATGCGATTCTTAAAGCAACTTGTATTTTGCATTAGTTTGTTGGGAATGTTTACCTTTCCTGGTGTGGCGCGAGCTCAGGAAGAAACAGACCTAAAATTAAATTTGAATTCAACGCTCGAGTTGCATGAAGCTTGGGCTGAAGGTTTTAAGGAGTTTTTTCCAGAGTCCTTACATACGACCCACTTTCTTTTAGCCGATTACCAGTGGATTGGTTGTTTGGTACTGATCTTTTTTGGCTTTTTAGCGGATCTCAGTGTACGTAACTTGCTGACGATCATTGTGCGTTGGATTCGTCGTGATCAAAAAGAGGCTGATACACCGGACGATCAAAAGCGAGAGCGAAAAGTCTGGAAACCTGTTGGTTTACTCACCCAGGCAGTTGTATGGTATTGGGGTGCGTTTTGTCTGGGCTTGCCATTAAGTTTATTGTTGATTGTCACCGTAGCACTTAAGTTCTTTACGGTGGTTGCTTCGGTATGGACTGCTTTTCGGTTTATCGACTGGATCGCGACAGTCATCACTCGAAAAGCGGCAGGTACAGAAACCAAATTTGATGATCTCCTGATTCCGCTGGTGAGAAAAGCACTTAAAGCATTCTCCATCTGTGTAGGGCTGGTCTTGTTTGCGGATGTATTCCAATTAGATGTAACTGCTTTGATTGGTGGTCTTGGAATTGGGGGCGCCGCCCTGGCATTTGCATCACAAGATACGCTTAGTAATTTATTTGGTTCTCTAACGGTTCTTGCAGACCGACCGTTTGAAATTGGTGACTGGATCGTTTCCGATGGAGTTGAAGGGACGGTGGAAAATGTGGGTATGAGAAGTACTCGCGTTCGCACTTTCTACAATTCCGTAATTGTCTTGCCGAACAGCCGTCTCACGACTGCCGTGGTCGATAATATGGGTAAACGTGAATTCCGAAGGTTCACGACGAAACTGGGAGTCCAGTATGATACGACCCCCGAGCAACTCGAGGCATTTTGTGAAGCCATTCGGGAGATTATCCGTAGACATCCTTATACCAGGAAGGACTACTTTCAGGTTTATGTGAATGATCTTGCGGCCAGTAGTATCGATATTCTTTTGTACATGTTTTTTGAGTGTACGGACTGGCCAACGGAGTTACGTGAACGTCATCGATTGCTGACAGACATTATGCGTGTTGCCCAGAGATTGGGAGTTCAGTTTGCGTTTCCAACGCAAACCCTGCACTTATTTCAGGAAGAGAATCACGTTGATTACGCTACGCTACGATTTGATAGCCCGCATGATCATGGTTTGGACGCAGCATCAGCAGTCACAGGTCACCTTGCAAAAGAAGACTTCCCCCCGGTTACCGTCATCACCGACGGAAAGCGATTAGGTGCGGCTGAAGCGGATGGGTAACAGCTAGTGGACCCGTTGTCCAGGCTGAGCGCCTTCATCAATGTTTAGCATGAATACATCCTCACCACCTGGGCCGGCGGCTGTAATCATCCCTTCACTCATTCCAAACCGCATCTTGCGAGGCGCCAAATTGGCGACCATAACGACCAGACGTCCTTCAAGGTCTTCGGGGTTATATGCCTTTTTAATACCGGCAAAGACCTGACGAGTTTCATCGCCACCAAGACTTAATGTTAGCTTGAGAAGCTTATTGGCTTCTTCAACATGTTCCGCTTTCACGACACGGGCTACCCGCAGATCGATTTTGACGAATTCGTCAAAGGTGATCTCCTCGGCAAGTGGTTCGTCAATTAAAGGCTGAGCGCTGTCATTGTATTGCGTGGTATTCGCTTCAGCGGCCGCTGCTGCGTTTTCTTCTTTTGATTCATCGATCATGGCATCTACATCTTTCTCTTCAATACGTTTCATCATGTGTTCAAATTTTGCGACCGGCGTACCGGTTAATGGAGTGGCTGCCTGCTCCCAATACGTGATTGGATCTCCTAGCAGCGAGCTCGTCTTTTCTGCAATTTCCGGTAGCACCGGTTGTAAGTAAATCGCGATTTGGCGGAATAGGTTTAGGGCGACAGTACACACGTCCTGTAATTCCTGCTGTCGCTCAGGATCTTTGCGGAGGTTCCAGGGTTCGCGGTTTTCCACAAATGGATTTGCCCGGTCAGCCAACTCCATGATCAATCGCATGGCACGATTAAAGTCACAGTTCTCGTATGCAGCCGCGATTGCTTCACCGGCTTCTGCTCCCTGATTGAACAAACCGCCATCGTCCGGATATTCGGTCGACAAGCCAAGATCCTCAACGAACTTCGCGGTACGACTTGCCAGATTTACGACTTTGCCGACTAGGTCCGTATTCACCTTCGCCGTGAATTCTTTGAGGTTCAGATCCAGATCTTCGACTCGGTTATTGAGCTTGGCTGCGTAGTAATATCGGAGTGCTGCTGGGTTGAGGTGTTTCAGAAATGTTTCCGCTTTCACGAATGTGCCATCCCGCTTCGACATCTTGCGGCCATCGACGGTTAGAAATCCATGGATGTGAATTTTTGTTGGCAGAGTGAATTCGGCAACCTTCAACATGGCAGGCCAGAACAAGGTATGAAAGTAAGTAATGTCTTTGCCGATGAAATGATGAATTTCAGTATCCGGGTTTTTCCACCATTGATTGAAGTCGTCACCAGTTCGATCACAGTATTGCTTTGTTGATGCCATGTAACCAATCGGGGCATCAAACCAAACGAACCAGAAATGACCTGGAGCGTCGGGAATCTCGAAACCAAAATATGGCTGTGGTCGTGATACGTCCCAGTCGCGGAGAGGTTCATTAAGAAAATGTCCCTTTAGATAATTTGCAATTTCACTTTGCAGATGATCACCGGATTGAGTCCACTCTTCAAGAAATCCGTGTAACTCTTCAATCTGAATGAACAGATGGTCCGCAGTTTTTACAGAAGGCATCGTACCGGAAAGAGTGCTGACTGGATTGACGATTTCACGAGCGCTGTATGTTGCTCCGCATTGATCGCAGCTATCGCCATACTGTTCTTCCGCACCACATTTTGGACACGTTCCACGAACAAACCGGTCGGCGAGGAAAATTCCCTTTTCATCATCAAAAAGCTGAGTAACGGCTTCTTGTCTGATCAGACCGGCATCTCGAAAAGATTGCCAGAACTGTTTGCAAAGCTCGTAGTTCTCGGGGCTGTTAGTGCTACCGTAGTTTTCAAACTCAATTCCAAAACCAGCGAAATCGCGCTGGTGTTCGTCTGAGATTCTCGCAATCCATTCTTCTTCCGTACAGCCGGTTCGCTGAGCACTCATCATAATGGCGGTACCGTGGGTGTCGTCAGCACACAGATAAATGCATTCGTTGCCACGTAACTTTTGGAATTTTACCCAAATATCGGTTTGGATGTATTCCACGAGATGCCCGATATGAATGGGGCCATTCGCATATGGCAATGCGGAAGTTACGAGGATTTTGCGAGGGTCGGCCATTCGTGTTCTCAAAGCTGTTCGATAAGAAGTAACTGGGTTGCTTATTCGTCATTCAATTCAAAAATGACTTCAATTTCGGTGGTGATGTTTCCAGGCAGGGCTCCCATGCCAACAGCACTTCGCGCTCCAACGCCATTGTCAGGTCCGAATACTTCAGCTAGCAGATCGCTATATCCATTGATGACCTTAGGCTGCTGACCAAAGTCCGGGCTGCAGTTGACCATTCCCAAAGTTTTGACAACTTTATTGATTCGATCAAGGCTACCTAAGTTTGCTTTTAACGTGGCAAGGATAGCCAGACCGGTTTGGCGGGCTGATTGATATCCGTATTCCAGATCGACGTCATCACCAACTCGGCCAGTAAACATGGTGCCATCAGGACGGAGTGGGCCATGTCCGGATACATAACACATGTTGCCACTGATTACGACAGGCTTGTAGACCCCGCCTGGTTTTGGAGCAGGAGGTAGTTCCAGACCTAGTTCTTGGATTTTGGCATCAGCACTCATGGTTGTATTCCTTTGTCAGCTTGGATTATTTATTGTAAACGTCGTCGGGATTTACTAATCGTTCTGCAATGATGTTTAAACCTTTGTCAGTTACTTCGCTAAAGAAGCAGGTTTCATAACCTTCATGGCATGCGGCTCCTTGCTGGCGAACTCGCATCAGAATGGCATCACGATCGCAGTCCACGAGTAATTGCACAACTTTTTGCACATGCCCGCTTTCTTCACCTTTGTACCAGAGTTTATTTCGGCTCCGGCTGAAATAAACCCCACGACCGGTACGAAGCGTTTCCTCATAGGCTTCGGCATTCATCCAGGCCAGCATCAGAACTTTGCCAGAATCGGCATCCTGTGCAATGGCTGGTAATAATCCGTTATTACGGGAAAAGTCGGGGCGATTTAAGTTGGCGTCGGAAGACATTGAATTCTCAAAAGATTGGTAATTTTCGTCTGTTCATTATGAAGACTTCTCTCGTGATTTGTAACCATGTTAAACAGGAAACGAACTGAACGCATACGCGGTTTTTTTAACAGGATGGTCGTCGATTTGGATTGAAGACGGGCCTTGTTCGGGGGCGTTTTTAAGGGTTAGGAAAGAATTAACGGTTTTTTTATTTTTCTATGGAACGCGCAGGGCTTAGAGCGCGTCTAACGGGGGTAAGAAACAAATCCGGTATCGAACGAAAGAGGGTAGGTTCCCATGGCAACTGTTGATCTTCAATTCAATCTTCTAGACGCGCTGGCCCCGGCTTCCAGGAAAAGAAATAAAGTGGAGGCGAAACCACATCGCCATAAGCGGAAGTTTTCCTTACCAGTGGAACAGGCCGACCGTCCGATGAACCGGATTGCTTTTGTACGCGAACAACAGGAAATGACACTGCGAAGTGTTGCTCGCCATACAGGTATCGATGTTCGCACACTGCGTAAGCAGGAAAAACCAACGGCCAATCTGACGCTCACAGAATTAGCAAACTGGAGCAAAGCTCTGGATGTCCCCGTTGTAAATCTTATTGAAGAACCAGAATCCACCCTGGAAAACCCAGTTAAAAAGCGGGCTGCTATGGTACGAATCATGCGTAGTGCCATGAGTCTTCAGGAGGAAGCGTCTTCAGAGAAGATGTGTGCTTTGACGGAGACACTAGTGAGCCAGCTTGTTGAACTCATGCCCGAGCTTGACGGTCTGGCAGCCTGGCCACAATATGGCCAACGTCGTGGGCCGGACGAAGTTGGTCGTGTTGCTGAACGGCCAATGCGGGTTGACCTCTAAGGTTGAATGGCCTTCAATCGTTCTCTGATCCCGAGTTCAAATAATTGAGAGCCGCTCCGCACGGAAACAACGTGCCTATTTACTGATTCCGAATCAGGTCATCAATCCCCAGTCGTTGCATCATCAGGGTGATATACCTTGAACTGACATAAAAACCCTCGTTGTCTTCATGGTCTGCAGCATTGCAAATTCCAATTAGTTGGCCGTCTTGATTGACTAAGCCACCGCCACTGCGCCCGCCAACAGGAGCGCCGTGAATTTGAATGTTATCCGGCCCTTCATAACGGTTAATCGATTTGATGACTGTTCGCTCGAGCGATGGCCTTGCTCCACCATTACTACCCGAAGAGATGACGCGCTGCTCTTTAGCAGTCATTCCGGGAACAGCAATCTTGACCGGAGTAATCCCGCCATCAAAAGGAATGGTTACCAGAGCCACATCGTATTCGTTGGCATCATAGATAAGAACTTGTCCCTTAACCTGTTTCATACCACCTGGATAAAACACATCAACACGGACAGTCATTTTATCTTTTCCATCGCGGAACAAATGTCCGCAAGTGGCAATCAGAGCCCGACCTGGTTGCGAATGAATGATAGTTCCACTGCCATATGAGATCCCGGAGGCATCGTTTAATTTGATTCGAACAGTGGCACGCAGAAGTTGGCGTCCAACGGAAGGAGATAGCATTTGGGTGAGGGGTTGTATTCGCGCCCGGTTGACAGTCATCCAGCGGGAATGGGATGCTTTTTCGAAGGGGCCATCGACGATGGGGGTTCGGGAAATAGTAGATACTGAATGGCTCACCTTTGGTTTCTCTTTGGAGGCCTTTATTGAGTCAATAAAGGTGTGTAGCTTTTGCTCTGTTAGGTAGCCAATTCGTCGATCTTCAATCCGGCCCTTTCGTAGGATCACGGTGGTTGGGAGCTCTTTGACACCATAACGTTTTACGAGCGACTCATTTTTTGTGACATCCACAATTCGAATGTCATAGCCGTCCTGCTTTAGTGATGCGATACCAGGTTTCATTTGCTGGCAAGCCGAACACCACGGCGCAGTAAAGTGAACGACAATTGGCGAATCAGCTTTGGAATCCGGGGCGAACAATAGCCCTAGCAGTATGACGTAAAATGACACAGGCGGATGACACCTACAGTAACGGTAGCGAGAAATAAGCGTGACGAGCGGATGGGTAATTTGATGGACATTGCCGTTTTAGGCAAGCCCAGTTGCCACTACGGTCGCCGGGGTTAACCCAGGAGTTTTCCATCGAGCTGTGATTCAATGGCTGCGACGATCTCACTTCGCACACCGTCGGCCTGTTCGTTGGTCATGGTTTGATCACTTCGGCGAAGCTTTACCGTGAACAGCACTCGTTTTACGTCGGCCCCATCTCGTTCAGGATCGCGATAGGTTTCCTGATAGGTGATATCTTCAAGTTGTTCGGCATCGACGGCACTCCGTACACTAGCCTCCAAAGCGTCCCAACGGACGGATTCGGAGAGCACAATATTCAGGTCTCTCGTTATCGCAGGGAAGTTGCTTAGTTGAGAATGCTGAGGGATTAGAGTTGAGTGTTGTACCAGTAAATCCATTCGGATTTCGGCAATGCTAGCTGGACTGCGTAATGAGAAGGCCTTAAGTCCGGCTTCATTTACTTCACCAAGGAAACCGAAGTGCTCACCGTTTAAAGTTAGTGAAGCACAATAGTCAGCATGTAGTAAATCTTGTGCTGTTGTTTCGACATCTAACGGACGGTCAATTTTTAGTGAACGTAAAGCCGTTTCGATGACGCCTTTCAGGTGCTGGAATCCGTGTCCGCTGGTGATCCCCAATGTCCATTGTTCCTGCGGCAAACCGCTATCTGTCGGCAGATAGATCTTGGCCGTTTCAAACAGTTCAACACTTGGGTTCGCAAGGGATTGGTTGATACGGCGTACTTCCAGAAGGCTAGGCACAAGACTTGTTCGCAGCGCGTCAGCACCTTTCAGCATGGGTGAAAGCGTCCGCAGAGGTGTTTTATCGGACCAGGGACTGTATGTTTGTGTCCAGGAGGCCGGGACGACACTTGCCGTTAGTGATTCGTCAAATCCCATGGCTGTCATGGTCGTACGTAGCTTCGAGGTGACTCGATCCCAGTCACTTTTGAAGGAAGCAGCCATCGGGACACCGACGTCTTCCGGAATCTTTTCGTAACCATGGATACGGGCAATTTCTTCTAGTAAATCGGCTTCTCGCGTTAAATCTCTACGCCACGTTGGCGGTGTCACAGTCAGTGAAATGTCGTCGCTTTGGGTCTCTGTGTTTCCTAGCGTCAGCAGAATACGTTTTACTTCATCCGCATCAATAGAGATGCCAAGGATTCGTTCAACCTGGG